>JAXHMK010000009.1:0-362500 GCA_034521495.1 Balneolaceae bacterium
CATGCCGCTGTCGAAATTTGTATCGATCAGACCAACATGATAACCGTACCAGTTCATCGCTTCGCCAGGCTGAAGAAAAAACTGCTCAGATACACCATTTCGATAGAGCTGAACGGTAACCCTTTCGTTGATCTCCGTACTATCTTTCTTCTCAGAAGAGATACCCATGAAGTGCCCGGGATATGGAGTTGATTTCAACATTCGTGAAAAGACAAGGCTGAAGTCACGGAATTGAAGTGTATCTCCGTGCATCAGGTTTCTGCGCACGGCATTGGCATCATACCCTAACGGTTCATGCTCAGCCCAATCCTCTCGTTTTATTACATTTTCAGGAAGCCTGGCAGAATCCCTTATGGCTGATTCAATAACTTCTGTTTTGATCGGCTCAGAAAGCTCACCCTCTACTCCCGCACGATTTACCCCGGAAACGACAATATCGGACGGACGCTTCATCCCTTCTCCTCCAAAAAAATCGATCTCACGATGAAAAGCGGGATAGTATTCCACTTCCCATTGCCCATTTAATTTTGTTCTCACAAGCCACCATTGAATATCATCTCCATTTTGTGGTTGAAGAGTTAGCGACCAGTAAGAGTTAAAATCGTGAAATGTAACCGCCGGTGCATCCGGAACAGTTGTTGAGATCCAGGGGGATGCAGGAATCAGTGATGGATATGCATTCGGCCCGGCGGCAAGAATTTGGTTGAAATCATCGGGGTTTTCCATGAACGTTTTCATGCTGAAGTGAACGGCACCGGTTACATTCGGAAATGCCCGTGATGTATATAATTGGCCGGTGATTTCATTCGCCGGCCATGATGATAAAATTCGGCTAGTAAACAGTCCCGGCCAGATATGCCGGTTGTAATCGTTCTGCTCCACCCACCAATCCAGCATGATGGGAAACGGCTGCCCAACCTGATCCAGACGATAATAGATCTGAGGTGTAAAATAATCCACCCAGCCCTCCTTCAGCCAGAGCCGGGCATCGGCATAGAGTTCATTGTAAGCATCGAATCCGGTAGTATACTCAGGATAACCCGGCCGCCAGATTCCAAACGGACTGATCCCAAATTTTACGTGAGGTTTTACTTGTTTGATCTCTTCAGACAGTTCTCTCATCAATGTATCCACATTACTTCGCCGCCAGTCTTTCCGGGAGAGTGTGGTACCCTTTTCAACGGCTCTTTGCCAGCTTTCGGTATCCGGAAAATCGGCTCCATCAGCGTAGGAGGGATAGGGATAGAAATAATCGTCAAAATGCACGCCGTCGATATCATAGCGCTCAACCACATCTAAAATGACATCGATTGTATGCTGACGAACCTCAGGAATGCCGGGATCGAGCCAAAGATAATCGCCATATTCATGAACCCAATCGGGTTGAATTTTGCTGATATGATCGGGCGAAATTTCTGATTTATCTGAAGGATGGCCGGCACGATAGGGATTGAACCAGGCGTGTAATTCCATTCCCCGTTTATGAGCTTCTGTTACAGCAAACTCAAGCGGATCATATGCAGGCAATGGCGGTTGTCCCATTTTCCCGGTCAGGTAGTACGACCAGGGTTCATGGGGTGAGGGGTAGAGAGCATCAGCCGCAGGACGAACCTGGAAAATGATGGCGTTGAAATTCAATGCAGCAGCACGATCCAGGATGTCAATCATCTCTTCTTTCTGTCTGTCCACGGGCAGGCCGGGCTCAGAAGGCCAGTCGATATTTGCAACAGTAGCCACCCAAATGGCCCGAAATTCACGGTTTGGTTTGAGACCGTCAACCTGCTGAACCGATGGTTTTTCAATCTCTGGTGGTTGTTGTTCCTCAACGATAGATTCGGTGGACCGACAACTTAGTATAGTCAGCCATAGAATTGGTAACAGAAGAAATAAACGAATCTTCAAAAGCCCTGATATCATTTGATGAAGTTTTTATTGGGTTGAAATATCAAAAATTATTGACCAAATGATAAGGTTTTTTTGCGAACGGAGTAACCACGGGGATAAATATTCATAATCAAAAATATCTCTGCGCCATTTCAGATGATTCTATCAGAAAAGGGAAGGTTCAAGAATTAGCGGGGGCAGCAGGATTGTTCTCTCAATATTCGTGGATCAAATAGAAACGTATTGCATAAAGATCCAATCATTTTAAAAATGAAGTTTCCAACAAATATGTGTGACAGAACTGATAATAATATTTCGCATTAGTTATTAGAGATAGGATGGAGATGATTGATTTAGATATTCAAAAACTTTTCTACTCCAACCTTTTTAATGCCAGAGAGACTTAGAAAAAGGAATTAAATTATGAGATCTAATTATTTGCGAATTCTTACCATAACAATTTTTCTGCTAACACTAATAGTGACATCATGCAAGGATTCAACCAGTTCTGAAAGTTCATTCATCGAAATTACTGACAGTTCATATTCTGTTGTTCAATTAAATGGATGCGACATTGATTCGGGTGCTTCAGCCACACGGTTTCAATTTGTATTGAACTTTGATTCAAGTTCAGGAGTAGATATTAGTGGAATTGAGTTCGACATTTTATTTGAAAGCGGTACGGAAGGTGAAAATATTTTTGAAGATGACTTTGAAGTCGTTGGACAATCACTTGAATTTGACTTCTGCTTTAGATTTGGAAGTTCTTCATCATGGATTGAAATCTATCCATCTATTCTGGCTAATAATGAGGAGTTAGTAAGTAATGAAATTACGATCAGGATAGAGAGGCCGGAGGATGCCAATAAAAATTCATAATAGATTGATTTTGATTATTCATCAAGATGATCAAATAACTGATTTTTAAATCACATTCGGGATTCTCGGCCTATCTTTTGACTTAAATGTGGTTAAACCAATTACTTTTTCCTTATTTCCAAGTCAGCTGTAGCAGACGGTAATAGATACCTTTTCCATTATCTAAGGCCTTTTTGTAATCTTACTTTCCGAAATCTATCAGATGTAATCTAAAGTGCCACAAACCGCTAAACAGTTACAATAAATTCCAATAAGGAGAGTCCATTATTTGATCACACTTACCCTGACACTTTTTTGATAGGCAGACCCAGCTTCAGGCGTGACAGTTAACCGCAGAATGTATATTCCCGACGATAAACCACCAGAATTCCATTCTTTAGTAAAGGTACCAGCAGACTGCGAATCGCTAAGGATCAATTTAATTTTACGACCCAGGAGATCAAAAAGTTGAAGGGTTACATCGGCCTCTTCTGCAAGTTGATATCGTACATTCCCGGCCTCCCGCATAGGGTTTGGAAAGGGGTTATACAGCTTGAACTCGTCTGGTGTAGCCGATTGGTCGAAGTAGATCCATTCGGTGTAATTAGATGGTGCTGAAGTCAACGAGTCAGAGTTCACGGCTTTTACAAACCAGCGCTGGTCAAATTCACCGGACGGCAGATTGGTAATCGAGGCGTCCGCGTAGCTGTTGGTTTCTGATGTGCCAATTAATTCAACGGGTTGTTCGGATTGATCGGAGCGGGCCCTCAACTGTTTCCAGATTTCATAAAAAGCGATATCCCCCCCGGGCTCATTCCAGCTTAAAACAGCTGCGGGTCCTGCAGCTCGTTCTTCTATAGAAACGGAGAGATTTTTGGGCGCATCAGGTGCGGTACTGGATTGCAGATGTACCGTATAATCAGAATCCTGCATCCAGCTATCACCATCCATTCTGAATCTTGAAAACCCGATGGTTTGATTTGCCAGGAGGGCAATTTCAATTTCACTTAGTGGTCCGGATTGAATGTTTAGTGAGCGATTATTTTCAGTTGTATCAGCCGCAAAAACGAACAGGTCGATCGTTTCCGGGTCAACTCGGTATGTGATATAACTCAAATCTCCTGAATTTGATACAAATTCAGGCTCAGAAGATGGTGTGTCTTCAAGAATATTCAGAATACTTGCCGTTGTAAATCGGTTGGATTCCTGGTCGCTGAGATATGATTTTCTTATTACTGGATATGGCATTTTTTCTCCATCAACCCGATTTTGAGCTTCCTGTATCTGAACTGTTTCAATCTCCTCATCATAATTTCCGAAAAGAGGAACTGTATACAAAAAAAGTCGATGGGAAGGACTTGTAAATGGCTGAGCTGAAAAATCCCAAAGGAACCAACCGTTTTCAGTATCAGATTGATCGCTGTTGCCGTAGTATCGCATCACAAAGTCATTACGACCCGAAACGGCTGCAATATCATTGATGTCGATCAGGTAGGGGTTCTCTCCCTTCACAAATATAATGGAACGGTTGTAGGTAGAAGAAGAACCCGAAGGAGAGTCAAAATTCAATTCAACCTGACCAGATATCAGTTCCACATTTTGAGCCGGATTTTGATAATCAATGTCCGCTTCATTGTGAACGCTTACTTTCCTTGTCTCGGTAATGGAAGCAAATGGACTTTCAAGCCCGCCCTCATTCTGGTAGGTTACAAAATCGAACGTAGTTTCGATATCGGATGCATCATACTGCATGGTATTCGTGTAGAGGTATCCGTTCCAAGTGCTGTTGGTTTGAGGATTCCCACTGTCGTAACCTCCATCCGTGAGAAATGAAAATTCATCCAAATAGTAGAGCAATTGCAGTTGATCGGGTTGTTCGTGACCTTCGCCGCTGGTGATTGATTTCCCTTTTTCGCCCACCAGCGCAAGATAGTGCTGTTGGTTTGATGTATCCGTATGCCGAATGATGAATTGCTGATCTTCGGGGTTTGTAAGAGATTCAATGTCAGAACTACTGCTATTGTTGATTGGAATTGCCGCTTCAACCAGGTAAAACTGGTCTTCATTTTCTGTTTCACTATGGTGTTCGGAGAGATTATCAAAAATTGTTGTAAACATTCTGCCAACTTGTTCGTCTCCATACTCGCCGCTCCAACGTAGTAAATTGGCGGCTTGGATGGGCCGCTTGTTGCTGTCATCAAGTGCTGGCAGGGAACCATCAGGGGTTGAAAGATCGGCCAGCCATCGGACGGGATTCAGAAACCAATCATTAAAAAAGGGATCGAACGACTCATCAAGATCTTCATTAATACGAATAGCGTGCCAGAAGATGATGGCGTCCTTCAATACAAAATCCAAATAGAACGGGCCTTCCGCCCAAAACCGGCTGCCGTTTGCGGTTTGATACATCCAATATCGTCCCCTCTGGTCATCTGATGGCTCACTGGCTTTTCTTCGGGCAGTTGAAATATAATCGTCCAGGGTGTCCCAGCTCTTCCTGTGTTGCAGTTTGGGCACTCATGGATGCATAAGCGAGGGCAAAATATCCCTTCATAGGGCGATTCCCGGCTTCAAGATGATCCTCCGTTACTGTAAAAAGGCCGCCCACACCATACTCTCTTTTTAAACCATTATTAAAAAGAATATCAATATCAGCCCTGAAGCGATTCATCAAATCTGTTTTTTCCTGTTCTGTAAGGAGCGAAGAATCATCCAGTCCATAATGTTGGTACGCATTTTCTGTGGCCAAGTAGAGATCCAGCGCTCGTGCCATATTATTAAAGGAGCGGATAGCATTCAGGTAGTCATCAAACGGTTGATCTCCCGGTAATTTTCGAACCAATTTATCATTTGATGTTAGAGAATTAATGGCATTCGTCAATTTATCAATCACCATTGAGTGCTCGCCTATAGTAAGGCCGTAAGTATTCTTAGACTGCTCAGAATCGATCCCGTTTTGTTCTAATACGAGAGATGCCAGCGTTTCGAAAGCCAGGTATTGCAATATATTGGTGGTGTATTCAATCTGGCCCACATCAGGATTCAAAGAGATTGGGTCTTTCGCCTTCTCCAGAATCTGCGATACTGACAGATAAGCTGAACTATTTTTTGAATCCATCGCCTCGTTTAAAATCTGCTGTAGTCCCAGTCCGCGTTCCCCCTCATTCGAAAAGCCTGAAATAGAAAGCCCCGGGCGCATCGAAATAACTGATGCGTCATTCAGAAATCGATTGTTGGACTTATTTTCCGGAACATCAGTAATAATTTGTCCCATAGCTGTTGGAGTAAAATAAAGTAGAAGCAAACAGCCTAAATAGATCTTTTTCATCCGATAAATTTTTTAGTGATGTTCATTCAGAATATATGAATTCAACAGAATGATGATAGAAGGCTTTGCAAAACTCTGACCGTCATCCTGAACTTGATTCAGGATCTCCAGATACTGGCTATAAAGGCGAATGGAGAATCTGAATTGAGTTCAGATTGACCAATAACCACGGTTTTGCAAAGCCCTCTGATAGATAATTCTAATTAATGATTGATTCTAAATTTATTTTAAGAAACAGGTTCTATCAGATGTGGAACGATTTATCAATGCTGTGGTTTTTTAAATGCGAACAATGAGTTTAAATAATAGACAAAAATGAGTTATACAGTAGAAATAACATCCATCGAGCAAGTAACACACGACGTTAAATAATTCACATTTGAAAAACCGGATGGCTACTCCTTTACACCCGGCCAGGCAACGGAGGTTTCCATCAATAAAGAGGGATGGAAAGATGAAAAACGACCGTTTACATTTACCTCATTGAATGAAGATCCAGAGCTGGAGTTTGTTATCAAGATCTATGAAGATCACGATGGTGTAACTAATCAAATCGGTAAACTGGAAGTTGGTGACGAATTTATTATTGATGACCCGTGGGGAACCATCCAGTATAATGGCCCCGGTGTGTTTTTGGCTGGCGGAGCCGGTGTAACACCGTTTATTGCCATATTCAGAGATCTGCACAAAAAAGGGAAGTTGAAAGGAAACCGTTTGATTTTTTCCAACAAGAGCTCCAATGATGTAATCCTCCAGGAGGAGTTCGAAGAGATGCTCGGTAATGATTTTATATCCGTTCTGACTGATAAAGATGCAGAGGACCATACATTCCTGGATGGTTTTATTGACAAAGATTTCTTGGCCGAACAGATTGATGATTTTGACCAGCCGTTTTACGTTTGTGGTCCTATGGCTTTCAATGAAAATATGATGAAATATCTGAAAGAGTTAGGCGCCAATCCGGATAGTCTCGTATTTGAAGAGTAATTGTTTGATCATCGTATTCCACTGGATTTGAAATAAGTGCATTATTTCCAAAAACAGATCTCAATGTAGATTTGTCCATCGGCAAAGATCCGAATAGATCGGCATCATCTGTCGGTTTTATGATCTGCAACTATTGCCGATAGAGCAGAAACAACATCCCCATCCAAAAGAGCCGGGATCTCTGAAGTAGATTTAGGAAAGCAATCAATAAGCTCACTCGCGGTGTGATTGTAGCGTACTGCACTGCCAAAAAGGGTACTTTGTATGACAAAATTCCTGGATGAATCATCCTGACACTGTAGTTAATTGGCGCAAACCAGATAGTTATCAGCCTCTGCTGGTGATCTCTATAACTCCGTTCCTTCCCTCATGCCCATACAACATAGTGGCTTTCGATAATTTGATCACACGAACAGCCTTGACATTTTGCATATTTAGCATCGTATAAATATTTGAAAAACTTCTGCCGGCTCGAACACCATCAATTACAAATAAAGGACGCGTATCTGATTGCAGGAAAGTAGATGATGAGCCGCGAATGGAGATCGTTGCCGCACGCCCCGATCCCTGAACTCTCACGCCACTCAGCCGGCGCAGGTAGATATCGAGTCCAAGATTAGGATTGTCAACCATAATTTCGGTTCCGGCTTGCTGAGAGTTGTTGGAAGAATATGAACCAGTACTGGCACAGCCTGTAAAGAGAAGCAAAACTGTAATGGAAAGGAGAGGGATGAAGTATTTCATGATCTTAATATTAATATCTCATATATATGTATAGTAATACTGTATTTGCCTTCTCGCAAGTGATGCTACAATTGAGGTACGTCTTAATGAAAAGTATTTTAATTTTGTTCAAATATTATCAAGTAATTCTCACCTCTTCGTCCAATTCAATAGATTGAACTGATTTGTGCTCTGCAAGTGAGAGAATTTTTGAGCCTTTCAACTCAGCCGAAAGAATATTGTCCATCAACTTATTGGCTTGTTCAAGTTTTAGATCATCTGCATTCGTTCCCTCTTTAGTTACGATAAGTACTCTGTACGATTTTTCAGGATACTTGCGAATAGCATTTTCAAGATCGGTTTGAATATTTTTCATATCAATTTGGATTACAGAAAAGTAAGGTGCCCATAGGTAACGGGCACCTTACCGATTTATGTTTATAGCTACGCTGTTGCCAGGTCACAGTTTATCAAACCATAACCGTGTGGTTCATCGAATCCGGCAGCACCAAGATCTGATGCTGATGCCGTAATTCTGCGTTCAACATTTATGGGGCTGATACCCGGATACTTCTCATAAAGAAGTGCAGCAAGACCGGCTACGTGAGGACATGCCATACTGGTTCCGGTTTTTTCGTCATAACCATTATTCAACACAGTGGAATTGACGTCAACTCCGGGAGCTACTACGGTAACCCGATTCCACTCGGAATGATCTCCGTCACGTGATGAAAAGCTGGCTATGTTACTGCTTTGATTAACAGCACCAACTGCAATCGGACTTGCATTAGAGTTCGATCTCTGGTAAGCATTAGCCGGTGAACCTACCCAGGGGAAGGAACTGCTGTTTCCTGAGTTTCCGGCAGATGTAACAACAGTTACACCAGCTTCCTGGCACTTTCTAACCGCATTGGCATAGGCCGTACTTGGGGCTGTTGAACTACCCAGACTCATACTCGCAACCTGTATATCATTTTGAATACACCAGTCCATGCCTGCAATAACCCATGATGAGTACCCGCTGCCAGAGTCTGAAAGCACTTTTACGGCATAGAGACTGCACAAAGGGGCAACTCCAACCACGCCGATAAAATTGTTCCTGGCACCGATGATTCCTGCACAGTGCGTACCGTGGCTGTGCCCGTCGTCGTAACTGGATACACCACTTACAAAAGATGCACCGCCCGATATGGTAAGGTCGTTATGATTCGCGATTCCCGTATCAAGAACGGCAACTTTCACGCCACTTCCCTTGTAGCCCCTGTTCCACGCTGCGGGTGCATTGATCATGCTGATATTCCAGGGTACCGGTTGCTTTCGCAATACGGGTGGTCTCCAGGGGAATGGTTTTCTTGGAATGGGTCTTAGAATTGGGTTTCGGGGTACTGGTAAAACCGGTCCATATCCTCCACTTCCAGAAGTTTGTTCTCTTGTTCCCATTTGAAGCATCGATGAGAAAAGGTCCATCATGGCATTTCGGTAACCTTCGTCGTACGAACCATTTGTGTCGTAACCGGCTTCGCTGATGGAGCTGTTGAATCGTTCCAGTTGCTCTTCTTCTGCCGAGAGCTCAAGAATATGAACTTCTGTATCCTCCTCAACAGCTAATACTTCTTTCTTTTTTGCCAGTTTGGAATGTTCCTCATCGTCCAGTTCAATAGAACTGATTCCAAGTTTTGAAAAGTGAAGGACATCATCTTTTTTAGGGGTGGAGTCGGTCTCCATAAACGAGACGCCCTCTTTGGTTTTGCTTTTTGTTACACCAAGTATACTGCTTGCTTTAGACGAATCTATGTCCTGATCCGCATATGTAACCAAGTATCTCTTTCTTTTTTTCTGATTCATTGGTTTATCTCCTGTTTATTTTTTTCCTACTCTGTCGGCTTTTCGGATTCCGCCCTCTGGATAATTGAGCGATCAATTACACAGAATTATCCCAAGTTTTTGTGAGTTGTATCCCGTTTGAAAAGCCTTAGTAGAATTAAAACAGTCCGGTACTATTTAAAAATCGCGTAAACCTAAATACCGAATTGATCTGAATAAAATCAAATCAAATATTAATAAATTTTAATCTGTTTATATGTATGAACCGGATAAACCGAAAACCTTACAATTTTTTTAAAAATTTATTTTGCGAAGAGGTATGAATAGAAAAAAACCGGTATGCTCTGAATAAATAAAATTACTTTCGTTTGTCTTTTACATAGATCACTTTGGAATGTCCATCCCCAACTTTTCTCTCTTCCATTTCAAAAAGTCCGATGGCATCTATCAATTCTCCAAGTTTTTTATACCCGTAATTTCGGGGATCAAAACCCGGAGACTGTTTTGCAATATAACTGCCTACCGGTGCCAGGTGCGCCCATCCGCTCTCATCGGAAGATGCTTCGATGGCATTTCTTACCAGGTTAACAAGCTTTGTATCTTGTTTTAAATCTTTTGCGGGACGTTTTTTTCTCTGCTGTTTATCATCATCCTCTTCTGCTAATACCTCCGTGTAAATAAATTTATCGCAGGCAGCAACGAATGGATCGGGTGTTTTCTTTTCACCGAATCCATAGACTACAAGGCCGGCCTCCCGAATACGAGCTGCAAGTTTGGTAAAATCGCTGTCGCTGGAAACAAGGCAAAATCCATCGAATTTGTCTGTATAAAGCAAGTCCATTGCATCAATGATCAGGGCACTGTCTGTTGCATTTTTACCCCGGGTATATCCAAATTGCTGTATGGGCTGAATAGAGTGTTCAAGTAAAACCTCTTTCCATCCCCGAAGCTGGGGCTGCGTCCAGTCTCCATAAATTCGTTTTACATTTGCAGTTCCGTATTTGGCAACTTCTGCAAGTAAATTTTCTGTGATAGATGGCTGGGCGTTATCGGCATCGATCAGAATGGCAAGTTTTTGTGTAGAACCTGTATCCATTGGAATGATTTGATTCTTTCTCGGCTTATTTTATTAAATTATACTGAATCACAAGATAATATTTTTCATCGGTTTTACAGTGAATAAGTAATAAATTGTTGATTCTGGATGAAAAAATGAAGTCCTTTTAAGTACGTAAGTTTTTAATTAAATCAATATAGTATGCCTAAGTGTGAAATTTATCAGGACGTGAAAGGAGAATGGAGATGGCGGCGAACCAATAAAAAAGGTGACATTCTCGCTCATGCCACTGAAGGCTTTGAGAAAAGAGAAGATTGCGAAAAAAACGGCAAAGAAGAAGGCCCATGTACCAGTTATAAACTGAAGGTCTAAATCAGCTGTTCTCACCTGGTTCAAAATAAGCACGCAATATAGAGGCGAACTGTTTTGGTTTGTCCAAAAAAGCGTAATGACCGGCCCCGTCTATTTCAACGAGAGCACTCCGTTTCAACAACGCTTCAAATTGCTTTCCCTGATATAGGGGTGTTGCTGTATCATTCTCTCCCCAAATTAAGAGTATCTCATGTTTAACTTGCGGAACCAGTTGATCCAGGTGCTCATTTACGCATGCAACAAACGTCTCTCTCATCACCCCGGATAATTTTTGATAGTCGGAAGAGCCAAGACTTTTCCAGAGAGAAGTTTGTCGTAACTTAGTAAGTCCTTTCTCCCGGTACTGTTTAGGCAACAGGGTAAACGGAAGTTTCAATGTTTTTGCAGTGTATTTTTTCAGATAATAATTAGTGGTCCGCTTAGGTTTCAATCCGGCCGCACCTGTAAAAACCACTTTATCTATTTTTGAAGAGACCGTTGGCCGGGTTAACAATTTCAGGGCAACACGAGCTCCGAAAGAGTGCACAATTAGGTCAATCGACTCATCTGGAAGAATGTTTTTGATAAACTCTTCTATAAGATCAACAAAATCATCAACACGCCAGGGTGAATTTGGTTCAGGTGAGTTTCCAAATCCGGGAAAGTCAACAAGATAACTTGCTCTGATATCCTGCAGCTGTTTTGCCATCGGCATCATTACTTTTGAGTCGCTCCCCCAGCCATGCAAAAGCAGAACTGATTTACCGTTTCCAGTTGAGTACCATGCCAGTCTTCCTTTCTCAGAATCAAAAAAATTTGGGTCCATTCGCACTAATCTTGTAAGGGATTTAAAAAATCAGGTTCATAAATATAAAGAACCTCTATTGGTTTGGACAGTTAGAACAAGTTATTAAAAACAAATATAGAACCGCTGGATTTTAAAAAAAGGGAAGATTTATGAAGAGAAGAATATTTTTCTTACTCGAAAAACTCGAGATCAAAAGAAGCGAAAGAATTGCAATTTCTGCACTACTGATTTTATTAGTGATACTGAGTGGAGCGCTCACTTTTAGCAAACCATATGCTAATTACAGCGAAAAAGAGTATGCCAAACTTGAAAAAGTTTTTAAAGAGAAAAGTGAGCAGATCGAACAGGAAGAGGAACGAATTCTGGCCCGATATCAGCCAGGTCGTGATCTGCCCGTTTCGATCTCCGTCAGAAATGAGGAGAGTCCATCAATAAATTTGTCGGATACAACTCAACAAACAGATGAGAAAAATGAAGTTGCTGAAATTATTAATATCAATACGGCTACCAATGAACGCCTCCAGGAACTACCGGGTGTGGGGCCGGCCTATGCAGAGCGGATTATCAATTGGAGAAAAGAAAATGGATCGTTCACATCCAAAGATCAATTGCTTGAAATTAAAGGAATTGGTGATAAAAGATTGGCCCGAATCAAGCCGTTAATCACTCTTTAAACAGATGATAAAAAAGTATTAAAAACATGTGGATCTTATTTTTAAACCGACCCTGTTTCCCTATTTTTTAAATCAAACAAATAAAAGAAGTAATCAGGGTTCAGATGTCTAATAAAATTTTATGGGCTGATGATGAGATTGACCAGCTAAAATCTCACATCATCTTTCTCCAAAATAAAGGGTTTGAGGTTACCCCTGTCACCAACGGCAGGGATGCTATCTCTTTGATTAAGTCTCGTACGTTCGACATTGTTTTCCTTGATGAACAGATGCCCGGAATGGACGGCCTTGCCACTCTTGAACAGATCCAGCAGCTACAACCTTCACTGCCTGTTGTAATGATTACCAAGAGCGAAGAGGAATCGATTATGGAGGATGCGATCGGGAATAAAATCTCCGATTACCTGATTAAACCCGTAAATCCAAACCAGATTCTTCTCACTATTAAACGAATTCTTGATAAACGAAGAATTCAAAATGAGAAGGCTGCTCAAACGTATCTGAAAAGTTTTAAAAAACTATCTGCTAAATTTAGTGAGGATACAAGCTGGCAGGAGTGGATCGATATTTATAAACAACTTACACATTGGGAGTTGAATCTTGAAGCGGGTGATGAAGGACTGCAACAGGTTCTGCAGGATCAGTTTCAGCAGGCAAACCAGGCATTTGGTAAATTTATAAAAATGGAATACCGTGGTTGGCTGAAAACACAGGATAATGAGCACCCGGTCTTAAGCCCAAACCTGCTTGAATGGAAAGTCTTTCCCCTGTTGAAGGAGAATAAAACCGTAGTTTTTTTCCTGATTGACTGTATGCGCTACGATCAGTGGCTGCTATTTCAGAGTATGCTGAATGAATATTTTACTATCAATACAGATTTTTATTATTCGATTCTTCCAACGGCAACGCCATTTTCACGGAATGCAATTTTTTCCGGTTTATACCCGCTGGAAATTCAACGCCGATATCCCGATCTGTGGGAGATGGGGCAGGAAGAGAGTTCACTCAACCGACATGAGGAGGTCTTGCTGAAAAGATACTTAAATCGAAACGGGCTGCCTGAACAGGTGAAATACGAGAAGATCATCAACCCGGAAGATGGAAATAGAATTGTGGATAAGATTTCGAATTATACACAGACACAGTTTTCAACGATTATTTATAATTTTGTGGATACACTGGTTCACAGCCGGTCCGATTCTGAAGTTTTAAAACAGCTTGCCCCCGATGTTTCTGCGTTCAGATCGCTTACTGAAACCTGGTTTCAACACTCATCTCTCCTCAGAATGTTTAAAGAACTGGCCAGGGAAGATGTAACTGTTGTGGTTTCCACAGACCATGGATCCATTCGGGCTATGCGTGATACAAAAGTATTTGGAGATCGTGATGCTGCGACGAACTTACGTTACAAATATGGCCGAAATCTCCGGGCGCAGGACAGTGCCGCTATTTATATCGATAAACCCCACACCTACCAGTTGCCCGTGGAGCCTCCCGCAAATTCTTATATCATCGCTAAAGAGGATTACTACTTTGTGTATCCCACCAATTACAACAAATTTCAAAATCGCTATCGGGATACATTTCAGCACGGAGGTGCATCGATGGAGGAGATGATTTTGCCCGTTGCAACGATGAAACCCCGCGAATGATAAAATGAAAACGGTTCAAAGCTGCAGTCCTGAAGAGACGATTCGTATTGCGAAGAAATTTGCTCAAACTGTGGAACGGGGGGATGTCATCTGCCTGGAGGGAAATCTTGGAGCCGGAAAAACTCATTTTGTACGAGGTTTTGTACAGGGGTTGGGACTTTCGGGTGATGTTGTCTCTTCGCCTACGTTTACCCTCATTAATGAGTACGATGGAGAACTACCGGTTTACCATTTTGATTGTTACCGTCTTGAGCATGTTGAGGAAGCTCTTGAAATTGGAGCAGAAGAATATTTATATGGCGACGGCGTTTGCGTAATCGAGTGGCCGAATCGGATTACAGAGATATTGCCACCTACCTCAAAGCATGTTACCTTTAGCATCACTGGAAAGAATAAACGCGAGATTAGTTTCAACAATAATTTATAATGGCAACACAAAACCGGCGACTCTCTTACCGATTAGATCTTCTTCCGGTTATCTATCCCTACCACCGGCGGGCAACGAATATTGTACAGTTGGGTGACCTGGTGTATTACGGCCCATCGCCGGAGTATTACGGTATAGGTGAAGTAGTGAGTGCCGAGGGAAATTTTTGTGTTGTAGATTTTCGCGGAACCGGATTACTTGGAATCCAAAAAGATGTTTTTTCCAACAAATATATTATTCCCATCCATAAGTTGAATTTGGGGCATTTGCTCAAATCGACATAAATTCTCTGCACCCTTCAAGGAGTAATCTTTAATGATTTTTTTGCTGATAAAGTATTATTTATGTAAAATACACGAAAATCGTGTACACTAAATTATTATGAAGAATATTACATTTTCAGCGGACGAATCTTTGATTCAAAAAGCTCGGGATAAAGCCCGAAAGGAAAACACATCTTTGAATAAAAGGTTTAGAGAGTGGTTGGAAAGGTATGCATCTCGGGGTGAAAGAGAGGAAGAGATTGAAGCTATCCTTTCAAAGTTTAGTTATGCAAAGCCAGGCCGGTCATTTACTCGGGATGAATTGAATGAGCGATAGATATTTTCTTGATACTAATATCATAGTTTATTCCTTTGATGTAAGTGATCCCCAGAAACAGAAGACTGCAAAGAAGTTAATTACAGATGGGCTCATTCAGAATCAAGGTGTTATCAGTTATCAAGTTGTTCAGGAATTTATAAATGTATCAACTCGAAAATTTGAGACTCCATTATCCATAAAAGATTGCCGACAGTATGTTGATTCAGTTCTTGATCAGATGTGGGAAGTGTATTCAAGCAAAGATTTGGTGTATTCAGCTTTTGATATACATGAAAGATGGCAATACTCTTTTTATGATTCTCTGATTATTGCCGCCGCTATCGAAGCATCATGTAATATTCTCTACTCAGAAGACCTACAGCACAAACAAAAAATATACTCGCTCCAAATTCTCAATCCATTTGTTTAAGTCATGAAGGTTCTACTTTGAAAGGGAAGAGCAAGCAAGGATTGATCAAGGAGGGGATGGCATATGAATTCTTCATTTAGCTCCCATCTAACATCCCTCTGAATTTCTCAAGAACAATTGAGAAATTCTGTCTCCCTTCGAAGGGAGATTTAATCACTCATCCTAAATCGCCCATAAACCCAAAGCAGAATCGCTAAAAAGAGTCCGGGATAGAAAGGCTCAAGACCATAAAATGCATACCCGCTTTGCGGCTGTGGAATAACGGTTCCTAAAATCAGCCAGGTCAGAGAGACCAATGTACAACCAATGATTGACGCATAAACGATTCTGGCTGGAAACTGGAATGGTTTTAGATAGATTCCCAGAACCGGGATCAACAATCCGGGAATAAATACCGACCCGATGACATACCACAGATCAATCACACTTGGATAGATAATAATCAGGATGATACCAATAATTGCCGAAACCAAAATTCCAATCCGGGTTAACAGATTCGGCCGAATATTTGGGAAATATTTAACAAGATAGTCTCGCCCAAGGGTTTGTCCTGAGATGAAAAGATAGCTATCCAACGTAGACATGATCGTTGCTAAAAGAGAGAGAAAGAAGATCCCCTTCAAACCAACGGGCAGAATTTGATCGGCTAAAAGAGGATAAGCTAAAACGGGTTGATCAAGCCCTTCACCCAAAATGGCAAACGCATACATGCCGGCAAAACAGGTCAGGAAATCAAAGGCAACCCAAAACGCAATGGACCAAAAAATTCCTCTCTTAGCCGTTTCAGGAGATTCCGCTGCTGCCGCCCGCTGATGAAAACTGGGATCCACAAAGGTCCACAGTGCGATAAAAAACCACACAAGAATATATTGCAGCGAATGGCCGCCGGTGATATCCATATGCCCACTTGGCAGTTCATTTATAAGAATACCAAATCCGCCAAATTCGGAAATGGCAAAAATCAGCAGAATGATAAAACCGGCAAACATGAGGACGACCTGCAAAATATCCGTTCGGATAACCGCGCCGAATCCCCCGATAATGATATAAAGAACCGAGAACAGGGCAACCAGCGAGGCATAGAGTAGAAAAGGGGCATCTCCGCCAATGAGAAACTGGAAAATCAGGCCAAGCATTAGAATATAAGGGGCAGGGCTGACCAGGATAAAAATGGGCAGGGCACTAATGCGCCCCGCACGTTCACTATACTGGTTGGCAACAGCTTCAGGGATTGTCAGGGCTTTGTTCAGCCGAATTTTTCCGGCGAGGAATACGGCAAAAATGGCTGAGAAAATATAAAATGGTGCTCCCAGGATAAGCCATTGTGAAATACCAAATTGGTAACTCCATTCCCCAACTCCCAGGATTCCTCCATACCAAGTAGAAACAAGTGTAGCTACAAAAGCTGGAAGTGTAACCTTTCGTCCGCTAAGCAGAAACTGTTCTTCTGTCTCTTCCGAATTCCATTCCTTTTTCCAACTAATCCAGATAAGAAACAGGAAGTAAAAAGCAATAAGAGACCAATCGAAAATTGTAAAACCTGAAGACACGAAATTGGAATTTAATGATGCGTAAGGAGAAGAAGGTCTCCTTTTTTGAATTTAATTTCGACCGTTTCTTCCACCGCTTCATTGGAACTGCCGTCACGGATGCCGTTTTCGAGCGCTTCATCCTTTAAAGGATATTTTAATCCCCTGGTTGTTATCCCTTCCACTTTTCCGGAGAGAGGGAAGAGAGAGATCATGGTGCCGATTTTAAAAGTTTCCCGAAAAGGAGATTGGATAATTTTTATCGTAGTGTAATTATCGATCAGCTCAATCGACTTAAAATGTGAATCGTACTGAAGAAGAACAGAGAGATTTTTCAAGGTATGATCGAGACGTTTTCCCGTAGCGCCGAAAACAGTGACCTCACTCACAGATTTTCGTAATACATGGGAGAGAGCTTTTTCAAGATCGTTGGTTTCCTGATCTTCGTCTTTAATAACAAGCGCCTCTTCATTACCGGAAACGTTGTAGCTATCCAGGTCACCGATGATGACATCCGGCTGAATACCCAATTCAATGGCCCGGTTAGCCCCGCCATCTGCAGCAATTAGAAGATTTCCATCAAATAATTCTCGCTCGATTATTGTTTTTTTTGGAATATCGCCATCGCAAAGTATAACTGCCTTCATGTAAATGATAATAGATGAATAACTGTTAAGAATCCATTGATTAAAAATGTTTGCTATCTATGCAAAGAAACTTCATTTTTGAACGTTCTAAAAAATTTGGTTTAATGCGTTGAAAAACAACGTGCCGATGTGACCGGAGGAATTTCCAGGTTTAAAATCTTACACCAGGTAGCTAATAATCCAAAAAAGGTTCAAACATCTGTGAATGTACATGTCAACATCACCAAAAATAGTGATTAAGGATTAAGTTTGAGAAATTATGTTTTCTGAGTTTATCAAAAAAATCAAGAATTACAGCCACATTGGGGTCTTCTCGCATATTCGTCCTGATGGAGATTGCATTGGTTCGCAAGTTGCACTTAGTTTGTGGTTGCAAAAAAACGGGTTTGAAGTAACTGCATTTAATGAAGATGAAATTCCAATGAATATGCAGTGGCTGACAAGAGCTGTTGATATTGAGAACCCAACGGAGGAAAAGCTTGCTGAGTGTGATCTGCTTGTGATGGTAGATGGAAATGCACTTCACCGGTTCGGACAAGTTGCGGAGTGGCTTGAAGGTAAATCGTTGCCAATTTTTATGATTGACCATCACCCGAATCCCTCTGATGAGTTTGATATAACAATATCGGTTGATAGTGCCTCTTCGACCTGCGAATTGATCTACGGATTGTATGAAGAGAACGATCCTGCCCAGTTAGATGAAGCCTCTGCTAAATCTCTTTACACCGGAATAATTACAGATACCGGCTCTCTGCAGTTTGAAAGTGTTACCCCGCGAACAGTAGCTATTGTTTCAGAACTTCTTGACAGAGGCCAGTTCCGGCCAAACGAGGTGATTGAAGTGATCTATTCGAATAAAACACTTCCTCAAATGAAGCTTCTCAGTATGGCACTGGAAACCATTCAGCTTTTTGAGGATAATCAAATTGCAGTGATGAGCGTTACAAAAGAGATGCTTGAAGAAACCGGCACATCCAATGCCGATTGTGAAGGGTTTGTTAAATATCCTTTGAGCATCGCAAATATTAAAGCGGCTATCCTTGTCAAAGATTTTCATGATGAGGGCATACGTATCAGTCTTCGCTCAAGAAGTAATGTGGATGTAAATATTTGGGCCAAAGAACTGGGAGGTGGCGGTCATAAAAAGGCGGCAGGTGCCTGGCACGAAGGGCCGCGAAAAAAAGCTATTGAAGACCTTGTTAAAATCGGAGCCAAACAGCTTAAAGATCTTGAAACGACCACTGTTTTATAGCAGCCTTATTTTCTTATTGATTTTCCTGGGTTGCTCAAACCCGGATGAAACGGCAGAAAGCAGCGGCAATTCAGAAGAACAACCGTTTTCTGCTGCTTACCTTGAGCAAAATTCACCGGAAGAGATCATCAGTGAACCTGAAAATGATACTCCGGAAATTTCTGAATCCGTAGATGTGAACCGCTCCAATGCCATCACAAATGCGGTAGAAAAGGCCAGCCCTGCAGTTGTGAGTATTGCAGTAACCTCTCCGAGAAATTATCAATCGGCCCAGGAGGAATTTTTCCGCTTCTTTTTTGGCAATCCACCACGGGATAACAGCAGTATGGGATCAGGATTTTTAATTAGTGAGGATGGTTTGGTAGTTACAAATCAGCATGTGGTGGGAAGAAATCCTAATGAAATTACCATTTCCACAACGGAGGGAGAGTCGTACGATGCTGAGTTGATCGGCAGCGATGAGCTGACAGATATCGCCCTGCTTCGTATTCAATCCGACCATGTTTTCCCTTTTGTGGAGTTTAGTGATTCTGATGAGATCATGGTTGGTGAATGGTCTATTGCGCTGGGAAATCCATTTGGTTTGTTTGATGATGGAAAGCCAACGGTAACGGTTGGAGTTGTCAGTGCAAAAAATCGTGATTTTCGTCCCGACCCCAACAACCCGCGTACGTATATAGATATGATTCAGACGGATGCAGCAATTAACCGGGGGAATTCGGGCGGACCGTTGTTAAACAGTAATGGTGAAGTGATCGGTATCAATACATTTATCTATACCGGGGGTACCAGCTCCGGTTTTGTAGGCCTGGGATTTGCCATTCCAAGCAACCGGGTTGAAAAAATTATTTCCCAACTGCTTACAAGCGGCAGTGTAGTTTTGGATTACGATCCCGGAATGGAGTTTACCTCCATGACCGAACAACTTGTCTATCGTTACAGGCTTCCGTACGTAAGCGGACTGCTTGTTACAAGTGTAAATAGAAATGGGCCCGCCTACGAATGTGGTATTATGCCGGGCGATGTCATCGTTCGAATAGGGGAAGAACGCGTTTCGAGTAAAATGCATGCAATGGCACTACTGCGAGAATATGAGGAGGGCGACCACATGCATGTGGAGTTGTTGCGTGATGGGGAACTCTACAAAACCGAAATGGTACTTCGCCAAAAGGTTGCCGCTGAGTAGTTCCGTTTCGGATCCCTTGCTCAGTAGATTTGCTAAAAAAATAAAAAAAGCCGCGGAATCGGGTTCATTACCATTCCGCGACTTTTACAGCTCTTGATCTCTTATGCCCTCTATTGATGAAGGGAAATAACCTCCTTCTTAATCAATAGTCACTTGTATGAACCGAATTTTCCGAAAACCTTACAGAAAAATTTAAATTTTTGGAAAAAAAGCTTTCTTCGTAGTTAATCCGGATTATTCACTAAGAAATTTGGTTGTGAACAAGGCGAAGTGGAAATGGTGACGGAAGGGTACTGGAGTACCCTGAGCAAGCCCTTTTCACTTAAACGCAGTACACGATAAAATTTCGCAGTCCCAAACTGTCACTACTCAAATTTGAGAGGGCTTTGCAAAACCGTGGGTATGCGTCAATCTGAACTCGATTCAGATTCTCCATTCGTCTTTATAGATAGTATCAGGAGATCCTGAATCAAGTTCAGGATGACGGTCATAGTTTTGCAAAGCCTTCTTTGAGTTACCTGTAATTTTCGATATATGAAATAGTATCATTGACTTAATTCTATTTTATACTATTTCGTGAATAATCCGGATTATATTTTTGTTATTTTTGCAGATATGCTCATAGAAAAAGAACATTCCCAAAAAACAGAGTATTTACTGGAAGTTCCGGATGGTCAGCACACCGATATTCGGCTTGATAAATACATCACCTCTTTTATACAAAATGCCAGCCGGACCAAAGTTCAGAAAGCGATCAAAGATGGATATGTTTTGGTGAATGGAATACAGCAGAAATCGTCTTATATCATGCAGCCGGGCGATAAAATTGAAATTTCGCTGCCAAAACCGCCTCCCCAGGAAGCTAAACCCGAGGAGATGGATCTGAATATTGTGTATGAAGATGAGCACCTGTTGCTGGTAAATAAAACAGCTGATATGGTTGTTCATCCCGCTTATGGAAACTGGACGGGAACTCTTGTGAACGGACTACTATACTACACAAATGAAAATTTATCGCAAACGGATAAGGATACTGTTCGTCCCGGAATTGTGCACCGGCTGGATAAAGATACCAGTGGATTACTTGTAGTTGCCAAGGAGGATGAAACCCACAAAAAGTTATCCAGGCAGTTTGCTAAAAAGAAGCCGGAACGTAAATACTGGGCCATTGTCTGGGGAGATCCGCCGGATGAGGGAACTATTGAAGGAAATATCGGGCGCTCGCCGCGAGACCGAAAAATTATGACGGTTCTGGAGGAGGGCGGAAAATCTGCTGTTACACATTTCAAAAAGCTGGAAAGTTTTGATCATCTTGCACTGCTCGAAATACAGCTTGAAACAGGGCGGACCCATCAAATTAGAGTACATATGAAGCATGCCGGCTATTATGTTTTTGGAGATCCAACCTATGGGGGCGATTCTGTTCGATACGGCCCGAATACCGGTTCAAGAAAAAAAATGTTTCAAAATATGTTTGCCACACTGGAACGGCAGGCACTTCATGCCAAAACACTTGGTTTTAACCATCCTGCTACGGATGAATATGTAGAATTTAACTCTCCGCTCCCCGCCGATTTCCAGGAAGTTCTGGACAAACTGCGGGAAAATTGTAAACCTACTTCAAACTATGTCTGAGAAATCAAAAAAAATTAATATCGAAGTACTTCTTGATGAACAAAATGTGCCCGAAGAGATCAAATGGTCGGCTACCGACTTGCAGGGGCATGAAGAAACAATCTGCCGGGCGATGCTTCTTTCTTTGTGGGATCATCGAAATAAGGATACCCTGCGGCTCGATCTGTGGACCAAGGAAATGACCGTTGATGAGATGAAAATCTTTTTCCACCAAACACTGGTAACCATGGCAGATACGCTCGAAAACTCCACAAACGACTCCCGAATCAGCGGCGATATGCGTGATTTTTGTGCGTATTTCGCCGAAAAAATGGAAATTGCGGAATAAGATTTGGTCAAAAGTTTAAAGTTTAGTTCTTCAAAATTTCCTTTGAGAATTGTTTTTATATTGACTGGTGGTTACTGGAAGCAGAGCTTCCGGGCTTGCGTTCCGAAGGAAGACCTTCGAATTGAGTAAAGCAATGAGAAACCTTAAACCCCTGACTAGTGTAGCAACCAGTAAATTAATATAGTGTCAGGATCAATAAATCAATTCAATAGTCAACTTGAAAAGAGGCCACAAAAACACAAATAATTTTGTGATTTCGTGTTTTTGTGGCTACCCGATTGGCTATACTTTTTTAAAGATTGTAACACCAGCGCAAGTTTGTAACTTGTGCGGGGATGGTCCAAGTTTCAAACTTGAATCAGTTAGGTGTGAAGACATTCTGAACGAGCCTTAGACCTTGAACCTTAAACTTTAAACAGTACTACGAATGCAGTATCTCGATTTTGAACAACCTATCGCGGAACTGGAGAAAAAAATTGATGAATTGAATGATCTTTCCGTGAGTGATGAAGTATTGACGCCGGAGATTAATCGGTTGCGTAAAAAGGCCGACCAGCTGCGAAAGTCGATTTTTTCAAACCTTACCCGGTGGCAGAGAGTTCAGTTAGCGCGTCACCCCGACCGCCCCTACACCCTCGATTACATCGACTTAATGACGGATGAGTTCATTGAACTCCACGGGGATCGATATCACTCAGATGATAAAGCGATGATCGGAGGGCTGGCTACAATTGACGGCCAATCAGTGATGATTATCGGCCAGCAAAAAGGAAGAGATACAAAACAGCGTCAGTATCGAAATTTTGGCATGGCCAATCCCGAAGGATACAGGAAGGCCCATCGATTGATGAAAACGGCCGAGAAGTTTGGTATTCCGGTGGTAACCTTATTAGACACACCCGGCGCTTATCCCGGTCTTGAGGCTGAGGAGAGAGGACAGGCCGAAGCTATTGCAAAAAATTTAAAAATGATGTCCGTACTGGAAGTTCCGGTCATATCCATTGTAATTGGTGAAGGAGCCAGCGGCGGAGCCATTGGAATTGGAGTGGGCAATGAACTGTACATGATGGAAAATACATGGTATTCGGTGATTTCGCCTGAATCCTGTTCATCTATTTTATGGAAAACGTGGGAGTATAAAGAACAGGCGGCATCGGCATTAAAGCTCACGGCTAAAGATCTTCTTGAAATGAACATTATAGACGGCATTATTGAAGAACCTCTTGGCGGTGCTCACCGGGATTTTGAAAAATCAGCAGAGGCCGTGAAAGAACAGATTCTTAAAAGCCTGAAGAGATTAAAAAAAATGAAACCTGCTAAACTGATCGACCAGCGTATTGAGAAATATTCGGCTATGGGTGTCTGGGTTGAAGCCGATCAAAAAGGTTGACTATAACATATGATCCGGTTTCCTGAGAAAAATCCCGTTGTTCGGTACAATTACGAGTTGAGAAGCCGGTACGGAGAGACAGATCAGATGGGATATGTCTACTACGGGCGATATCTCGAATATTTTGAAGTAGCCCGAACAGAGATGATTCGATCTCTGGGCATACCCTATTCCCGGCTCGAAGAGGATGGCTTCATGCTTCCGGTTGTGTACGCACAGTTAGCTTACAAAGCACCCGTTCATTACGATGAGTTAATGACGATTGAGGTTTCAGTTTTTGAGAAACCGATGGTTCGCCTGGATACATACTACCGGGTGTTAACCTCCAGGCTCCAAAAACCTCATGTATTGGGTCAGGTTACGCTCTGTTTTACAGATACCGAAGATCGAAAACCTTGCAGAGCTCCCGAATATTTTAAGAATCTTATGGATCAACAGGCATGATCTTCTATGAAGAACGCAGCAAGTTACTGGTTGCTATTTCTTGGGTTGTCTATCCTGTTGATTTTATCACTCGGCGGCGGACTTTGGGGGGCAGAACAGAGTATCGGCCATTGGACGGGGAAGCTGTTTGAAAATGTTTGTCATCAGGACCCGGCACGTTCATTCTCATTTAACGGAACGCCAATGGCGGTAAACAGCCGCTGCTTTGGTGTTTTTACCGGTCTTTGGATTGGCTGGCTTATGATTCCGGTTCTTATTCTCTTCACTTTGAAAAAAATCTGGACAAACTGGTTGCTTTTGCTTGCAGTGATGCTTCAAATCATCGATTATATGGGCAACCATATTTTATGGGAAAACAGCAATATCTCAAGAGTTGTTTTGGGTTTACTGCTGGGGATAGCAGTAGCCGTATTTCTATCGGATTTATTTAAACGTAAAAGAAAAATCAGTAAATCATGAACGAAGACGAAAGCACACAGGAGTTATCATTTCAAGATTATTTACCATCTATTGGAATTGTTGGGCTCATCTTTAGTTTGGTCAGTTTTGTTGTTGGATTGTTTTTCGGGTATCAACAGATCAATGCAGAGCCAACCGGTTCAATCATGTCTCCAATGATGTTTAGCGGAGTTGTGATCTGCCTGGTATCGGCCCTGGCGGGATTACTTGCTGTTTGGCATTTCACGCGGGAAGTCACTCCATTTTTAACGCTCGGGCAGGGGGCACTTATTGGGTTTATGACGGGTGCTGTAATTGTTTTATTCAGCGTTGTTTTTAACGAGCTGTGGATTATGTTATTCGATCCCGAGTATACCACAAAAATTATGGATGCCACCATTGCCAATATCGAAGCGATGGAGATGCCCGAAGCAAACAAACAGCAGATGATAGATGCAATGGCAGATTCAGTGGCCGGCGGACAATCTATCTGGCAGCAAATCTTTTGGGGTATACCTGTTACCGGGCTTTTAAATCTTGTAACCGGCCTGATTGGTGTGAAGATATTTGGCGAGAAGAAAGAAGAGACATTTTAACAAACAGGTATGAATCAATCATCTGAAGAATACTCATTTACTCCAACGGTCGTTCATTCCTGGGCAGAACGGAATGGCTTTGCGCATTGGGTTATTGCACTTATCTGGCTCGTTGTTGTATTAATCCTGTTCCAGCTTGTAGCCGCAATTGTGTTTGTAGGTTTGCTTATGGCAACCGGCGGAGAGATTGACCCGGCCAATGCTATGGCATCTATGACCGAGAATATTGATCTGCTTTTCATAGGAAATTCAGTGGGACAGATTCTATTTCTGGGTTTGGCTACATTTGTTATTGTTCGGTTAAACACCGGAAGCGAAAGCAAGCGGTCTTTTTTAAGAATTCAATGGAATAACCAGGTGCTAAAATACCTGTTGATGGGCGGCCTGCTGATTATCGTTATTCAGCCGGTTATCATCTATCTTGGATACTTAAATTCCCTGATACCAATACCGGAGATGTTTAGCGATCTGCAGGTTTCTCAATACGAAATGATCGAAGATTTTTTGAGTACGGATGGAATCATCTGGTTTGGTTTGTTAAATATCGCCCTTGTCCCCGCTATTTGTGAAGAAGTTCTGTTCCGTGGATATATTTTACGTGCCTTCGAGAAAAGCTGGGGCCCTGTGATTGCCGTTTTAATTTCAGGGTTGGTATTCGGCATGTTTCACATCCAGCTTGGAAATATTTTACCGCTTGCAACACTTGGAGTCATTCTTGCTCTTATGACCTGGCTGAGCGGAACCCTCTGGCCCGCTGTTGTTGCTCATTTTATAAATAACGGTGCAGCAGTTTTGGTCGGTTCGCAATACCCGGAACTTCTTTTCCAGGAGATATCAGCCGATACGTTACCGCCGCTTTGGGTACTTGTGGCAAGTATAATTTTCTCCATATTAATCGTGTACTGGATGATTAATAAATCTAAGCAGTTGAAATAGATCAGAGGTTCATGTTACGAGGATCAGAACCGAATAAAATTAAAAATTGGGTTTGTATACTGGAGAGAGGTACGGAGTACGAAGTTGAGCTTGCCAAGAACTATCTGTCTAATCTAAAAATTCCATCGAACATCCTGTCTAAAAGAGATTCTTCGTACAGCCTCAATTTTGGTGAGATGTCGATGGTGTACCTCTATGTTCCCAAAGAGTTCGAAAAGAAAGCCCGAAAAGCGCTGGCTGAGCTGAACGAGCAGGAAGATGATTTCGACTTGAATGAAAACAGGGAAGATTGAAAGAACTAACGAAAAGAGTTCTCTTTGCTGTACCGGCTGCTGCTATCATGTTGTATATAACATGGATTGGCGGACTCGCCTTTGAACTATTTTTTGGAGCCATTGCTCTTTTAACTATTTGGGAAATTCATTCTGTTTGGAAACAAACAGATGTCAAAGATCTTTTTTTTATCTCAATGTTGATTGCCGGATCTGTCTGGTTTTTTGAGAAACTGCCCTTCTGGAGTGTGATGGCAATTTCCTTAACTGTTTTGGTCTTTTTTATAATCTCTTTTTTTGTCAGCCGGAAACAATTTTCAAAACGATTATTTGCTACTCTTTTTACAGGAATATACGCTCCGGTGGGTTTTTTGATGATTGTAAATATCCGGAATATGGGAGATACTCTGGATGGATTTTGGCTGGTTTTGTCTTTCTTTTTGATGATTTGGGGGAATGACGTATTCGCATATTTTGGAGGAAAAACATGGGGAAAAACACCGCTTGCACCTACTATCAGTCCCAATAAAACACTGGAGGGATTTTGGTTTGGATTTTTAGGGACAGCAGTTGGTTTTTTGATAGCTTTTGGAATTGCAAATCCCTATCCATTCCCCCTTTGGACGATCTTACCGGCAGTAATCCTCATTGGATTTTTGGGGCCTGTGGGAGATATCACTGAAAGCCGCCTGAAACGGATGGCAAATGTCAAAGATTCCTCATCAATTCTGCCCGGCCATGGTGGTTTTTTTGACCGGTTTGATTCCATGATTCTTACCGCACCTTTTATCTATTTTCTTTTCTATTTGTTGATTTGAAGAGGGTTTTGAAATACCGTGTGTATTTCGACTTCGCTGCGCTCTTTTAGGACGTCAGTTTGAGCGCAATGAGGAGGTACGACGAATGAAGTCGAAAACAAATGATTGCTTCTGCAAAGCCCTCTTGAAATTTTGTGTGATTCATAAATGTGGACTGAAAAGTGAGATTGGCCAAAAAGAATGTGGAAAAACGATAAACTAAATTTTTGTCATACCAGACCAGAAAGAGATCCTTTTTGGACAGCTTCAAAAAGGGGTGTTAGTTTCGTTTTATTCTCGTCTCGGTGCTCTGCTCCGAGATGATGGTCAGGGCTGCTCTGCTGCCCGTATGTAGCCAATATACGGCGGAGCAGAGCAACGACTGCATTCTGTTTCACAGCAGAGCGGTGAAACAAGGGAATAAGGTTTTTTACTTATTCTTAAAGCGTTGTCTATAAATTTTCACGTCACTTATTTCAAATAAATAATTTTCGGGATAACTTCTCAAAAGCAATCGGATGATTATTTTGCAAAAAAACAATGGTGGTTATTATTGTGAGTGGCAATTACGCTAAGAGGGCTTTGCAAAACCGTGGTTATTAGTCAATCTGAACTCGATTCAGATTCTCCATTCGCCTTTATAGCCAATATCTGGAGATCCTGAATCAAGTTCAGGATGACGGTCAGAGTTTTGCAAAGCCTTCGCTAAAAGATTATATCAAATTTGTACATGTTTAGCGCTAAAAACATCCGGTTCCAGGCCATTTATCGTATCGCCCTCACCCCCAACCCCTCTCCCACGCGGGAGAGGGGCGAAGGGGAGAGGGAGAAACAACGGTCTGTGCCAAGAGATTGATTTTTTTGTTTGTCAGACCGCTAAACAGGTACTCAAATTCATTTGATATAGCTTATCATTCAACGTGGATTGATTTGAAAGAAAGAGATGTTATAAAAATATGGATACAAAAAAGATAATAATTACCGGCGGAACAGGATTTATTGGTTCGTACTTATGTACAGAACTTCTCAAACAGGGGCATTTCATTTCGATTATTACGCGCTCACCTGAGAAATATTCAGAAGAACAGTCAAAAAATCTTCGATATATTGGCTGGGATGATAATTTATCCAAGTCGATGGCCGAAACGGATGTTGTTATCAATCTGGTGGGGGAAAGCTTATTTGGAAAACGGTGGACAGAAAGTGTAAAGAAATCGATCTACAATAGCCGTATTGAATCCACTAAAAAGCTTGTAGAGGCCATGGAAAAATCCGATTCCCAACCCGATCTGTTTATATCGGCCTCGGCGGTTGGTATTTACGGAGACAGCGGAGATAAGCTGTTAGATGAGTCATCGCCAACCGGGAATGATTTTCTGGCAAATGTTTGCAAAGATTGGGAAAAGGAATCGAAGAAAGCGGAAAAACTGGGTGTTCGGGTTGTAAATCCCCGGCTTGGAATAGTAATGGAGAAAAACGGTGGATTTTTGCAAATCATGAAACTGCCTTTTCTTTTCTTTGTGGGAGGCCCCATTGGTGATGGCAATCAATATTTTCCATGGATTCATATGGACGACCTGGTTCGTGCATTAATCTACCCAATCGAAAAGAAAGATCTGACCGGCCCTTATAATGTTTGCTCGCCGCAACCGGAGCCTATGAATCGTATGGCTGATGCTTTGGGGAATGTATTAAACCGTCCGTCATTTTTCAGAGTGCCTGAATTTGTGATGAAAACCATTCTCGGTGAAGCTGCTCAACCGGCACTTGCAAGTCTGAATGTGCAGCCAAAAGTTCTTCAAATCTCTGGTTTTGAATTTAAATTTGAAGATGTTGAAGAAGCACTGGCGGATATTTTTTAACCTTTATTCTGAACTTCTTCTCTCTGTAAAATTGATCGTCCAGCACTGCAATCCATTCCTGGTTCGGGCGATAATCTCTTGTCGTCCATTTCCTAAAAAATCACTAATTACAGGATTACTCATTCCGGTAGTTGGAAGTTCGCCATGACGTTCACCACTTAAAATGTCCCACGCGTATAATCTGCCAAAATCAGCCAGGGCAATCAGGTCATCACGCTGGTCGCTGTTGATGTCCTGGATAATTGGCGGAGTAGTTGCAGATGAGGGTTGTCCCATCGATTGTGTGAACTGAAGCTGGCCAGAATCGTCATACAGAAATACAGAACCATTTGTAGCCTGAACTAATATCAGGTTTCTTCGTTCAAGCTCCTCTGTCTCTGTAGAAATAAGTGTTTCATAGTGAGAAGGTGTTACATTTAAGCTGCTGTTGGCAACCTGTATAGATTGAACAGTTAAGGGATCAGATGAAACCAGGTTTGCCAGCGGATCAGAAAACAGCGGAGAAGGCCCAACACTGTAAAGGTTTCCATTAAGGCCTGAACCGAGGATGGTATCATTATAGGAGAGAGGAGAACCCTGAACCTGAGAAGTTAAAAATACCGGGAAATTTTCTCTCAGATCTCCGTTCACATTCCATGCATGAAGAGTATTCTCGGAATAAGCAAACAGCGAACGTTGATTGTTGATTTCTGCGATTAATGGTTTTGATTCAACAACAGAATTCGTTGACCGGGGCCAGCCGTTGATCTCCTGTCCGCGTGCATTCAGAATATGTATATAGCGATCGGCCGTAGCTACAACAATCTCTGCTACTCCATTTCCTGTAATATCTGTGATCGTTAAGGGTGTTGAAATATCTTCCTCCAGCCGGATGGGGAAATTTGGTAAAATAGTACCGGATTGATTCCATGCATACACTTTATTTCCCGCTGCCTGCATAATGATGTTTTGATTGTTGCCATACCAATCGTAAACAACAGGTGGTCCAACCGGGGAGTCATTTTCGGTAGTAGCTTGCAGAATAACTGTTCCGTCTGTTGCCAGAGCATAAACGTACCCGTTTTCAGTTGTAAAGATTACCTCATTTCGGGGACTCCCGGTAATATTAGCCAAAACCGGCGGACCACTGATTTCAGCCCCGTTTAGAGGAAATACCCACTGCTCGGTGTAAGGGGAATTTTCAGCCTCCTGTTCGAAAGATGTAAGACGAACATCCACAGTGTTTGTGCCCGGTTCAAGTCGAGTTGATATCACAAACTCATCGAGAGTACTTAGGAGGTTGCTGATATAATTTTGAGGAAAAAGCCACGGTTGGATATAGGTGCCAAAATCTGCTGCTTTAATATAATGAAGGGAGCTCAGTGGATTTGGCAGTGAATTTCGAATGGTTGAATAGCCATCTTCATAATAGACCACCCGTCGCCGGGCAGCATCTCCGCCAATACTTTCAGCAAGACCTTTTCGCTGGGCCAGAGCTACGGTATTCTCATAAACTGTGATATAAAAATCTTCAATCGGAAAAATATCAGACCCGATAAGTTTACCAATCAGGGTGCTGTTTACGAAGTAGGTGGTTTCATCTTTAATTACGTACTCTTGCTCGGTCAGCCGGTCAAGCACAGATCGAACTGCGCTGGAATCCTGAATGCTGCGCAGGAACAAATATTCACTGGAACTGGACGGGCCTGAGTTGGCAAAAGCCACAAAAGCTGCTTCATTTCCAAGATTTTGTTGAATAGTGTGCCAGTCACTTGGTGTGGATTGAATATACTGGTCGAGTTCATGTTCAGGTTCAAAATCTTCAGATGTTTGCAATACCTGCTGGTCGACTCGAAAAATACTAAACCCGGCGGCGTTTACAGGGATATAACGGTCGAGAGAAAAACCGTTTGCTGGTTGTGTCATGTAACGAACCAATGAGGAAGTACTGTCTTGAATTTCCATGGTACCTTGCAATTGCCACTGGAAATCCTCTTCAACAGATTGAGTTTTCTGAAACGATATCGGCGAAGATCCGGCGAAAATATCGTTGAGAAAAGGCCGGTTGATTACCTGTGAAACCTGCTGAACCCATTCATCCATATTTTCTGTATTCATTATTACAGAGCCGGGTGAAAGGTGATCGCTGTGTAGCTCTAAAACCTCTTCAGTACCGATCAAGGTGCGTAAAATACTTTCAAGGCCAATACTTGATTGCGAAAAAAGAGTCCATTTTTCAAAACGAACCATAAACAGAATTCGCTCTCCCAAAAAGAGCTTTTCAATAGTGTACCCCTTGAACTCATATTGGTTCTGTTGATATTGTTCCTGGTATATCTCTGTGAGTGTTTCAGGAAGTCCGTTTACGGTTTGAGTAATCCAGACAGGGTGCCAATCGTTTGAACTGCTTGGGTGTAGTAAGAGTGCCTCAACAGGAATCTGTTGATCGGTATGTTCCTGTAAATTTGTAATGAGTTGCATAGCTGATGGCGTAATATCATCCAGAAGAGGTGCATAAGGCAGAGATAGCAATTGATCAACAGAGCTATCTGTGCCTGGAACAACCACAAAAAAAGTTGATTTCGGTACGAACTCAGACCAATGTTCTGTGGTTGGTTGAGTACATGAAGAGATGAGCAAAACAGTAATCAGCGAAAAAAATGTCAGTCGGTTTTTGAGATTCACCGTCAATCGAATAATAAGTTTGTTAGGGATGGGTTATTACCATAGCTTAATTATGCTCTGGTAGATTTGTTCCAATTTTGCGAGTATTAAGGTAAAAAACTTTTCGCTAAATGAGCTTTCTTAATCCTTTTTTTCTATTTGCGCTACTTACGGTTGCCGTTCCGTTATTGATCTACCTTCTTAATATAAGAAAACCGAAAAAAGTGAGATTTTCGACCCTCGCTTTTTTCGATTCTCTTAAGTCTACTGCTCTCAAAAAAATTCGTATTAAACGGTGGCTGCTTTTAGCGATCCGTTGTTTGGCGATTTTGGCTCTTGTGTTAGCTGCTTCACGACCTTTTTTACCCCCCGAATACGGTTGGTCGAGCAACAATCAACCAAAAGCGATTGGTATTCTGATTGACAACAGCCCGACTATGAACCGTGTTGACCGTAATGGCCCCTACAGCGAGCAGGCAAAAAACACCGCCCGGGAAATTTTATCGATTGCCGGAGACGATGACCGCATCTTAATGGATGTAACCAATGGTGGTTCTCTGAATGTACCCCTGATTTCAAAACGAGCCGCGATGAACCGGCTGGAAGATGTAGAAACTGTAAATGCGGGAAACTATCTGGTGGACAGGCTTCAATCGGTAGCCGGGCGGCTGATGGAAGCAGATCAACCCAATAAAATTCTCTACCTGATTACAGACGGCCAGGAATCGCAGTTTTCGGAATTTGAAGAGAGTGAATCTGTTATTGACGATATTAATGTTCAGGTGCTAACAGTTGGAAGCGGCGAAGCACTGAATCTTGGGTTTGAGAATGTTGAGATTGAATATGGCGGGATGTCACAAGCGGGAAATGTACAATTACGTGCCAACGTAATGAATGAGGGAAACCAGCCTGCTGCAAACCAATTTATCAATCTCTATCAGAGTGGCGAACTTATCACGCAGCAAGCGTTTAATCTTGAGGCGGGATCAAGCCGGGAGTTTTTGTTTGATCTGCCGGTGGGCGGTCAGGATTCACTACATGTTGAACTGCTACTTGAAGGAGATGAACTCTCCTTTGATAATCGATATTATGCTGCCATTGAGCTGCCGGATGAGAAAAATATTCTGGTCTTTAATCAACAGCCCGAAACAGCCAATTTTCAATCGTACCTGTTGCCGATGCTTGAGATTGCATCAGATGAATCCGGACGGATGAACATTCAGTTTGCAAACATCAATAATTTCCAGATTTCAGAATTAAGTCAATACAATGCTGTCATTTTAGATGGAATACGCCAGATTCCTGATTATCTATCTGAACCACTGATTGATCATGTACAGGCAGGGGCCGGGTTGCTTTTTATGCCGGCTGCGAATGGAGATCTGAGCAGTTATAATCGCCTGTTGAATTTTAGTAATGCCGGGCGGTATTCTGATGTGATTGGCAGCTATGGATCTTTCGAACCGGTGGACAGGATGGCTGAGCCGACGGAAGGACACCCGATTATGGATCAAATATTTGAAAAACCCGAGGATGAAGAGATTCGCCTGAATGTTCCCGAACTGTTCTTCTATTACGAAATTGAGATGGGAAATCAGTCATCAGGATTTTCCATTCTGCAAACGCGAACCGGAAATCCGCTTTTGGTAGAAAATAGAGTGGGGAGCGGGAAAATGATCTATTCGGCAATTGGAAGTGATCCCGGGTGGTCGAACTTTCCCGTCAAACCATTTTTTGCTCCATTATTCTACAGAACCGCAGATTATTTGGTACAAGGTGAGGAAGCAACGTTGCAAGTTCATGAGTTAGGTAAGCCGTTTCAAATTGAGTTGAATGAAAATTCCGAAAGTATTCAACTGGTTAAAGATGGAGAAACAATTTTGCCGGAAGTGCAGCAGACATTCCGGGGTGCGCGTGTAACGTATCATGCAACCGAATGGGAACCCGGTTGGCTGAGGTTGCAAACAAACAATCAGGCAAAACTATTTTCGGTAAATCAAAATGCAATGGAATCCATTTTGAGTTCGTTAAATGAGGAGCAACTGGCAAACAATCTCAGTGCACTTTTTAGCAGTGTTTCTATTGTTAAAGGCGGTGCTGAGAATGCTCAACTGGAAAGCGAACTTGAATTAGCATCATTTGGCCGCGAAATTTGGTATTGGTTTGTTTTAATTGCAATCATTTTATTACTATTAGAGTTATTGGTATCCCGTTATTATAAAGCAGAAACCTTCGAATGAATATCTCAACTGACATACACAGTCTCTTTGTACTACTTCTTGCTATGTTTACATTGGGAGCCACATTTTTGGCTGCTTACACTACGGCAAATGCTTTCCGATTGAGAAATATCCGGCTTAGCTGGCGATCCGGTAAGTTAAAAGGGTATCCGCTGTTCTCTACACTGTTTTTAGGATTTACCGGTTTTGTGGGTTCTATTGTAACCTACTTCGAAATCAGCCAGGTTTATACCGTACTGGGTTGCTATAGCTGGATGGGCGTATGCTGGTTTATGTCGAGCTATTTTACCAGTAAGTCGTACATTACAGACCATGGAATTGTAAAAAATATCAACGACCCGTCTCAAACTATCGCGTGGCATCAAATTAATGATTATGTAGAAAAGCCGGCCTCGAGAGGCTCAGAATATGTTTTTATATATCGTGATCAATCAGAGAGAATTAACGAAATGAAGCTTATTCGCCTTGAACTCTTTGTACCCGACAGGAATATCCATAAATTTAATAAGATCATCGATCTGAAGATTGGCAAGACAATGACACCCGTTGCCGACTCCTCTTTCGATTTCAAGGCATTTGAATAAAAAAAGATCAATTAAGGAGTTTAGAATTTGTTAGAAGAGATAAGAAAACCCTCACTGGAGAAAGAAAAGGCGGTATTGGTAGGCCTTTTCGGTCCTGATACTCCCCGCTGGCTGGCAGAAGAGTATCTTGATGAGCTGATGTTACTGGCTGATACAGCGGGTGCAGATACCGTTCATAAAGAACTGCAAAATCGTCCGCATCCGGATCCTACTACCTATATCGGAAAAGGAAAGGTTAAACAACTGAAACAGATCTGTGCTGATAAAAACGCCGATCTTATCATTTTTGATGATGATCTGACCGCGACCCAGATTCGAAATGTCGAAAAAATAGCCAAAGTTAAAGTACTGGACCGAAGCGGGCTGATTCTGGATATTTTTGCATCGCGGGCCAAAACAGCAGCGGCCAAAACACAGGTTGAGTTGGCTCAGCTGCAATATCTGCTTCCCCGGCTGACGAGGTTCTGGACTCACTTGTCTCGTCAGAAAGGTGGTATTGGTACGAAAGGCCCCGGTGAAACTCAGATTGAGACAGACCGCCGTTTGATAGGTAAGAGAATAACAACACTTAAAGAAAAGCTTGAAAAGTTAGACCGGCAGCGGACGACTCAACGAAAAGGCCGCGAAAATAATACGAGAGTCTCTCTGGTGGGATACACGAATGCCGGCAAGTCCACCCTGATGAATGCCTTGACAGAAACCAATGTGCTGGCAGAAGACAGGCTTTTTGCCACCCTGGATTCAACTGTACGGCGCTTGGATCTGGAAAATCATGAAGTACTTCTTTCCGACACTGTTGGATTTATTCGAAAACTGCCGCATGATTTGATTGAAAGTTTTAAATCTACCCTGGATGAAGTTCGCGAGGCAGATGTTTTGCTTCATGTGGTTGATGCTTCCAGCAGACTGGTGGATGATTATATTGAGGTTGTTGAAGATACCCTGGAGGAGATGGGAATTCATCAACCCAATAAAATGCTTGTGTTCAACAAGATAGACCTATTAGAACCCGAAAAATTGATCGGGCTAAAGAAAGAGTTCCCTGATGCCACATTTGTATCCGCCATCCGCGGAATTGGTCTTGGAAAACTGGAGGATGAACTCGAAAATCTGATTGAAGAAGATTACGTCGATTTTTCTTACAATGTACCGATGTCTCATTATAAAGCTGTGGCGTATTTACACGAGGTTGCTGTGGTGAATAAAGAACAATACGAAGGAAATAACGTTTCAATTGCAGGAAGTACCTCGAAAGCTGATCGTGATCGGTTTGAATCGATGCTTGCTGATATCAACTAATTTTAAATATTGTGTTAGCTAAAAATCTTATAAATACAGATTTCAAACCGCTGGAGCCATCCAGTACCATCTCTACTGCATTGGCAAAGATGGATGCATGGCACTCCTCAAGCATTCCCATTGTGGAACCGACAACCAGAAAGAATGTTGGACATATTTTATTTGATGATATCTCCGACATTACGGATGAAAAGCAAACCATCTCGTCGATCGATTTTCGAGAACCGGTTTCAATATTTGAAGATCAACACGTTTTTGAGATTGTGCGGCAGATGTTACAGCACGAAGTTCGTTTGTTGCCTGTTGTTGATTCCTCTGAAACTTATCTTGGAATTATCGAGAAAAGACAGGTGCTTGAGGCACTCTCAACCATGTTAAATATTGCTACTTCCGGCTCAACCATAACGGTGAAACTTCCGCAATCCGATTTTACGATCTCGGAGTTGGTTCACCTGATTGAAACGGAAGGTGCTAAAATTCTTGGATTAACGGTTGAACGACCTACGGGCCTTGAGGAATCATTGAAGGTGTCGCTCAAAATCAGCCACGAAGATACATCAGCTGTAACATCCTCGCTGCAACGGCACGGATATGTAACAACTACAGAGAATCGCAATGACCTGTTGCAGGTTGATCTCTCCACCCGTGCCGATGAGCTGTTGCGTTACCTCGATGTGTAAGACAAAAATGGCCAAATTATTATATGTGGGAACAAATTAGGTTGAGTGCTATATTTCAGAATACAACAATCAATTTCTGAGCTATTTAGATGTTTTCATGAGTAGAAACCTAATTTCAATCTCCATTTTCGTTTTTCTGCTGATCTGTGCCGGTACAGGTGCTGCCCAAAATCAACAGAACTCTCCCGATGAAACATTTCAAACCGGCCTTACACTGTTCGAGAAAGGTCTGTTTACTGAGTCCATTCCCTACTTTGAAAGAGTAACCGAGCAGGGTTCGAATTCGCTTATCAAGGAAACAGCTGCGTACTACCGGGCGCGTGCGCTTATCAGGATCGACTCTACCGGCACGAACCGGTATGTAGATGATTTTCTCCAGGCTCATCCCGGCAGCAACCAGACAGCAGTTCTGCTGAGAGATGTAGCAGAAAAACATCTGAAAGCAAAAAATTACGAAGAGGCGATCCGCCGAATGGATGAAGCTCTGAATTTTCCACAGACGTATGATGATAAAGCTGAGTTATATTACACGCTTGGGGAAACGGCTGCTGAAGCGGGTAATTTTGACCTGGCCCGAGATTATTTCCTGGAACTGGATGATACGCACAGCAGAAGTGTTTGGGCGCCGAGGGCACTCTATGCACGTGGACGGCTCTTTCTCGAAGAGGAAAATTATCCGCAAGCGTCACAGGCATTTGAATTGTTGAGAGAACGGCATCCCCGGAATGCTATGACCCGGAGGATTGGTACGGCTTTAGGAGAATCCTATTATCAGCAGAGGAAATTTGAAGAAGCGATTGAAGCTTTCCTCGATGCTCTGCCTTACCTGGATGATGAAAACCGGGCCAAAGCTGTATATCTGACTGCAGAAAGTTACAACGCTTTGAATAACTACGAAGATGCCACAAGATTTTACCGGCGATATCTGAATTCAATTGATGACCCGGAACAATCCCGCATTGCTCACTATGGACTCGGTTGGGTGTTCCATAAACAAGATATTTACCACTGGGCGGCTCGGTCGTTTGGGGAAGCTTCTTCGGGAGACGATGAGATTGCGATCAAAGCTCAATATTACGAAGCTGTCAACCAAAAACTGGCGGGCCGTTATGAGGAAGCATTGGAATCATTCCGGGAGTTTGGTGAACGGTTTCAAGAAGGTTTATTCCAGGAACAGGCAAGGTTTGAGTGGGCGATAACAGCGTTTGAAATGGGGTTGTACAATGAGGCGATTGAAGTTCTTCTGCCGCTTGCACGTGAATATGAAACACTGGAAAACCCGGGACAGATTCTAACATTTTTAGGAGAAGTGTACTACGCCAATAACGAATACACGCGTTCGATGGAAACCTTTCAGCTTGCCGAAGAGATGACAGATTTAGATCCGGCATTGAAGCGGCAGGCAAGATTTCAGCTGGCATGGGTACTTTACTATAACCAAGCCTATGCGCAGGCCCAGCCAGACTTTGAACGGGTTCATAATGAGGCACCGGATTCTGAATTGGGCAGTGAAGCCCTGTTCTGGAGTGCTGATGCCAATTTTCAGATTCAAGAATATGGTCGGGCTGCACAACAGTTCGATGCATTCATTCGGCAATATCCGGATCATGAATTGGTTGGAGCAGCCAAATACAGTTTGGGTTGGACCTATTTTAAAATGGGTGATTTTGCCAATGCCACCGCTCCGTTAATCGATTTTTTGAATAATTACGAACCACCGCCAATTGTGCTTTTTCCGTATGAAACGGATACCAGGCTTCGGATTGGGGATGCTTTCTTTGCACAAGGAGAGTATCAACAAGCACTTGAATATTACCGGGCCACTATTGGTGCCGAACCGGGAGGCGATTATGCGATGTACCAGGTTGCGAACAGTTTTTATCGGATGAACCGGAATTTTGAGGCAGTCACTGAATTTCGGCGGTTACTCAGAATCTATCCCTTTAGTAGCTTGCGGGAACAAGCGGCTTATAATATTGCGTATGTATACCTGAATACGGGGAATTATGATCAGGCGATCGAAGAGTTTCAGTCGGTAATCTCCAGGTACCCTGATACTGAATGGGCAGCCCGGGCACAGTACAATATTGGTGATTCTTATTACAATGCGGGTCAATACCAGGAGGCCATTGAAGCTTACCGAACCGTTCTGGAAGAATATCCCAGGAGTGATTATATCATCGAAGCAATAGACGGAATTGAGTATGCGCAACTATCCGCTGGAAATGAAGATACCAGCACAGATGTACTTGAAGACTTTTTAGGTGATAATCCAACATCTACGACGGCAGACCGATTAAGATTTCGCCAGGCTGAAAATGTATTTCGGACTGGAAATTATGAAGCAGCCGTACGCGAATTTCGTCAATATTTAAGAGTTACCAACAATCGCGAGTTGATGCCTGATGCTTATTATAATCTGGCAGATGCCTATACCCGAACGGATAGCCTGGCACAAGCATCGGATGTTCTTCAAACACTGGTGAATGAATTTCCCAATTCTGAGCAAACTGCGCCGGCGCTTGCCGAACTTGGCCGGATTCAAAACGAGATGGGCAACTACAATCAATCACTGCAATACTTTCAACAGTTGCTGGAGAAAGATGAACGATACCAGCAGGAAGCGTACCTCGGCATTGCAAACGCTCAATTAGAACTTGGAAATATAAATGAGGCCCGACAGAATTTTGAACGTGTGCTGTCTATCAATTCAGAAAACGGTGCAGCCAGAGTTGGGCTTGGTAAAGTTCTTATGCAAGACGGCAGACACGATGAAGCCCGGCGATTCTTCCAGTTGGTTGTAGAAAATAATACAACAGAAATCGGTGCAGAAGCTCAATATTTGTTGGGCGAGTCGTATCTGGCAGAGGGTGACAGGGAATCTGCATTAGAGGCTTTTTCTCGAGTAAGTGTACTCTTTGAAGCATTTTCTGTATGGGTAGCCGAAGCTCAATACAAAACGGCAGAAATTTATATTCGCCAGGGAGATCGCGGGCAAGCCCTGAACCTGCTCAATTCTATCGTAGAAACATATCCTGATACTCCCGGGGCTCAAAAAGCAAGACGTTTACTGCAATCCAATTAAATCATGAAAAAAGCTGTTCACCCGGTAGCCAGGCTATCCGGAAACATTGTACCACCCCCCGACAAATCTATTTCTCACCGATCCGCCATGTTCGCGGCGCTGTCATCCGAGGATAGCCTCATCCAAAACTACTCTTCTGCGGCAGATCCGCAAAGTACCCTTGAGTGTTTAAGACAGTTGGGCGTGAAGGTGCATCAAAATGGCTCAACTGTAAAAGTTTCGGGTGTTGGAAGAGATGGTTTTCAAGAACCAGACAAACCGCTGGATTGCGGAAATTCCGGTACAACGATGCGTTTGCTGAGCGGAATTGTAGCCGGAGCCGGAGTGAAGTGCAGTATGATTGGTGATGAATCTCTCTCCGCACGAACCATGAAACGAATTATCGATCCGCTGCAAAAAATGGGTTGCAAGATTGATGGAAAAGAGGGGGTTTATGCACCGCTTGAAATCGATCCGCATGACGGAGTAAAAGGAATGAGATATCCCTTGCCGATTGCCAGTGCTCAACTTAAATCATGCGTCTTGCTGGCGGGATTGTTCGGCGAAGAGCCGACCGAAGTGATTGAAGATGTATTGAGCCGAGATCACACCGAACGGCTTCTTCAACTGGAAACAGAACCGTATGGATCGGGCAAAATTATTCGAAGCAGCTGGGATCATGTTATCCCACCGCAAAATTATAGTGTGCCCGGTGATTTTTCCGCAGCCGCTTTTTGGCTGGTAGCCGGTTCCATCCATAAAAATGCAGAGATCAATCTGAATGGAGTTGGTGTTAACCCAAGCCGTGATGCAGTTTACCATATCCTTGAGGAGATGGGTGCTTCATTCAAAAAGACAAACAATCGGCTGGCTGGAAAAGAACCTGTGTCCGATCTCTATGTAGAATCTTCAGATCTTCAACCGATCAATCTGAATCCGGCGCTTATACCCAACTGTATCGACGAACTTCCAATCCTGATGGTAGCCATGTGCTTTGCTGAAGGAACATCTGTTATAACCGGGGCTGAAGAACTTCGGCATAAGGAAACCGACAGACTCTCGGCTATGGCTGAGATTTTGAATTTAGCCGGGGCAGATGTAGAGCTTCAAAAAGATGGAATGATCATTCACGGAAAGAGAGATTTTAAGCCGGCATCAGCTACCTATCCTACCTATCACGATCACCGCATGGCCATGGCAGCAGCCGTGCTTGCTACCAAGGGAACTGACACCTCTGCAATTACTCATGCAGATTGTACTGCCATCTCTTATCCAAATTTTTGGAATCATCTGCAGACTTTAAGTGATTCTGCGATCTAAACTGGCATGAGGTCACATTTCTAAGGTTTTCTATGTCAATACGTCAGTGAAGTATCGGCCCGGGATACGTTGGCATTGAGGTTGCTAAACATATAGTAAAAATGGTGAAAAAATGAGCAATCTGAATATTGACATAGAAAAACAACTTTCAAGACTCGGCAAAGATATCCAGGGTTTTGTTGAACGAATGGTTCCGCTGAATGTGGAAGCAGGAGATTTTAAACCCGATTGTGATATCGTTGAAAGTGAAAACTTGTATTCACTTTATATGGATCTGCCGGGTATGAAAAAGAAAGAGATTAGCATCACCTTGAAAGACAGAATTCTCACTGTAAGTGGCGAGCGAGAACTGTTTCTTGAAGATGATGAAATATTGAAACGTTCAGAAAGAACTCAGGGATCTTTTTCACGATCATTTGCACTCCCTGAAAATGCAGATGTATCATCTGTAACCGCCACATTTAAGGATGGGGTGCTCCATGTGAAAATTTCAAAAACAGGGTTGGAAAGCGATGACGATTCGCAATCCATTCCCATTAAGTAAGAATTTTAAAACGAATAAAAATTAAGACAAGATAGGTAGATTATTATGGGTAAGATTATTGGAATTGACTTAGGTACTACAAACTCGTGCGTTGCCGTAATGGAAGGGAACGAGCCAGTAGTTATCCAGAATTCGGAGGGTGGAAGAACAACTCCTTCAGTCGTCGCTTTTTCTAAAGATGGCGAGCGATTGGTTGGTGCTCCCGCCAAAAGACAGGCTATTACAAATCCTGATAAAACCGTTTCCTCTATTAAGAGATTTATGGGGCGGATGTATAATGAGGTCAAAGAAGAAATTGACCAGGTATCATACAAGGTGGTAAAGTCTGATGATGACAACACCGCCCGGGTTCAAATTGAAGACAGAAAATATGCCCCGCAGGAGATCTCTGCGATGGTACTTCAAAAAATGAAGCAAACCGCAGAGGAGTATCTCGGTGAGAAAGTAACGGAAGCTGTTATTACAGTGCCGGCTTACTTTAACGATGCACAGCGTAAGGCAACTCAGGAAGCCGGGAAAATTGCCGGACTTGAAGTAAAACGAATTATTAACGAGCCAACAGCTGCATCACTTGCATACGGTCTCGATAAAAAAGAAAAAGATCAAACCATCATTGTGTATGACTTTGGTGGCGGAACGTTTGACGTATCTGTTCTGGATCTCGGTGAAGGTGTTTTTGAAGTAAAATCATCTGCCGGTGATACCCACCTTGGTGGTGACGACTTCGACCAGAGAATTATTAAATATCTGGCTTCTGAATTTAAAAAAGATGAAGGCATTGATCTGAAAGAAGATCCAATGGCGATGCAGCGATTGAAAGATGCCGCTGAGAAAGCCAAAATTGAGCTTTCCAGTTCTCAGAAAACAAATGTAAACCTGCCGTTTATTACTGCAACGGATTCAGGACCGAAGCACCTGAACATCGACCTTACTCGAGCCAAGTTTGAGCAATTGGTTGATGATCTTGTGAAGAAAACCATTCAACCGTGTGAGAAAGCACTGAAGGATGCAGGTATTTCCAAAAACGATATTCATGAAGTTATCCTGGTTGGTGGTTCAACCCGAATCCCGAAAATTCAGGAAGTTGTGAAAGAGTTCTTCGGGAAAGATCCAAGCAAAGGTGTAAATCCCGATGAGGTTGTAGCTGTAGGTGCTGCTATACAGGGTGGAGTTATGACAGGAGATGTTGACGATGTAGTTCTCCTCGACGTAACACCGCTTACACTTGGTATTGAAACACTGGGTGGCGTAATGACGAACCTGATTGAATCCAACACAACGATACCGACCAGCAAGAAAGAAACATTCTCTACAGCTGCGGACAATCAAACCAGTGTTGAGATTCACGTACTGCAGGGTGAACGTGCCAAAGCTCAGGATAACAGAACGCTTGGCCGATTCCACCTTGACGGAATTCCACCGGCACCACGCGGTGTACCACAGATTGAAGTTACATTCGATATGGATGCAAACGGTGTGCTGAACGTAAGTGCAAAAGATAAAGGCACCGGAAAAGAGCAAAGTATTCGAATTGAATCTTCTTCAGGATTGAGCGAAGATGAGATAGAGAAAATGAAAAAAGCTGCCGAGGAGCATGCCGAGGAAGACAAGAAAGTCAAAGAGAGAATCGAAACTCTCAACAAGGCAGACTCCCTTATCTTTTCAACAAGAAAGCAGCTTGAAGAGCACGAAGATAAGATCTCAGAAGACAGTAAACAGAAGATCGAAGATGCCCTGACGAAACTTGAGGAAGCTCATGAGCAGGAAAATATCGACGAACTTGAACCTGCAATGGAAGAGTTGAACCAGGTTTGGGCAGCTGCTTCTCAAGAGATCTATCAGGCTTCTGAAGCTCAGCAACAACCTGGTGCAGGTGCCGGAGCAGAAGGCGGTCCGTCACAAAACGGATCAGGTGAAAGCGAAGGATCTGCTGAAGGGGATGATGCTGTAGATGCCGACTTCGAAGTTGTGGATGAAGACGAAGACGATAAGAAGTAAGCATTATTGATTCCCTGAATATAATTGAAAGCCCTCTGTTATATCTACAGGGGGCTTTTTCTTTTTTATAAGCTCATCATAAAAATTGTATTTTATGGCTTATCAAATTACTGATTGTGCATTGTGAGTTTTACAGTTAAAAATACTGATTTTTTGATTGTCGGTAGTGGAGCTGCCGGTTTAAATGCCGCTCTTGAGGCAGCCAAATATGGCGAGGTATTTCTTGTTACTAAGTCTACCCTGGATGAAAGCAGCAGTTACTGGGCTCAGGGAGGTGTGGCAGCCGTTCTTGAAGAGTCCGATTCGTATGAAAATCATATTTCTGATACGCTGGAAGCAGGCCGGGGATATTGCAACCGGGAAGCAGTGGAAATTTTGGTAAAAGAGGGATCTGAAAGAGTTAAAGAGCTGATTGATAAAGGAATGCCTTTTGAAAGAACAGGCGGCCATTTAAACCTTGGGATGGAAGGCGGCCACTCAAATCGACGAATTTTACATGCGAACGGTGCCGCAACCGGGAAAGCTCTGGTGGATTTTTTAATCTCTAATATCCAGGAAAACGATCGGATTACTGTTGCAGAAAATGTATTTGTGTATGATTTAATCAGTGAAGAGAACCGATGCTTTGGAGCTCTTGCTTATCTTTATGAAGAGAATAAAGTTCTGCAGATCCAGAGTAAGGCAACAGTTCTGGCCACGGGCGGCTATTCAGGTTTATACACCAGAACAACCAATCCACATACGTCGACCGGAGATGGTTTATGGCTTGCTCTCAATCATGGAGCGATTTTAAAAGACCTGGAGTTTATCCAGTTTCATCCAACTGTATTTTATAGCTCAAATGGAGAGGGATTTCTGATTAGTGAAGCCGTTCGCGGGGAAGGTGCCAGGCTTTACAATACTTCCGGCGAGCGATTTATGGAGAAATATCCGAATGGTGAATTATCGCCCCGCGATGTAGTATCGAGAGAAATATTTAATCAAATTTCGGAGCAGGATAAAGACTTTGTGTTTCTTGATTTGACCCATCTGGACGATTCAAAAATCAGAGATCGATTTCCGGGATTGATCAAAAGGATTGAAGATCGTGGAATTGATATCACGAAAGAGGGGATTCCGGTGGCTCCTGCAGCACACTATTGTATCGGCGGAATTGAAACCGATTTGGATGGACAAACAAATATTGAGGGTCTTTACGCTGCCGGGGAAGTTGCGGCAACAGGCGTGCATGGTGCCAATCGCCTGGCGAGCAATTCTCTGCTTGAATGCCTTGTATTTAGCAAACGTGCAATCGAGCATGCAAGTAGTTTAAGTGAGAGCAACCGGATGATTGGTATTACAATGAAACCGTTTACGCTTTCTCCGGATTTAGAAGAGCCATTTATGGTTCAGAAGAAAACCGTTACATCTCTGTTGAATCGTTTTGCGGGGATTGAGCGCGATGACTCCGGCTTGCACCAGGCGTTTGATCAGATCAGCCACGAACTTAAATCACCTCTTTATCATCAGGGAAATGAATATTTCTTTTTGCGGATGAAGGAGATGGTAAATATTGCTGAGTTGATTGTTGTAGGGGCCTTGAACAGGAAAGAGAGCCGGGGTGTGCATTTTAGAAAAGATTTTCCCGAACCGGACGATTCTTACAAAGAACCAATGCGATTTTATAAAAACCGTTACAACAAAGTTCAGGCTGTTTCATGATTTTTACTGAAGTTTCAAACAAGGATTGGCTTGATGATCTTATCGACGTAGCACTGGCAGAAGATATTGGTGGCGGCGATGTGACTACAGATGCAATTATAGATGATCAGAAGAAAGCCAAAGCAGTATGGGTGGCTAAACAGGATGGAGTTGTTACGGGATTAAATGTTGCAAAATTTGTCTTCCAAAAACTGGATGAAAAGATGAACTGGAAACCGCTTATTAAGGATCCTGCTCCAGTTAAAAATGGTGATTTGATTGTTGAAATTACCGGAAATTGCAGATCTATTTTAACAGCAGAACGAACGGCATTAAATCTTGCTCAGCGTATGTCCGGTATTGCCACAAAAACGGCTGAGATTGTGAAGGAACTGGATGGATTTTCAACAAAAATTTTAGACACCAGAAAGACAGTCCCCGGATTGCGAAGACTTGATAAAATGGCCGTTGAAGCGGGTGGCGGTACAAATCACCGCATGGGACTGTACGATTTGGCAATGATTAAAGACAATCATATAGAAGCTGCTGGCAGCATTGCGGCGGCTGTTAAGCGGGTACGGTCAGATAATCCCGATATCAGAATTGAAGTGGAAACCACGAATATTGATCAGGTTGGGGAAGCTTTGGATGCAGGGGCAGATATTATTATGCTTGACAACATGAGTTTAGTTGATATGCGTAAAGCTGTTGATGTTATCGGGAATCGTGCACAAACAGAAGCTTCCGGCAACATTACAAAAGGCAATATTCGTGAAGTTGCTGATACCGGAGTCAATTTTATCTCGGTTGGTGCGTTAACTCATTCCGTCAAGGCATTTGATATCAGCCAGCGAATCACAGAAATTTTTTAATTAAGTGACCTTGAAGAGTGCAAAGGAGACTTTCAAAAAAAAGGATGTTTTAATAATCTCAGAACTCAATTTTGTCATGCCGGACCCCGATCCGGTATCTCCATATTTGATTGAAGATTGGAGATTCTGTCCCAAGGACTCCTTTGGAGAATCGAGTTCAGAATGACATCCTTTTTTGGACAGTCTCACAAGGTACTTCAAGAGTTACGCTTTTAGCATAAATGCGAACGCTTCAGGGATCCCGGAAAAGTTCTGGGAACGCTTGAAGGTTTTTACAATATCACAATTACAAATATGGAAACCGTAGTAAACGAAGATTTAACCACCGAAATTCTTGAGCTTAAGGAGCAGCGAAATGCTGTAATCCTGGCTCATAACTATCAAATTCCCGAAATTCAGGATATAGCAGATTATGTTGGCGATTCGCTGGGATTATCTCATCAGGCCGCTGAAGCAGAGGAAGATGTAATTGTCTTTTGTGGCGTTCACTTTATGGCCGAAACCGCATCGATCATCTCACCGGATAAAACCGTTTTAATTCCGGATCTCGAGGCAGGTTGCTCGCTGGCTGACAGTATCACAGTTGATCAGCTCAGGGAGTGGAAAGCTCAACATCCCGGAGCCGTTGTGGTTTCGTATGTGAATACTACAGCAGCAGTGAAATCCGAAAGTGATTACTGCTGCACGTCATCGAATGCGGTGGGTATTGTGGAGTCAATTCCCGAAGATAAAGAGATTCTGTTTTTACCGGATAAATTCTTGGGAGCCTATGTGGAGATGATCACCGGCCGCGAGCTAAATATCTGGGAAGGAGCCTGCCATGTGCATGAGAGAATTGGTGAATTAAACCTTGCCGAGAAACAGAAGGAATATCCCGATGCAGAAATATTGATTCATCCGGAATGTGGTTGTTCAACATCCTGTATGATGAAATCTGCTATGTATTTTGATTGTAAAGACGGTCATGTGCACTCCACGAGTGGTATGTTGAATCGTGCGAAGGAATCGGAAGCAGAAGAATTTGTAGTGGCAACAGAGACCGGAATTCTTCACCGAATGGAGAAGGAAAATCCCGGGAAGAAATTCTATGCAGCCAACGAAGAATCCGTTTGTGATTACATGAAGATGATTACGCTCGATAATCTTCGCGATGCGCTCAAATACAAACAGTTTGAAGTGAAGGTTCCGAAAGAGCTGGCCGAAAAAGCCAAAGTACCGATCGATCGGATGCTGCAGGTAGGGTAATATGCAAACATCTGAGTTGACTCAGGATACCTGACAATACGATGTGAGATTCTGAATCAAGTATACTCGTTCCGAAGCTCCTGCTTCGGAATGACATATAGAAGCTCTGCTTCTCTGAAATTTTTAACTATTGAAAAGAAGCGGAGCTTCTTCAGGTAATACGATCCGAAGGAGACCTTCGGATCGAGAAAAGTACATTAAATTATATGACCATCTTAGGTATCGAATCATCCTGTGATGAGACAGCTGCTGCAGTGTGGGCAGACGGAGAGATTTTATCGAATGTGATAGCTTCTCAAACAATTCACGAAAAATTTGGCGGAGTTGTACCGGAACTCGCATCGAGAGCTCATCATAAAACGATCTGGAAAACAGTAGACCAGGCTCTCAGGGAAGCGGAAATTTCTCTGGATCAGGTTGATGCCATTGCCGTTGCACAGGGACCGGGGTTAATTGGTTCGTTATTGGTAGGGCTCAGCTTTGCGAAAGGATTATCAATCTCTCAGGATTGTCCGATTATTGGTGTGAACCATATTGATGCACACATGTATGCCAATTTTATTGAGCATGAGGAGGTGTATCCGTTTGTGGCCTTAATTGTCTCAGGAGGACATACCCGGCTGGTTCATGTGGATGAAATTTTTTCGCACAAGGTACTCGGTAAAACCAGGGATGACGCCGCAGGAGAAGCATTCGATAAAATTGGAAAGCTGCTGAATCTTGACTATCCGGCCGGGCCGGTTATCGATAAACTTTCAAAAGAAGGTGATCCATCTTTCCACGATTTTCCGCGTTCTATGATTAATAAAGGATTGGATTTTAGTTTTTCCGGGTTGAAAACAAGTGTTCTCTATTACACACAGGATAAAGGAGAAGAATTTATTCAAGCGCATTTGAATGATATCTGCGCGAGTGTTTCGGCGGCGATTACAGAGGTACTTCAAACCAAATTAAAAAGAGCTGTAAAAAAGACAGCAGTTGAGAATGTAATGGTAGCAGGAGGTGTTTCAGCAAATTCAATGCTGAGAGAAAAAGTTGAATCAATAGCTCAAAAAATGGGATTGAATCTCATGATCCCCTCCATTCAATATTGTACTGATAATGCGGCAATGATTGCCATTACAGGTGCGTTAAAAGCAAGAGAGGGAAAGTATGATGATTTACAAATCAAACCATTTGCAAGATTGGCTTAGACTGAAGAATTGTAGTGACTGGTTCAAGTGTGCTCCGTAAGAGGTCTCTTAGGCAATCTTGTGGGAGTTAATGGGTTATTCGAGACTTCGTCAGAGATACGGTTCTCGATTATAGATTCATCATCAGTTCTTATCAAAAACAACGAGAGAATTCATTCAAAAAGGGAATTAAAACGTTTATTATACACACATAGCTTTATTTGCAAAAAAGTTCGAAATTGAGGGCTTGCGTTTTTATCATATTTAAACAAGCAGAACTTCGTTTAAATAGATGTAGTTTAGTAACATATGAGGTAGATTTTCGATTGTATGGCAAATGTGGATACAGATATCCGTGAACAGGTAGATCAATTTGAGCTCGACAAGAAACAGGCGAGCGGCTTACGGGGATTGTTGCGTCAATGTCACAAGCACCTGGAAGAGACGGATGATGAGTTTATTACCAGGGCTTTCAAACTTTGTTGTAAATCGCATGAAAACGTAAAGCGTGCATCCGGCGAGCCGTATTATCAGCATCCGCTTGAGGTTGCAAAAATTATGGCGGAGGAGTTCAACCTGGATGATCTCTCTGTAGCCGCCGCGCTTTTGCATGATACCGTAGAAGACACCAGCGTTACACTTGAAGATATTGAAGAGCTGTTTGGATCTACTGTAAAACATATCATCGACGGTCTTACCAAAATTACGGGTGTATTTGAAAATCGTGATACAAAACAGGCAGAAACGTTTATGAAGCTTCTGCTGTCGATGGCGGAAGATATTCGGGTGGTATTGATTAAATTTGCGGACCGTCTTCATAACATGCGTACGATCCAGCATCTGCCAAAACAGAGGCAGTTGAATAAGGCAACAGAGACAATAGAATTGTATGCGCCGTTGGCTCACCGGTTCGGGCTGTTTAAGATCAAGAATGAATTTGAGGATCTCTGTTTTAAGGTGATTGATCCGAATTCGTATAAATTCCTGGTTCGAAAACTGAGGGAGAAGCGTGAAGCGAGAGAGGCGTTTATTGAAGAGTTCATGAAACCCATCAAAGAGGAGCTCGAAAACCAGAATTTCTCATTTGAAATTAAGGGTCGCCCGAAGCACATCTATTCCATCTACCGGAAGATGCAGACGCAGCAAAAGCCGTTTGAAGAGATTTACGACCTGTTTGCCATTCGAATTATTCTTGAAGATCCACACACGAAAGAGGATTGCTGGAGAGTCTATTCCGTAATAACCGATTGGTACACGCCGATTCCGAAACGGTTTCGCGATTTTATTTCAGTTCCCAAAGCCAATGGATATCAATCCCTTCACACCACGGTAATTACCAAACAAGGGCGGAAAGTGGAGGTTCAGATTCGAACCCGAAAGATGGATTATATTGCTGAACAGGGACTGGCTGCACACTGGAAGTATAAAGAAGGCAGCAGTGGAGACAGTGGTGAGCTTGATAAATTTGTGAACTGGGTACGGGATGTTCTGGACACACCGCGACCGGATGCTGCCACCGAATTTGTGAAGGACTTTCAACTAAACCTTTACCAGGATGAGATCTACGTATTTACTCCCCAGGGAGAATTGAGGACTCTTCCTAACGGTGCTTCCGTAATAGACTTTGCTTTTGATATTCACAGTGAGATTGGTGAACGGGCCGTATCAGCCAAAGTAAATGGGAAAATGGCTCCCTTGCGCCAAAAATTAAATATTGGAGACCAGGTAGAAATTATCACGGGTAACAAGATCAACCTGAATGCCGACTGGATGGAGGTCGTGGTTACGCACAAAGCGAAAGCCCGGATCCGCCAGTATATTAAACAGAAAGAGAGACGCGTAGCCAATGAGGGTAGAGAAGCGTGGGAGAAACGGGCATCAAGAGGTAAAGTGGAAATTTCTGATCAGGAGCTTACCAAAATTGCCAAACGATTTAAGTTTAACGATGCACAGGAGATGTTCTACGAAATTGGCTCTGGTGCATTCGATGTAAATGAACTCTACCGGATCGTTAAACAGTTGAAGAGTAAAGGCAGGTTTGATGATGAAGAGGAGGATGATCAAACTAAAAAACTATCTACAGAAGAGATTACCAAGGAGTATTATACAACTGCACGATCTGTTGGCGACGGGAAAGCACTTCTTGTAGAAGGCCAATTAAGCGATGTAAAGTATTCGTATGCAAATTGTTGTAATCCAATTCCGGGCGATAATGTAATTGGATTTATCAGCCGAAACGGAGATGTAAAAATTCACCGGTCGAACTGTAAAAATGCCCATCACCTGATACGAACAGAGAGCGAACGAATTGTGGATGTCTCCTGGGCAAAAAATATTGAAGAACAATTCCTTGGGGCCATAAAAGTGATTGGAGAAGACAGGGTGGGACTTGTGAATGACCTTACAGAAGTTCTCTCCAAATCGATGCAAACAAATATGAAGAGCATAAATGTAAGCAGTGAAGGGGGGATGTTTGAAGGAATTATTACAGCTCATGTAAACGATCTGAAACACCTCGAAAAAATTATACAAAAGATCGAAAAAGTTGATGGTATTAAGACGGTGATGCGCTATGAGTGATTTCTCCTATGTTCCATAGGTACAAACACTTATATCGATTATTTGGCAAGAAAATTCTATGTTCTTACTGCAAATCTTGTTATTTTTGTTGATGTTATAGTGTTCGATATTAATTAGACAGAGCGACTAAAAAAAAGAATAAAATAGGATGGTTACTTACACAAAACGTGATATTGTACGCGCAGTTGCTGATAAAATGGATGTGCCCCTAAACCAGGCAGAACCATGGGTAGAATCTGTTATCGAATCTTTAAGAGACAAGATGATGGCTGCCGATCCTACCTGTAGAATTGAGCTCAGAAATTTTGGGGTGTTCGAGGTAAAAGAAACAAAAGCGAAACCAAAAGCACGTAACCCCAAAACCAACGAAGTGATCTACGTACCGGCTCACAGAAAGACACATTTTAAGCCGAGCAAAAAGCTGAAGAAGTTCTTGAAAAAACCTCTGAGCGAGGTGAAAGGAGACGATTGATTGTCTGAATTCGGTAGAATTTTAGGTGTGGATGTGGGCAGTAAACGAGTGGGTTTAGCCCGAACCGATCTGCTCAGAACAAATGCAAATCCATTTGGCACCTTTCCGCCGGATCAATCCATCAGGGAGATAGAAAAGCAGGTACAAACAGAAGGTCCTGTGAAGGCCATCGTTGTAGGGTGGCCTTTAACCCCTCAGGGAGATCCCACTGATGCTACTGAGTTAGTAAAGAATTATATTCAATCTCTGAAAAAAAAATTCAGAGATATTAAAATCTACAAAATGGACGAACGTTACACCTCGCGCCAGGCTTTAAAGTTATTGGTTGATGCAGGTGTACCTAAAAAGAAACGTAGCGAAAAGGGAAGGGTAGATCAGGCTGCAGCAGCCTTGATTTTACAGCAGTTCCTGGAAGCACATCCCGAAATTTAGAAATGTCAGTTTTACCTATAGTTACATACAACGACCCAATTCTAAAACAGAAAACCGAACCGGTCTCAGAAAATAGTGAAAAGCTTCAGACCCTGATTGATAACATGTTTGAAACCATGTATCAAGCCAGCGGAGTTGGACTTGCAGCTCCTCAGATTGGAAAATCCATACAGCTTTTTGTGATGGATGCGGATTCCATAACCGAAGAGGTAGATGATGAGCCGAACATCGGGCCTGTCACATTGATCAATCCGGAAATCATAAAAGAGGATGAAGAAAAAGTAAAACTTGAAGAGGGGTGCCTGAGTATTCCGGAGGTGAGAGATGATGTTTCAAGGCCCAAATCCATAACGGTGAGGTATAAAGACCGGGATTTCAACGAGCAAACCATGGAGACATCAGGCTGGATAGCAAGAGTGATTCAGCATGAGTACGATCATCTGCAGGGTGTACTTTTCCTGGATTATCTGAGTGCATTTAAACGGAGACTTCACAAATCTACTCTCAAAAAAATTGACAAGGGCAAACTGGAAACAGATTATCCACTGGTTTCTAAATCGTAGGTACAATCATGCGGTCACTCAATATTGTTTTTATGGGATCGCCCGATTTTGCGATTCCCAGCCTTGAAAAAATTCATGAATCGAAGCATAATATCCTCGCTGTTGTCAGCAATCCTGATAAACGAAGGGGAAGAGGCCGAAAACCAGCACCTACGCCGGTTAAAAAGAGGGCAATTGAACTGGATCTCCAAACGATTGATGTTGATGATTTGAACTCAGATTCGTTTCATAATCAACTCAAAGAGTTAAAACCGGACCTTTTTGTTGTTGTAGCATTTCGAATTTTACCGGCCTCTGTTTTAGAGATTCCCTCTATTGGTTCTGTGAATCTGCATGCATCACTATTACCAAAATACCGGGGAGCTGCACCCATCCACTGGGCGATTATCAAAGGAGAAAAAGAGACTGGCTGTACTGTATTTTTTCTGGATAAAAAAGTGGATACAGGAAAAATTATCGCACAGAACCGAACAGTTATCGATCTGTTTGAAACAACCGGAGATGTTTACAATCGTCTTAAAAAATCGGGTGCAGATCTGTTGGTTCAATCGATCAATCGAATAGCAGATGGAACTGTTGAACCAACACCTCAAAATCACGAACTGGCAACACCGGCGCCAAAACTCTACAATGAAAATACACACATTGATTTTAGTAAGCCCGCGAAAGAAGTTCACAATTTTATTCGTGGGACTGAGTCCCTTTCCTACAGCATGGTGTAGCTATGATGAAAAAAAAATGAATATTTATAGATCAAAACCAGCTGATGATGTGAAACTAAAACCGGGTAAACTTCATTTTAAAGATGGAAAGTTATTTGTTGGCTGCGGAGATGGTGCCATTGAAATTGTAACACTGCAACTACCCGGCACAAAAAGAATGGCCGGTAAGGAATTTGCGAATGGATATGATCTTGATATTCAATTACAATAGGGTATAAAAACCGTTTTTGTTGCGGTTGAATCGATGATTAAAAAAAAGATGTTTTTGACAGTGGGAAGTTGACTAAAACAACTTTTTTTGAGATATACCCATCAAGTATTTTAACGAGATAAAAAAAATATAATAAAGATTAAATATAGGTAAACATGGAGCTTTCACCTTTATTACAAGCTGCCCGGGATGGAAATTTAAAACAAGCTAATGAGCTTATTGAAGAGGGAGCAGATATTAATGAAACCAGTAAAAATGGATCTTCGGCTTTAATTTATGCTGCTGAAGGGGAACACATGGAGGTTGTAAAGTATCTGATTGAACATGGCGCGGATCCCGCCATTCAAACCAAGATGGGAGGAACAGCTCTCAACAGGGCCGCTGAGAACGGAAACATCGAGATGATGAAGTATTTGTTGGATAACGGTACACCAATTGGAGATTTAGCCTTGATTGTAGCTGCCCGCGAAGGTAATCCGGAGGCGGTAAAAGTATTAATTGAATCCGGTGCAGATGTTAATGCAAAACAGAGATGGGGGCAAACAGCATTAATGCTTGCCGCAAGAGAAGGGCATTCTGCTGTGGTAAAACTTCTGCTCGATTCAGGAGCAAACGTTCGGAAAAAAGATAAAAATGGCGATACTGCACTCAACATTGCGATAGATAACGATAATTCTGATATAGCCATACAGTTACGCCGGGCAGGTGCAAAAGCTCAAATTAAACAGAGCAGCCCTGTACAGGAGGAAGAAGATGAAGAGGATGATGTGGGAGACGATACTCCGGATGTAGATGAGCTAATCTCGGACGATGAGATGCCGGATGATGTAGATCTTGACGAAGATATTTAAAAAAGTATTCTCACATCTTAATATATTGTAAAACTAAGTTTTAACTGTAATTAGAAGCGCTTTCAATTTCCATAAAAATGGAAAGGGAACAAATAAACAGTTATTTTGAGATGATTAAAAGAATACAATCAAATCAACTAATTTGAATTGAAACGGAGTAATAATTTATGGCTAAAGTAAAAGTAGGTATTAACGGATTTGGACGTATTGGACGGCTTGTTATGCGGGCGATCCTAAAAAATGAAAGTGATAAAGTTGAAGTTGTAGGTATTAACGACCTGACCGATGCCAAAACACTGGCTCACCTGTTTAAAAACGATTCTGTACATGGAAAGTTTGATGGTGAGGTTTATGCAGATGGCAGTAATCTTGTGATAAATGGCAATAAAATTGGTGTGACCGCAGAAAGAGATCCTGCAAACTTAAAATGGGGAGATCGCGGTGCAGAAGTAATTATAGAGTCAACTGGATTTTTCCGTGACTCAGAAAGTGCAAGCAAACATATTGAAGCAGGTGCTAAAAAAGTAATTATTTCAGCTCCCGGATCTGCTGATATCCCAATGATTGTGCTTGGAGTAAATGATGATGCCATTGATAAAGATGGAAAACTTTATTCCAATGCCAGTTGTACTACAAATTGTCTGGCACCGATGGCTAAAGTACTGGATGAAGCATTTGGTATTGAAAAAGGATTTATGTCAACCATTCATGCATATACAGGAGACCAGCAATTGGTTGACGGCCCTCACAAGGATCTTCGACGAGCCAGGGCAGCAGCGCACAATATTGTACCAACTACTACAGGCGCAGCCGTTGCCGTAGGGAAAGTACTTCCACATCTGGATGGTAAATTAGATGGTGGTGCAATTCGTGTTCCGGTACCCGATGGATCTCTGACTGACTTTACAGCTGTTGTAAAACAAGATACAACTGAAGAAGAAGTATTGGCTGCGTTTAAAAAAGCAGCGGAAGGTTCTATGAAAGGAATCCTGGAATACAGTGAAGAAGAGCTGGTTTCAACTGATATCATTGGAAACCCACACTCCTGTATTTTCGACAGCGGAACCATTAAAGTAGATGGTAACCTTGTGAAAGTAATTGGCTGGTACGACAACGAAGCTGGTTACTCCGCACGAACTGCTGAACTGATTACACGAATTGTATAAACAAACTCGTTCGTAATTATTGAAACCCGTTTCGGAGTCATTCGAAACGGGTTTTTTTATCTGCAAAAATTTTTCTCTTTATTGAATCTATGGAGACACTCAAAAAAGATCCGGACACCTCTAAAAACAAATCCTTTATGATAGATGTGGAGGGGATGCATTGTGCTTCTTGCGTATCGAGAGTTGAAGATGCTATTAAAGAAGTTCCGGGTGTGACCGATACATCGGTGAATTTGGCTACTGAAAAAGCAAAGGTGTCCTATCAAAAAAAATTGGATACCCAAAAGATTGTGGAAGCCATTGAAAATGCGGGTTATAATCCCAGGCTGGAAACTCTTCAGATTGATGTAAAGGGGATGAGTTGTGCATCTTGTGTTGGAAATGTAGAAAGTGCCATTAAAAATACGCCGGGTGTAAAAGAGGTTTCTGTGAATCTGGCTACTGAAAAAGCAACAGTGCAATTTTATTCAGGAGCAACGAATGCCTCAAAGATTATAGAATCTATTCAGGATACAGGTTACCAGGCAGAACTGATCACTCCCGAAGATGACCGGCTTGATAGAAAAAAAGAGGAGAAAGACCGGGAATTAAAAGATATAAAACGTTCTCTTATCATTGCTGCGGCTTTTAGTATTCCTATCTTTTTGATTGAGATGGCATCTCATTTTATAACGCCGGTAGGGAACTGGCTGGAAAGCACGGTCAGCTCACAAAACCTGTACTACCTGTTTTTTGTATTGGCAAGTGTAGTTCAGTTTGGCCCCGGTTTGAGATTTTACAAAAAAGGCTGGCCGTCTTTGGTGAAAGGAACTCCGGACATGAACTCTCTTGTGATGCTGGGTACCACTGCCGCCTATGGATATTCAGTTGTCGCTACTTTTCTGCCACAACTACTGCCAAGCGGAACGGTGAATGTCTATTATGAGGCCTCGGCCGTTATTGTGACGCTTATTTTGGCCGGCCGATATATGGAAGCCATCGCTAAAGGGCGGACCAGTGAAGCGATTAAGCGGCTCCTGAATCTTCAGGCCAAAAATGCACGGATTGTACGAAACGGACAGGAGATGGATCTGCCGGTTGAAAATGTACAGATTGGCGATACTGTTATTGTTCGACCCGGTGAGAAAATTCCGGTAGATGGTGAAGTGGTAGATGGCGAATCTTATATTGACGAGTCGATGATTTCCGGTGAGCCGATTCCGGTTCAGAAGACAAAGGGTGATGAAGTCATAGGAGGAACCATCAACAAAAATGGAAGCCTTTGGTTTAAAGCGACAAAAATAGGGGCGGATACGGTTCTGGCTCAAATCGTGCAGATGGTTGAGGAAGCTCAGGGATCCAAACTGCCCATTCAGTCGATGGTGAATAAAGTGACCCACTACTTTGTTCCGACGGTGATTACACTGGCAATCATTACATTTGGAATATGGTTAATCTGGGGCCCCGACCCTGCGCTTACGTTTGCATTGGTAAATGCGGTAGCTGTTTTGATTATCGCTTGTCCATGTGCAATGGGTTTGGCTACACCTACGTCTATCATGGTGGGAACCGGGAAAGCGGCTGAAATGGGAGTGCTGTTCCGTCAGGGTGATGCACTTCAGGCCCTTCGAAATACAGATACGATTATTCTCGATAAAACCGGTACCCTCACAAAAGGTCAGCCCGAATTGACCGATCTGCAAACAGTGAATGGCTTCGATTCCAGTCAAATACTACAATGGGTGGCTTCGGTGGAGAAAAGCTCTGAACATCCCATCGGGGAAGCGATTGTTCAGGCAGCAAAAGAGAAAGAGTTAGACTTGGTTGAGGTTTCTGATTTTAACTCAAGAACCGGTTTTGGTATTGAAGCTGTCGTTGACGGAAAACAGATTTTAATTGGGGCAGACCGATTGATAAGAGACGCCGGCTTACACCTGAGCCAGTTTGAAGAGAAAGCAAACGGGTTGTCTGATGAAGGGAAAACACCCGTTTATGTTGCAGTTGATAATAAGGTGGCTGCGATATTAGCTGTGGCCGATTCCATCAAAGAAACCACGCCAGCGGCTATCCGGGCATTGCATGATCTGGATCTTGAAGTGGTGATGCTGACAGGCGATAAAGAGCAAACTGCACGGGCAATTGCCAATGAACTTGGTATTGATGATGTGATTGCAGAAGTGTTACCGGATGGCAAATCGAATGCGGTGAAACAGCTCCAGGAACGAGGCAAGAAAGTGGCGTTTGTGGGAGACGGCATCAACGACGCACCCGCACTTGCCCAGGCTGATGTGGGAATTGCCATTGGAACCGGAACGGATATTGCCATTGAAAGTGCCGAAGTGGTCCTCATGTCAGGCGATCTTCGAAACGTACCGAATGCCATTGCGCTTTCTCAATCCACCATTCGAAACATCAAAGAGAACCTGTTCTGGGCGTTTATCTACAACATTATTCTAATTCCCCTGGCTGCCGGCGCACTCTATCCGGCGTTCGGAATTCTTCTCTCTCCAATCTTTGCTGCCGGAGCGATGGCCGTTTCAAGCGTGTTTGTGCTGGGAAATGCGTTACGGTTGAAGCGGTTTCGTCCGCCGATGATGGCTGTGAGTTGATTCCAAAGTCCTCTTGCCAGTCGCGTTTTTTCTTCGGGGAGAGGGGATTTAGGGGTGGTGTTAAAACAATTTTATAAACTCTGTGACAAACCTATGGAATTTTAAGCCTGAGATTGATCTCTTTTTACCCATTTCTTAACGAGTTGACTGGCTTCACTGCTCGAGTGCAGATTATCGGATTCGGCATCTTGAATTCCTTCGTCAATGGCTATTTTCTCATCGTCAGTTAATTGTTGCTGTAGCATGCTTTTATTTTTTATACACATACCCAAATATCTGAATAACTATAAAGGTTCCCGTTAATCCCGTTATTGAAGCAATCAGATCGAACGTATCATAGACGTTGTTCCCTCCAAGGTTATGAAATTTTAGTTCCTGGGATAGAACATATATTGCAGCTATAACAACTGCACAAATATGGATCTGTATATCCTTAATCGTGCTCGTTTTTTTGATAAATGATTGATGTATCTGTAAGAGAATTCCAGTCAGGAGAAGAGTCCCTATTATTGCTTCTAATAAATTTGGGATGGAGTTGGTAAGTATTAATACAAATCCTGACCATTCATTTTCTAATATCCAGGGCCTTAGTACAGCTTGTTCAGGATAAACAATAGGATAGATACGCCAAATAAGTATCTAACATATTTTTTTATCTGTATCTCTTTCATAAGTTATCAACCCGAAAAACTAAGTTCCAAATTTCACCTGATTTCATCTCTGATATTAGTCAGATCCAGAATCAATCCACCCCAAATGTGTATGCTTAAAACTGTCCACAAATTTTAGTCCATATCCGATAATCCTGTCCAGGCTTGAATGGCCAAACAGGATAATGCCTGCCAGTTCGAGCCATGCATTCCCAAGATACCATCCGAGGCATAAAACAAGAATCGCCACAGCTTTGTGGTGGAACAGGTTGTACGTCCATGCTCCAACTTGGTTTCCTGCAAGGTAGCCAAGCATTCCAATATCAGGAGCGAGAATCAGCAGGGCGTACCACCACCATGCAAAGTCAGTCATGCTAAAAAGAACAATAGAAAAGCCGAACATGGCAATTTCTTCGAGTTTAATGAGGTTTTTCATAGTGCGCATTTGTTAAATACTAAGCTCCGCGTTTCACCGCGCCCTCAGCGGTTTAATTAATAACCGCAGTGAACGCTGAGGAACGCTGAGAAATGAATTAATCATCAATCGCCTGGAACACCAACTGCCGGAACTTCCAGCCGGTTTGGTCTCCGGTTGGGCCTTGGGTTTGTTTGAAGATCAGGCCAATTAGATTTTCATTTGGATCCGCAAAATACTGGGTATTGAAGTATCCTCCCCAATCAAATGTGCCGAGGCTTCCGCGGCCGCCCATCGCTTCGCCTTTTTCGTCAATCAAACCGAACGCCAGTCCGTAATCGGTACCGCCGTCGCCCAAAAGATCACCGACTTGGTTTTGCATCATAAAGTTGACCGTGGTTCTGCTGAGGAGTCGTGTTCCGTCGTACTCACCGTTATTCAAATACATCTGCAGGAATTTGGCGTAATCTTCAACGGTACTGGAGAGGCCGGCCCCGCCTGAGAAGAATGTCATTTCGCCCGTTCTTGGGTAATCGGGATCGTAAAACGTAACAGGGTAGGGTTCCCAATCACCATTCTCATCTTTGCGCTGCACGGTAACCAATCTGTCATGCTTAGATTCGGGAAGGTAGAACCAGGTATCATCCATGCCAAGCGGATCAAAAATGTGTGTTCTCAAATACTCATCAAACGGCATGCCGGAGATCTCCTCAATAAAATATCCCAGTACATCCAGGCCTTCGCTGTAGGTAAATTTTGATCCCGGCTCATGATGAAGCGGAAGTTTGGCGAGTTTGGTTATGCTCTCTTCAATGGTGATATCTTCTGTGGTAAACAGATCCGTTACACCGGCTTTTTCATAGATCATCCGCATGCGTTCATCACCGTCAATCACGCCATAACCAATTCCGGACGTGTGAGTGAGAAGATGACGAATGGTAATCTGATTTTCAGCAGGAACTGTTGTATAGGTAGTATCTTCGGAATTAAACGTATCCAGGATTTGAGCATCGCCGAAAATTGGGAGGTATTCAGAAATGGGGTCATCCAACCTGAACAATCCCTTTTCCCATAACATCATCACAGCCGTCGAGGTGATCGCCTTGGTTTGGGATGCAATTCGGAAAATGGTATCTGTTTGTAACTCACGACCGGCTTGGTTATCCGCCATTCCAAACGCTTTTTTGTAAACGATTTCTCCATCTCTGGCTACAAGCGCTACGGCACCGGGAATTTGGTTTTGGTCGATGGCATTTTGGATCATATCATCGATTCGGGAAAGGCGCTCGTCAGACATCCCCGCATCTTCAGCAACTCCCTCAGCAAGAGGCGGCGAGTAGAGGATCGATTCGGTTTGGGCGTAGCTATTAAATGAAGAGAAGACAAAGATTATGGCAATCAGGTATCGCATATTAGTGGGTTTTTGTTAGACAGTTATTCTCCACTAATATAGCAGAAAAAATGAATCAGTTAAGATCAAATGCAAATTCTGAAGCTTAACTGCCCAACGCCTGCTCCACATCTCCAAGAATATTCTCGGCACTTTCCAGGATCACAGCAATCCGTATCAAATCCGGAGTATTTACATCTGCCTGGTGCTCGTCTTCAGTCAGTTTGGAATGTGTGGTGGATTTACGATCTGTAACTTGCATTTTACTGACGTAAAGCATCAGTTAATTTTTCAAATAGTTGAGATGGGTCTTGTCTGTTATCCCAGACCAATAAGATTTTGATGTATTTGGAATTGCTCCTGTAAAACAGAGAAACTGATTTATGGATTAGTAGTTGTCGAAACTCACTGTTTTTAAAGGGTGGGGCTATTTCCGGATTGTGTTGTATTTGCTCAATCCGATAATCCAGTTGATTTAAAAATTTATCTGCTACCTGGCTATCCCAAAGTTCTGTAATGAAATTTACAGTCTCTCCCAGTGATTTTATCCCGACTGGCGTCCAAACGACTTTCATCGTTGCCTGTTTAGAAGGTCTCTTGAACTCGTATGTTCAATGCAATCTTCTTCTTTGGTTGCATCTGAAATCTCAAGAAGTTCCACGATTTCTTTGGGTAATTCACTGAGAGTTGAGCTTCGAAAATCTTCTATTTGGTCAATTACAGATTCATCTTCCAAATTTGTGATCCAGTTGATAAGCGATATTTTCTTTTGTTCAATCGTCATAACGGAAATATAAATAATATTTATTCTGACAACAATTGGCGAAAATATCAGTTTTCCAACGCCTGCTCCACATCTCCAATAATATCCTCACTATTCTCAAGCCCCACCGCAATCCGAATCAAGCCGGGAGTAATTCCCACGGCCTGGCGCTCCTCTTCGGTCAGTTTGGAATGGGTGGTTGATGCGGGATGAGTCACAATCGTTCGGGTATCGCCCAAATTGGCAGAACGCGACATCATGTTAATTTTATCGATGAATGATTTGGCTCTGTCGAATCCGCCATCGATTTCAAAGCATACCACTCCGCCGCCGCGTTTCATCTGTTTTTTGGCAAGCTCCAACTGCGGATGATCCTTATGATGCGGATACTTCACAAAATTCACATCGTTGTGATCGCCCAAAAAATTGGCCAAAGCTTCGGCATTGTCGCAGTGACGTTCCATGCGAACCGGGAGGGTTTCCAGGCTTTTGCTGAACAACCAGGCATTAAACGGGGATAGAGCCGGACCAGTATTCCGCGTAAAGAACTCGATCTCTTCCATATATTTTTCACTCCCCAAAATCACTCCGCCGATGGCACGTCCCTGTCCGTCGATAAATTTTGTGGCGGAATGCTGAACCAGGTCGGCTCCAAACTCAATCGGGCGTTGCAGGTATGGTGTTGCAAAACAGTTGTCCACAACAAAAATTAAGTTATGAGCCTTGGCTAATTTTCCAGCCCATTCAAGGTCAATCAAATCCAATCCCGGGTTGGACGGCGTTTCCAGGAAAAGCATTTTTGTATTTTCCTGAATGAGAGATTCCCACTTTTCAGGTTTGTTGACATCTCCATAGGTGTGCGTAATTCCCCACTTCGGGAGAATCTGGCTGAGAATTTGATGAGATGATCCAAACAGCGATCGCGAGGCCAGCACATGATCGCCTTGCTCCAGCAGCGCAGCCAAACAACCGAAGATCGCCGCCATTCCCGAACCCGTGGCCACACCTGCTTCTGCTCCTTCCAGCTTGCACATTTTCCTGATAAATTCATCCGTATTGGGATTGGAGTAACGGCTGTACACATTTCCCTCAACCTCTTTGGCAAACAGTGCACGGGCATGCTCGGCAGATTCGAAGGTGAAACTGGAGGTCATGTATAACGGAGTGGAATGCTCACGTTCACCGGTTGTTTCGGTTTGTGTTCGAATCGCTTCAGTTTCGAAATTTTTCTTTTTTGACATCTTTCAGGACGCAGGGTTCAGATTTTGTACAACGGGCAGCCTGCCCGTTACTGATAGATTAAAATGAGATTAATATCTAAAACAAAGATTTGGAGCCGGTCAAGCTGACCGGCGTACTAATTCCTTAGTTATTAACAACCTCAAAGCTGGTCGTAATTTTCGCAGTCTTTTCCAGTGTTTTAGAGACAGAACAGTACTTATTGACTGACAAATCTATCGCTCGTTCGGCTTTCTTTTCATCCACATTGCCTGTAAAAATATAGTGCATGTGAATCGCTTTAAATTCCGAGTAGGTACCAACTTTTTGGCGATCACCGGTCACTTCAACGGTTATATCATCCGGGTTTTGTTTCTGTTTTTTTAGAATTCCAACAATGTCGATGGTTGAGCATCCGGCAGCCGCGGCGAGTAACATCTGCATGGGGCGAAATCCGCCGTTGATCCCTCCGATATTGGCCGATCCATCCATTTGAAGGGTAGCACCGTCCTCGTTTGTTGCCTCCATGTGGACGGCATCGTTAAGTCGTTTTACTTTAATCATTTTAGAAATTTGATTGCTTAATTAATACAAGTAAGAAGATAGGGATTCTTGACTTGATGATGAAAGGAGGGGATGGATTGATTTGATTCCGAGTAAACGAAGTATCAGGTTAGTTATCCGTTTTACGGGAAGCAGAGCTTCCAACTGGCTGTGCCGAAGGGGACCTTCGGCACAAGTAACCCCGGAAAGTTTAGACTTCCCCTTCCTTGTTCCGTTCTTCTGCGGAATAGGGAAGGGGATTGAGGGGATGGGTCAGAAAAACGGGAAGCGGAGCTTTTAACTGGGCGATCCGAAGGAGGATCTTCGGATCGAGTATTAAACGAGTAGCTCAAGTGTTAAGTAGTTGTCCCACCACAGCTGCTGCCGGCTCCGGCTGTGCATCCAAAGCAATGCTGATTGGTTTTGATTTCACGATCATTGAGGCTTTCCAAATCCCAATCTTTGATGTGCTGTGGAGAACCATCCTCGGTTTTCATCTTCAGCATCTGGTTGAAATCGCAATCGTAGAGAGTTCCGTCCCAGCCGATGGAGATCGTATTTCTGCACATTACACCTTCGGCTGCAGCAGGATTGAATGATGTGACAAGTTTCTCCATATATTCATCCAAATTCCCGCTTGTGACGAGGAAATTCAGATACCGGCTGATCGGCAGGTTCGTAATTGTAAACAGATCATTAAATACTATTCCATGATCTTTCCATAAACGATCTTTGTATTGCTGTTTGAGTGATTTCTGGTCACCCGGGAGAAATGCCCCCACGGGATTGTAGACAAGATTTAATTCTAAACCGGTATCCTCTTTCCCGTATCCTATCTCATTCAGAATTTTCAGCACCTTCATCGATTTATCGTAGGTGCCTTCACCGCGCTGGGCATCGGTTCTTCTTTTGTTATAAAATGGAAGAGAGCAGGTAATCTCCACACCACGATCTGCCATAAACTGCGGCAGATCCTCAAACTTTCGTGTATCCAAAATGGTGAGATTCGAGCGGACAATAATATGTTTATCCAGTTTCGATGCCTCATCCACAAACCACCGGAAGTGGGGATTCATCTCGGGAGCTCCACCGGTCAAATCAACTGTTTCGATATCAGAATGTTTGAGAGCTTCGAGGCAGTATTCAAGCGTCTCTTTGGTCATGATCTCCTCCCGATCCGGCCCGGCATCCACATGGCAGTGTTTGCAGGTCATATTACACATGTACCCAACATTTATCTGGAAGATCTCAATACCGGTCGGTTTCAGAGGATATAACCCGATATCATTCAATTTCGATTCAAACTTTTCCAGCCGTTTTACCTTTTCAGTTTGATTGTTGATGATGTCAAGCTGGACTTCCGGATCAGCAAGAGAATGGCTTTGTGCAATAAGAGACTTCATATATTGGACTGTGCAGATTACTATTTTGGATTATAATACATGCTCAATTATGTATAGATGCGTACAGATCTTAATATCTTACATCGATAACTTTTTAACTTTGTTCATCATCTGTACGCCGTGAACGAGAGATGCACCTCCCCGGATTGCAGTGGCAACATGAACAGCTTCCATCATCTGTTCTTCCGAGCAGCCCTCTTGGAGTGTCTCATCTGTGTAGGCATCGATACAGTAGGGGCATTGGATAACGTGAGCAACAGCAAGTGCAATTAATGCTTTTTCGCGCTTCGTAAGAGCGCCTTCCTCAAAAACAGAACCATAGTACTCGAAGAATTTATCGCCTAACTCTTTTTGAAATTCAGTGACATCGCCAAATTTTTTAAGATCTTCGGGGTCGTAGTATTTCTTATCCATGTTGCTTTCTTTTTGATTTGAGTTCTGTAAATGAATACGAAATATTCACTGAATCAGATGGTAAAAATTGCCCATCAGATTCAGAATCATTCGCAGTGATGCTTAAAAGTATAAGGTAAAAATCGTTTGATTCATTCTTTGTAAAAATGAATCATAGCAAAGGCGGGCTGGAATTATATCACAAAAGGATAAAAAGAGGAGAAAATCAGGTCAGATATTTATTGATAGTTTTCTGAAGATCCCTCCACTGCAACCCAAAAAGCACGGATTTCCGGTCGGGATGACAGGGTAAGTGGTGGGTATCGGCGGCGGGCAATACGCGATGTTTTTTTCAAATACAATCTTTTATGCCCGCCGCTTCCTCAACTTTGCCGTGTCATCCCGACCAAGAGAGCGGAGCGAACGCATGGAGGGATCTCATTGATCAAAGAGATCATCTCTGCCTGCATACTACATGGATCTTGGTATTTACTCGAATGATTTAGAACATTAAAACCAATTGGGAAAGTTGAAATGTGTTCAGTATTTCAAAATCCACTATGCTTTTTCTGTCTCTTCGAGAGAGGCAATCAGTTGATCTGAAACTTCCTGGGTATTAACGAGTGTGGTTCCCGGTTCTTCATTGTAAAGATCAGCGGGTCGATACCCATCATCTAATAGTTTCAGAATGGCAGCTTCAATTCTCTTTGCAGCTGTTTCGAGCTCAAGTGAATGCCTGCACAACAGTGCCGCAGATGCAACAGCTGCCAATGGATTAGCAACACCCTGGCCGGCAATATCAGGAGCAGACCCGTGAACCGGCTCATATAATCCGTTTTCGCCCCCTAAACTTGCAGACGGCAGCATCCCAATAGATCCTGTAAGCATGGAAGCTTCATCACTTAAAATATCTCCGAAAAGATTTCCGGTTACAATTACATCAAACTGTTTTGGATTTCGGATGAGCTGCATGGCGGCATTATCCACCAGCATATGGCTTAGTTCTACATCCGGATAGTCTTCAGCAACCTCAAGCACTGCTTTTCTCCACAATCGTGAGCTTTCCAACACATTCATTTTATCTACAGAGCAGACTCTTTTACCACGAAGTTTCGCTGCTTCAAATGCAATCCTGGCTACCCGCCGAACTTCGGAACGGCTGTATTTCATGGTATCAACAGAGGTGAGGTCGCCATCAATCTCTTTCGTGAATCGAGGCTGACCAAAATAGACGCCGCCGGTCAATTCACGAACGATGAGAATATCCGTTCCTTCAATCACCTCTTTTTTGAGAGTTGATGAATTAGCCAGCGCAGAGTGGACAAAAATGGGCCGCAAATTTGCATAAACTCCCAGTTCTTTCCGGAGTTTCAATAAAGCAGCTTCCGGGCGCATGCTGGCGCTGAGGTCATCCCATTTCGGGCCGCCAACAGCACCCAGAAGCACAACTTTATGCTTTTTACAGGTTTCTAAAATTTCATCCGTTACCGGCTCACCGTGTTCATCATAGCAGGTTCCGCCAAACGGGTGTTTTGTAACATTCAGTTTGATATCGTGTTGTTCGCAAACGGTGTTTAAAACTCGCAGCGCAACTTCTGTAACTTCTGGTCCGATTCCATCTCCGGGAAGTGCAACAATACTTACTTCTTTCATGCTTTTTCTATCATTCCGTTTTGTCGGGCATACTCAAAGATTCCGCCGGCGTGAACAATGTCGGCCACGCTGCCCAAAGGTTTGATTTTATATGTCTTGTTTTGGGTATGATTGATCAGTTCATGATTCTCTTGATCAATCTCCAATTCATCTCCTGTGTGAACTTCTTTGCTGAGGTCCTTTAAGCTCTCGAAGGGGATCAAGAAGCCACCGTCAACAGAGTTTCGATAAAATATGCGTGCAAAAGATGGAGAAATGATCGCTTCAATTCCTGCAATTTCAAGAGATGCCGGTGCGTGTTCACGTGATGAACCACATCCAAAATTATCACTTGCTACAATTATTTTGAATTCACTTTCCGTTTCTTCTCCTTTGGTAAGCGGAATATTTCCCTCTGGCAATCCTGATTCTTCAAGGGGAACACCGGAGAGTGCATATTTTCCGTATAATTTTCGTTCTTCCGGATCATCCAAACTGTACACAAGATGTGCAGCCGGTATAATCTGGTCGGTATCTATATTCTTTCCCAAAACAAAGGCTTTTCCTTTGATCGGTTGCTGTGATTCGTTGCTCATTTTATTGAGTAAATATTTTTTCTGTTTATAATTAATCCCCCTTCGAAGGGGGGATGGGCAAACGCGTTGAGCGTTTGCTCTGGGGGGATGTTCAAACGTCATACAGTGAACACCCCTCCCCGCCTAAAGGCGATACTCCCCTCAAGGGGAGATTTTAGAATCTCATGTCTCAAATCTCAAGACTCACATCTATATAACTGTTTCCTGGATAAATACCCGAGGATCAGTAATCACACCTGTAACTGCTGATGCAGCAACGGTATATGGCGATGCGAGATAGACAGATGACTGTTTGGATCCCATTCGGCCGGGGTAATTCCGGTTGGTGGATGAGATACAAACTTCTGTGTCTTGAAGTCGGCCGAATGTATCAGATGGCCCGCCCAAACATGCTGCACATGAGGCGTTTCCGATCTTACAACCCGCTTCTTTGAAGATTTCAATGAGCGGAGTTCCAAACAGCGTTTCAGTTTCCAGGCCTTTAGCAATTTCTGTTGTGGCTGGAACAATGTAAGTATCAATTTTCAATTCGTTGCCGCGAATAATCTCTGCAGCAGCTTTAAAGTCAGATAATTTTCCACCGGTACAAGAACCAATATAGGCCCTGTCGAGTGGAGTGCCTTCAACCTCTTCAGCCGTTGCTTTGTTATCCGGACTGTGTGGTTTTGCAACCATCGGAACAATCTCTTCCAGGTTGTAAAAATGTTCGCTGAAATACTCCGCATCCGGATCACTGTACACACATTCGTATGGTTGATCCGTTCTGGATTTCACATACTCTTCTGTGATTTCATCCGGTTCAACAACACCATTTTTTCCACCGGCTTCAATCGCCATGTTGGTCAGGGTCATTCGGTCTTCCATGGTGAGAGCTTTGATACCCGGTCCGGCAAATTCCATCGCCCGGTAGGTGGCTCCATCTGTTCCAATATCACCGATAATTTTCAGGATAACATCTTTGGCCATCAAATAGGGCGGAAGAGATGTTCCTTCAAATACAAAACGCATCGTTTCGGGCACTTTTACCCAAAGCTTTCCGGTTCCCATAATAAATGCTGCATCCGTATTTCCGATACCGGTTGCAAACTGGCCAAAAGCTCCGGCCGTACAGGTATGAGAATCAGTTCCAAAAAGAACTTCTCCAGGCCGCGTAAAACCTTCTTCGGGAAGAGCTACGTGGCAAACACCCTTGTACCGTTCAGATCCTACATCATAGAAATAGGGCAGATCCTGGTCCGCAGCAAAAGCGCGAAGAATGTCCACATTTCGGTTAGCATATTTATCACTGGTAAAAATGTAATGGTCGGGGAGTATTACGAGTTTCTCTTTATCCCAGACCCGGGCATTTTCACCAAATTCTTTATTAAAAATTCCAATTGCCGGCGGTCCGCAGACGTCGTGGGTCATCAGGACATCAACGTCCACCCATACACTTTCGCCCGGAGAGACATGATCTCTTCCACTGTGATTGGCGATGATTTTTTCTGTAAGCGTCATTCCCATAATTCAGGAGTTGTTCTTTAGTGTTAATAATTAAAAAGTTAGAATTCCCCTTCGAAGGGGGAAGAATCAACAAAGTTGATTAGGGGGATGACTCGTAGCGTAACAGCTATGAGAACACACCCCTGATAGCTTCGCTAAACGCTACGCTATCTGTCCCCTCTCAAGAGGGGAGATTTATTACCCTTCAGCCGCTACCGACTGATCGGGTGTTTGTTTTGTATATTTTGTGTTTGCCATCAATTCAATCAGATCTTCATCACTCACCACTTTCTGTTCATCCGCCAGTTTAGTGACCATGATGTACACTTTATTCAGATCTTCTTTGCTGAGGTGATACCCAAGTTCTTCCAGTTTTTTGCCGAGGGCAAAACGGCCGGAGTGCTTTCCGATTACAATTTTATTTGAGGTTAACCCAACAGAATCAGGCGTCATAATTTCATACGTCAAGGGATTCTTCAGGACACCATGCTGATGTATTCCTGCTTCGTGCGCAAACGCATTATCACCTACAATTGCCTTGTTGGGCTGAACACCTTTGCCGGTGATCTGTGAAAGCAACTGGCTGGACGGATAGATTTCCCGCGTGTTGATTCCTGTTGTATAGTTCATGTTATTTTTACGGGTTTCAATCGCCATTACAACTTCTTCTAAAGATGCGTTACCGGCCCGCTCACCAATTCCATTGACGGTACATTCAATCTGTCGGGCTCCGTTTCGAACAGCCATCAGTGAATTTGCAACAGCTAATCCCAAATCGTTGTGGCAATGCACGCTGATGGTAGCCTGGTCGATATTCGGAATGTTATCATGCAATGTTTTGATCAGATCGGCATATTCCCAGGGAAGGCCATATCCAACTGTATCGGGTATATTAATGGTGGTGGCACCGGCTTCAATGACGGCCGTGAAAATTTCAATCAGGAATTCAGGATCGCTTCTTGATGCATCCTCTGCCGAGAATTCAATATCATCATAATATGATTTCGAAAACTTCACGGCATTAACGGCAGACTCCAGAACCTCCTCGCGGCTCAAATGAAGCTTATGCTGCAGGTGAATGTCGCTTGTTGCGATAAATGTGTGAATCCGTGGTTTTGCTGCGTGTTCGAGAGAGGAAACCGCCCGTTCTAAATCTACCTGTCGGGTTCTGCAAAGAGCAGCCACCGTACTTTTTTTGATGGTCTTTCCAATCTCTTTCACGGTTTCGTAATCACCGTCTGATGCGATTGGGAAGCCGGCCTCAATCACATCAACACCCAGCTTTTCGAGCTGTAGAGCAAGACGAAGCTTTTCGGGCTTGTTCATGCTATATCCCGGCGACTGTTCGCCGTCTCGAAGGGTTGTATCAAAGATGGTAATGTGATTGTCCATGATTTTGACTGTTCTTATGATTGTTGTTAAAACTCCCCCTTTGAAGGGGGGATGACTAAGCGCGTTTAGCGGTTAGTCTGGGGGGATGTAAATTTGGCGATCTCTGCCATCGAATCGAACACCCCTCCCGGCTATGCCGTACTCCCCTCAAGGGGAGATTCAATACTCTGTTTTCTGTTTTGGTTTACTGTTTCTGTTCATCAAAAAGTAGATAATTCCTTCTGAGAGTGCCTTCCAGCTTGCATCAATAATATTTTCGGATACCCCAACAGTACCCCAGCTTGAACCATCCTGTGCTGAATCAATGAGTACACGAACTTTAGCACCCGTTCCATCTTTTTCATTCAGTACACGAACTTTATAGTCTTGAAGCTGAACCGTGGAAATTTCGGGATAAAATTCGCAAAGTGCTTTTCGAAGAGCCGCATCCAGTGCATTCACAGGACCGTTTCCTTCGGCTGCACAAAGTTCAATCTGATCATTTACGCGAACTTTTATCGTTGCTTCAGCTCGTGATTCGCCCCGGGCATTGCGCTCCATAATCACACGGAATCCTTCCAGGTGGAAAAATTCAGGAGTTTTGTTGGTTTTTTGCTTCACTAATAATTCGAACGATGCCTCGGCTGCTTCAAACTGGTACCCCTCATTTTCAAGTCGTTTCAACTCGCTGATAATTTCGGCGCCTTCTTTTGAGGTCTTGTCAAAATCGAACCCGAGTTCATCAGATTTGTATGATATATTGCTTTTACCAGAGAGCTCAGACAACAAAACCCGACGACTGTTTCCAATCAATTCGGGTTTTACATGTTCATAGGTCTGTTCGTTTTTCATGACGGCACTGACATGGATTCCGCCTTTGTGGGCAAATGCACTCTTCCCGACGTATGGCTGTTTATTGTCGGGGATCAGGTTGGCCAACTCACTCACATATTTCGAGAGGGTTGACAAGTGTTTCATCTGTTCTTCAGGAATGCATGAGTATCCTAATTTCAACTGCAAGTTTGGAATGACGGAACAGAGGTTTGCATTTCCGCATCGTTCGCCATATCCGTTGATGGTTCCCTGTACATGCATCGCACCGGCTTCAACCGCTGCAACTGCATTGGCAACACCAAGTTCACAATCGTTGTGAGAATGAATACCGATAGGTGCGCCGATAGAATTTCGAACGTCTTCTACAATTTTGGTGATTTCGTGAGTCAGGGTTCCGCCGTTTGTATCGCACAGAACAATAACATCCGCACCGGCAGCTTCCGCCGTGCGCAACGTTTTTATTGCATACTCGCGGCTGTCTTTATATCCATCAAAAAAGTGCTCAGCATCATAAATCAACTCTTTGCCGTTGCCTTTTAAAAACTCGATGGAACCAGAGATCAACTCGAGATTTTCTTCCGGGGTGATTTTCAACGCTTCTCTTACATGAAGCAACCACGATTTTCCAAACAGAGAAACAGCGGGAGTTTCGGCCGCAATCAATGCTTTTAAGTTCGGATCTTCCTCAGGCTTGTTTCCAGCACGGCAGGTACTTCCAAAAGCCACAATTTTTGAATGTGAAAACTCGTGGGTTTTCGCCTTATCAAAGAAAGCCATGTCTTTCGGGTTGGAGCCGGGCCAGCCGCCTTCAATATAGTCGATACCAAATTCGTCGAGCCGAATGGCAATTCGAAGCTTATCCTCGGCCGAAAATGAGACTTTCTCACCCTGGGTACCGTCCCGGAGAGTTGTATCAAATATTTGGATTGACTTTGACATATATGTTTCTGTTTGAAATTTACTGCTTTAAATTCCCCCTTTGAAGGGGGAAGAATCAACAAGGTTGATTCAGGGGGATGACTCGTAGTATTGAGCTACAAACACCCCTCCCCCCGAAGTGTCGGGGGACTCCCCTCAAGGGGAGATTTTCTTTTTACTCCTCTATCCAGTCCATCATGGAGCGGAGTTCTTTTCCTACTTTTTCAATTTGATGTTCGCTGAGGTCTTTTCTCATCTTCTTGAGATTTGGAAGACCTTCTTTGTTTTCGTCGATCCATTCCTGGGCAAAATCGCCATTTTGGACTTCTTCAAGAATATTCTTCATTCGCTTTTTGGTGTCTTTATCAATTACGCGGGTTCCGCGTGAAAATCCACCATACTCAGCTGTATCACTTACTGAGTAGTACATCCCGGCGATACCGCCTTCGTACATCAGGTCTACAATCAGTTTCAATTCGTGCAGACATTCAAAATAAGCAATTTCGGGCTGATATCCGGCTTCAACCAATACTTCAAATCCGGTTGCTACCAGTTCGGATGCGCCACCGCAAAGTACAGCTTGTTCACCAAACAGGTCGGTTTCTGTTTCCTCTTTGAAGGTGGTTTCGAGAACACCGGCCCGTGTTCCGCCAATTCCTTTTGCATAAGCAAGTGCGGTATCTTTTGCAGTTCCGCTGGCATCCTGGAAAATGGCAAACAAGCACGGTACGCCTGATCCTTCAGTAAAGACTCGTCGAACGAGGTGCCCGGGTCCTTTTGGAGCCACCATAAATACATCTACATTCTCTGGAGGAACGATCTGATCAAAGTGAATATTGAATCCGTGCGCAAATAAAAGTGCATTTCCCTCTTCAAGATTGGGTTCGATGCTCTCTTCATATACTGATTTCTGAAACTGGTCAGGGATCAATATCATCACAAGATCGCCTTTGGCGGCTGCTTCTGAGGTTTCGTACACTTTTAGTCCCGCTTCCTCGGCATCATTCCAGGAAGAGCTGTCTTCACGGAGGCCCACAATTACATTTACCCCGCTTTCGTGCAGGTTCAGCGCGTGAGCATGCCCCTGGCTTCCGTAACCAATAACCGCTACGGTTTTATCATTAAGGACATCGAGGTCGGCATCTCCGTTATAATATGTTTTCACTTTCATTGAATCGATTCTTGTTTGGTTCGTTATGTTTATTTAAAAATTTGTTTGAAACCTCCCCTCTTGAGAGGGGAAAAGTCAGACTGCGTTTAGCAGTATGACGAGGGGTGTGTTCACTCGGTATTGAGCATCTGACCCACCCCCAACCCCTCCCTATCCCGACCAAAAAGCGGTCGGCACAAGGAGGGGAGGATCATTAATTAAAACTCACAGTTCCCTGGAATTCTCGTTTCAGGGCTACGCTTCCGGTTCGCGACATTTCAGTGATTCCATATGGTTTCAATACCTGGATAATCGCATCTACTTTGTCGGTATTTCCGGTCACTTCAAGTGCCAGCTTATCATTCGTGATATCGATCACTTTGGCCTCGAAAGCCTGGGCAATCAGCATGATTTCAGATCGTCCGGCTTTTGCGGTTGACACTTTTATAATTGCCAGTTCGCGTTCGATACATTTTTTATGTGTTAAATCGGTCACCTTCCGTACATCAATCACATTGTGAAGATGTTTGTTGATCTGTTCTACGGTCTTTTCATCGCCATATGTGGTGATGGTAATTCGTGCCATTCCGGGTTCAGCCTCCGATGCAAATGTAACACTGTCCAGTTCAAACCCTTTTCCGCTGAAAATCCCGATTATACGGGAGAATGTATTCAAATTGTGCTTTACCAATACGGTAAGCGTGTGCCTGGAATCTTTTTTCAAAACTGTAGTTGTTGCCATTATTTTTTCACGTCTTCATCACGTTCAACCATTTCATCGAGAGCTGCACCGGAGGGTACCATCGGGTAGCAGTTTTCCGTTTTTACGACTCGAAAGTCCATAAGTACCGGGCCGTCTTTAATTTGCATCGCTTTCTCAAGTACTTCATTCATTTCCTTCGGATTGGATGCACGCATTGCTGTTGCTCCGTAGGCTTCAGCCAGTTTCACAAAATCAGGATTATTACTTCCAAATACAGAATAACTGGTTCGGTTATCATAAAAGAGTTGCTGCCACTGGCGAACCATGCCGAGACATTCATTATTCATCAGGGCAATCTTTACCGGAATCTTGTATTCCACAGCGGTTGCCAATTCACAAGAGAGCATCTGGAATCCGCCATCGCCCGTAATACATACCACATCGCGATCGGGACAAGCCATTGCGGCTCCCATTGCTGCGGGAAATCCGTATCCCATTGTTCCGAGTCCGCCGGATGAGATCCACGACCGAGGATTGTTAAACGTATAATGCTGAGCTGCCCACATCTGGTGCTGACCCACATCGGTCACCACAATCGCATCTCCATTCGTTGCATCAGAGATCGCTTTAATCATATGCTGCGGGTAGATCGCATCGTCAGATTTCGGCACCTTCAACGGATGCTCTTTTTTCCAATCGTTAATGGTATCCCACCAGGCATCTATTTTTGGCTTTTTAGCCAGTTTACCGATAGCGGGAAGTACATTCTTCACATCTCCCACAATCGGAACTTCACATTCCACATTTTTGCCGATGCAGGAGGGATCGATATCAATATGTATTTTTCGGGATTTCTGAGAGAATCCGTTTAAACGGCCGGTCACGCGATCATCAAACCGGGCTCCAACGGCAAGCAATACATCACATTCGGTAATTGCCATATTGGCATACCAGGTTCCGTGCATTCCCAGCATTCCCACCGATTGCGGTTTGCTTTCGGGAAATGCACCGAGTCCCATCAAAGTAGTTGTGATCGGGATGTTCAATTTCTCGGCAAATTCGGTTACCTCTTCCCACGCATTGCCCAAAATGGCACCGCCGCCCACATACATCAAGGGCCGTTCCGCTTTACTGATCATCTCGGCCGCTTTTGCAATCTGAGGCTGATGCCCGTGAAGGGTGGGTTTGAAACTCGGTATATCTACTTTCTTCATTCCTGAGTACCGGGCCGCCGTGTTCAGCATATCTTTAGGAAGATCAACCAAAACCGGTCCCGGCCGTCCGTTTGTTGCAATATGAAATGCTTCGCGAACTACATTTTCAAGTTCATTAACATCACGAACCAGGTAATTCTGCTTGGTGATGGGCCGTGTAATTCCCACGATATCCGCTTCCTGGAAAGCATCGTTGCCAATCACACTTGTTGGAACCTGACCTGTTAAAACAACCAGCGGAATGGAATCCATCATGGCTGTGGCGATTCCGGTTACCGTATTGGTTCCGCCCGGTCCTGATGTTACCAGCACAACCCCTGGTTTTCCTGTAGCCCGGGAGTAGCCGTCGGCCGCATGAGCGCCTGCCTGTTCGTGCCGAATCAGAACGTGGTCCAGGTCGTGCTCATCAAAAAGCACATCATAGATTGGAAGGTTGGCCCCGCCGGGATAACCAAAGATGGTATCCACGTCAAGATCTGCTAATGTTTTGATGAGGATCTCGGCTCCGTTGAACTTTGGAGCAGAATCTTCCTCTTCAGAATGCTTAATAGACTGGAGGGGTTTTTTCTGTTGAAGTTTATTTGCCGGTGAACTTGATTCGGATGGTTTCATATTGTCTCGCGGATATATATTGCCCGCCAGAGGTCAAAGTTTTGTAAAATCATATTCGCTTCTAACCTCTGGTAGGTGTGATTAACTAATAATTAGAATTAGGTTTAGAATGCCAGAAATTAGAATAGATAGGACTAACAGCGGAATAAGATTGCTGGTAATTCTATCAAAAGAGAGAGAAAGAGTAGATGCTGAAGCTTGTATATTACTGATAGAGATCGCGATAAATACAGCAATCACGTTCAATAAAGAAGCTGTGCCAATCCCGGTAGCCGGGTAGTGCGGAAAATTTTTAGAAAAAGTATGTGTGATTGCGGTAGACAATTTGTAATCTGTTATTTCAACATCGCATTCAAAAACATAGACAAAGGCATGAATGGAAGCAAGAAATTTTTATAGTTTGTTTAGACAATTTTATTATTCAAAGATTGATTTTATCAAAAGCGCTTCCAGTAAAATTGTTTTGGATGTCTAACATATTGAATTTCAATAACTAAGAACCTTTTTAAATTTATGACGAAACTCAACAAATACAGCTCCAGATTAACCGAAGAACAGTCTCAGGTCGGCTCAAAAGCGATGCTTTATGCCACCGGGTTGAGCGAGGAAGACATGAAAAAGGCTCAGGTCGGAATCGCAAGTACCGGCTGGGACGGCAATCCATGCAACATGCATTTGAACGGTTTGGCCTCTGTGATTAAAGAAAATGTGTGGGAAAACGACCTGGTTGGTTTCGTGTTTCATTCCATTGGAGTGAGTGACGGAATCTCCATGGGAACCCAGGGGATGAAATTTTCATTGCCATCGCGGGATATTATTGCGGATTCCATTGAAACGGTGATGAATGCCCAGTGGTATGATGCCAATATCTCTGTTGTGGGGTGTGATAAAAACATGCCCGGCTCCATCATGGCGATGGCTCGCGTAAATCGTCCCTCTATTATGGTGTACGGCGGAACGATCCGTCCCGGAAATCTGAATGGAGAGAAACTGGATATTGTCTCAGCGTTTGAATCTTACGGACAACTGCTTTCAAATGAGATTGATGAAGATCAGATGCACCAGGTATTGAAGCACGCTTGTCCCGGAGCGGGAGCCTGCGGCGGAATGTACACGGCCAATACGATGGCCTCCGCAATTGAGACAATGGGGATGAGCCTCCCGTTTAGTTCATCCATCCCGGCCACACACCAGGAGAAGATCAACGAATGTAAACGCGCGGGTAAGGCGATCCGAACTCTGCTCGAAAAAGACCTGAAACCGCTCGATATCATCAATACAAAATCGATTGAAAATGCAGTGACCATGATTATTGCACTGGGCGGATCAACCAATGCGGTGATGCATATGCTGGCAATTGCCCGCGCAGCCAAGGTTGATTTTACAATTGACGATTTCCAAAAAGTCAGTGACCGTACTCCTTTCCTGGCTGATCTGAAACCAAGTGGAAAATATGTAATGGAAGACCTCTATAATGTGGGGGGTGTTCCCGCGGTTCAAAAACTTCTGTTTGAGGAGGGATTGTTGCATGAAGGATGCATGACCGTGACCGGCAAAACACTCGAAGAAAATGTAGCCGATCTGCCCGGATTGCTGGAAGAGCAAAACGTGATTCAGCCGGTCTCCGATCCTGTGAAGAAAACGGGCCACCTTCAGATTCTCTACGGAAATCTCTCGCCCGAAGGAAGCGTGGCGAAGATCACCGGGAAGGAGGGAACCACATTTAAAGGAACCGCCCGGGTGTTTGAATCCGAAGAGGATGCCCTCCAGGGAATTCGAGGCGGCGAAGTGAAAAAGGGCGATGTTGTTGTGATTCGATACGAAGGTCCCAAAGGCGGACCCGGCATGCGCGAAATGCTCTCCATCACCGCGGCCATTATGGGAGCCGGCCTTGGCAAAGAGGTGGCCCTGATTACCGACGGGCGCTTCTCCGGCGGAACCCACGGCTTTGTGATTGGGCACATCACACCCGAAGCGCAACTCGGCGGAACGATCGGACTTCTTCAAAACGACGATATCATAGAAATAGATGCCGACGAACGCACGCTGAATGTCAAGCTCTCGGATGAAGAACTTGAACAACGCCGTAAAAACTGGACCGCACCCGAACTGAAAGTACAAAGCGGTTCCCTCTATAAATATGCCAAACTGGTTTCGACCGCGTCTGAGGGATGTGTTACCGATTTGTAGAATTGTTGATTGATGAATGGGGAATGTTGAATAATGAATTGTCATTGCGAACGAATCGAACGGAGTGAGAGTAGTGTGGCAATCCCCAAGCGTTTTTTGGACCCATCCCCTCAGTCCCCTTCCCTATGCTCCGGAAAAACACCGGATCACAAGGAAGGGTAGGTTTTTTACTCGTACCGAAGCTCCTGCTTCGGTACGCATCATGTGAAGCTCCGCTTCCAGTACCCTCTACAACAAAAAGGCATACTTGAGCGGATCTTAAATTCATCCCACGTTCCCTACCCTATACTCGTGACTGCCATCTCCGTATTCTTGGCGAGAATTATTTTCCCGAGCTGGGGTACGAGGTATTCGCATCAGCGATCATCTGCCGGTAATAGCGCGTTTTTTAACCAGTGACAGACAGGAAAGACCGGACTAAAATGCACGATATACCTGATTGCTTTGTTGAAACAGAAACCATCAATAAAACCTGACCGGATCAAGATGACAAAGGAAAGTTTTGAAGACAGAATTGTATCAACCTATTTCGACCGAATTGACCGAAGAATCACCAACTGGATGGCACGTACGGGAATTACAGTTCTTCGGATTGGGCTCGGAATTATATTTATTTGGTTTGGAGTATTGAAATTTTTCCCGGGTCTGAGCCCAGCTGAAGAACTTGTCCGAAATACCGTTTACTTTGTCTCTCCTGACCTTTTTATACCGGTCTTGGCAACGTGGGAAACCCTGATTGGACTCGGCCTGATCTCCGGAAAGTTTATGAGGCTGACATTACTTTTATTGTTTCTCCAGATGACCGGGATACTGCACTGGCCCACATGTGTTAGTGCTGATCCTGATGGTGATGTTGGACGACTTCCGGCTGTTCGGCGGCTGACGATCTCGATAGACGGCGAACGATATGATCAAACAATCTTGTACTGAATCCAGAAGCAACGGATATCGGTACTCGCCGACGGCGAGTGGTTCGTAGCCGGTTAACAGATGATGACCCTTCGATGTAGGGGTTATACTTTTTAACCAAGGCTCCTGCTTCGATACGCACCATGGGAAACTGCTAGCGTCATCACGGACGAATACTCTCTCCAAGACGGAAATCTATTTCCGAGACATAAAGATGAACAACTAAATAGCCACTGGAAATATATACACCTTTTGTATCTCTCTGCGTCCCTTAGCGTTCACTGCGGTTCAATCAAACCGCTGAGTGCGCAGAGAGTCGCAGAGGGATTATTTTTGGACTCATCCCAATTCCGCAAAAAATGGAACAAGGAAGGGGAGCTATTGAAAGTCCCTCCTTGTCCCGACGGGTTTTTGTCGGGATAGGGAGGGATTTAGGGTGGGTCCGACTGGAAATAAGCTCCACATTTTTATACAATCCCATAACCAACTCCAACAAACCCGATGTCTGCCATGAAAAAAACTATTCTTTCTGTTTTATTTGCCACGATGTTCATTTCAACCATTCACGCACAGGAGATGCAGGAATGTTTCCCGGAGGATCTATTGCCGGATCATATTACCCAGCTCACCGATTTTGGACAGCGGAGTGAGTGGTCGCACGACGGGGAGCGGGTCTTTTTTGTGGACAAGGCCGGCGGCGAGGTGTTTATGGTGAATGTGAACACGAAAGAGACCACCCAAATTACCGACGAAAATTCCCGCCCCGAGGGACACGGCTATTACCGAGTATTCGAACTTTGGAACGGCGATCTGCTTCTGGGCCACGGACCGGAACGTCATGTGCTGTATTTCCAGATTTTAGATGAAAGCCTCGAATTCCCCGCCCAAACCATTGAAGGCGAGAACTTTGATGAAGGCCCGGCCGTCTCGCGAACCACCAACAAGATTGCATGGACGCTCCCCGAACAGGAGGAGATCTATTTTGGCGAGATTGTGTATGATGAAAACGGTCAGCCCGATATTGCCAACAAGCAACTGCTGGTGGACAACAGCAAGGTGGTGGATACGGACGGAAACAGGTACGAAGAGATCCTCGAGTCGCAGGATTGGGCGCCGGGCGAGGAGAATGTGTTGGTCTGGAACCAGTATCACCGGAACGAGCACGGTTTTCGCGCCGATATTATGAGCATTGACCTGGAGACCCGTACCATTGTAAACCACACCAAGACAGACCATCTCTACCACGAGGCGGAGGGAATTTTTCCCGACACAGAGACCACCTACACACTGGTAGAATCCGACCAGCACAACCCCACCAGCGGCACCGGCACGATTGACCTCTACAAACTGGAAATTGACCGTGACGCCGCCATAAATACCGACTCTTATGATCTGGATGACTACATGGAACGCCTCACCTTCTTCAGCGACACCGAAGGCTTCCGCTCCAGCAATGGCGTCATCAGCGATAACGGCAATTGGATGGTGTTCCAGGGATCGATTTCAGGAAGTGATGCCGGCGTTGGCTGTGGGCTTTACCTCTATGACTTACGACATGAATAAAGAATAACGATCAAATTAATCTGAATTTTAGCTTTCATAGCGAGGTACTCTGCGACCGCGGCAATTCCCATATTTTTCTCCGCGTCTCTCAGCGTTCACTGCGGTTCAATAAAACCGCTGAGTGCACAGAGAACCGCAGAGGGATTGTTTTAGGATTCTACCTGCAACGGCGTGATCAGTGACGAGGGCAACTGGATGGTTTTTCAAGGCTCGATTTCCGGAAGTGATGCCGGGGTTGGGTGTGGGCTTTATTTATATGATTTGAGGGGTGAATAACGAATATCGAATAAGAAATTGAGAATATTGAAGAGATCCATAATATAACAGGCCGCTGTTGTGAACCACTGTATTTAAGTTAAAAAAGCTTATCTTTATAAAGGTCACTAAAGCTTTGCGACCCATAGTAAAGCTCAGAAAAAATATGACATCTGTGCATTCTGAAAAATCTTTGGAGTACACGCTCGAACGCAATCAACATAGAATCGTTCAAAGCATGGCAGATCAACTGCATCAAAAAACGGATGTGGAAATCGGCAAGCAGAATTTTGACTGGGAAGCCCACCTGAATCTCTACTACCAGCATTTTACCCAGGCTATAGTCAATTCCAATCCACAGTTATTTCACGAATTTCTCTCCTGGGCTCGCTCCGTTCAGAAAAGCCGGAATATGAGCAAGAAGACTTTTAATGAAATATTGAGTCGTTTCGATTCTGAATTGAGCAGTTCTCTGGATATTGCGGCAAGACAGCAGGCTATCGAATTTTTACACTCTGTGATGGATGAGAAATCGATCACAAATGGTGAAACCGAATCTTATATCAAGAAGGAGAATGAACTTGGGAATTTGGCGGTCTCATATTTCAACAGCTTGATGGATGGTGACCGAAGAACAGCCAGCCGCCTTATCCTGGATTCCGTTGAGGAAGGCGTATCCGTCAAAGATATTTACATGTATGTATTTCAACCTACCCAATACGAAGTTGGCAGGCTTTGGCAGGTCAATGAGATCAGTGTTGCACAGGAGCATTTCTGTACGGCCGCTACCCAGCTTATCATGTCTCAGCTCTATCCGCACATCTTCAATACGGAACGGGTTGGTAAGAGTATTGTAGCTACCACAATCGGGGGCGACTTGCATGAAATCGGCATTCGAATGGTCAGTGACTTTTTTGAAATGGAGGGCTGGGATACCTTTTACCTGGGAGCCAATTCTCCTGCAGCAGACGTAATCGACGAAATCATCAACAGGGAAGCAGACATGCTTGCCGTATCGGTTACCATGAGCAATTTTTTAAGCAATGCAAAGGAGTTGATAAAATCCGTGAGGCAAAATCTTGAATGTGGGGATGTCAGGATTTTAATCGGCGGCAGGCCATTTAAGATTTATGATAGATTTTGGGAAAAATTCGGTGCCGACGGATTTGCCGAAAATGCCCATGAAGCCGTTGAAATTGCAAACAGGTTAACCTCAACAGAATGAACTCTGAGAATAAAAAGCTGGGTGTTGCTTTCACATGTAATTTAGAGGGCAAAGTAAAAGATATCGTGAGCGATACCTGCGGTTTCTTCGATGAGAAAGGTGAAGGAAATCTTTTTACCACATTGGTAGACACCGAAAGTATTGAGAAGGCCCTGAACTTCCTGGAATTTATTAAAGAACATGATACAGCTCATAACTGGGAGTTTTTCTTTGAGAATAAACAATATGACATCGACACATTGTTCTTTTCCGGCGCCCAAAAGGATGACGAGATATTTATCATCGGCACAACCCATAAAGATGATGATGAGTTTCTCGACGAGTTGATGAAAATCAATAATGAGCATTTAAATTCACTACGGGCACTCCTGAAAGATTCTTCCCTGAAAGGCCGGGAGAAAGATGGCAGCCCGGATAAGAAATTATTTACGGAACTCAGTAAGTTGAATAACGAGCTGGCAAGTGCTCAGCGGGAACTTGCCAAGAAAACGACAGAGCTTCAAAAGCTGAATGAATTAAAAAATGAGATGCTGGGAATGGCGTCTCACGATCTCAGGAATCCGCTCAGCGCAATTATGTCGCTCAGTGAATTGATGTTGGATGAAGAGGATGCAGATTACCAGAATCTTTCGGAAGAGCAGAAAGAGTTTTTGAAACAGATACACAAATCCAGCCAGTTTATGCTGTCGATCATAGAAGATATGCTGGATATTTCCAGGATAGAGTCCGGTAAAATTAAACTGGATCTGGATCTGATCGATTTGGTGCAGTTGGCGGACCACTCTGTGAGTATGAACCGAAGGCTTGCCGAAAAGAAAGATATCTATCTGGAATTTAAAGAACCTGCTGAAAATATTGAGATTAAAGCTGATGCTCACAAATTGGAGCAGGTATTAAACAACCTGATTACAAATGCCATCAAATTCTCACATGCCTCTACCCATGTTACTGTGCAAATTCGCAGGGATGATGATTCTTCGGTCATCCTGTCTGTGGAGGATGAAGGACAGGGTATTCCGGAGCAAGAGCAGGAGAAACTGTTTAAACCGTTCAGCAAATTGAGTGTAAAAGCCACGGCCGGAGAGACGAGTACCGGCCTGGGGCTTGCCATTTCCCGCCGCATTGTTGAGGCACACGGCGGCGAGATTTGGGTTGAGAGTGAAGTGGGGAAAGGGTCCACGTTTTACGTCAGGCTGCCGGCAGATACAGAGGAGTGATTTTGGTTTTTTCTGTCATTGCGAGGGAGCCTGCGACCGCGGCAATCCCCGAATGTCTTTTTACATCCCCGCTCCGCCAATAGAGCGACGACGGCAACTGGATGGTTTTCCTGGGATCGATTTCAGGGACAGATGCCGGGGTTGGATGTGGGCTTTATCTCTACGACTTAAGTCATGAATAAAGAATATTGAACATAAATTATCAACTTATTACTGGCCGCGAACCTATTTAAACTTAGCCATTGGATCTTTTAAATTATTTACAATCGTATAAAAGGTTACTATTGATAGGAGAAGAATGAAAAAAGAAAGTAGGTTGTGAAACCAATTCTCACTTTCTCTATTAAAGACCATGATTACAGGTGCAACCATTGCCAAACCAAAGTATAAAACGACAATAGAATAAAAGATTTTCTTAAGCAGTATTTGAACAGCCTCTTTTATTCAACTTATTGCGATATGAATAAATGATTGGTTTTCTTTTCAAAGGGAACATATAAATTAACTATGTAGGAGTTATCGGATTTAAAGGCAAAACTTCGGCGGGAGTAATTTTCTGAATCCACAAATGTCTCTTGCCAAGCTCGAGCCCTTCCAAAGAAATCATCCTCCAAAACCATTGAGTTTATTTCACTCATGATCATCATATCCCACTGCTCCTCAACTTCACATTTATAAGTATCACCAACAAAACTTCTTCCTTCAACTTTTTCTATGATTTCACCATTCAATTTATCGCAAATGTATTCACCAGGACTTTGGGCGGCTAACTTCGAAATGGATGCAAGTATCATAAATACTGATGAAATAATAATATAGAATTGTTTATTAAACATGATTTAGTCATTTAAAATGTGAATACCTATGAAAAGTTTTCTTTGATTAAGAAAAGATAAAAAATAAGTATCCAATTGCTGCGCTAAAAAACAAGCCAAAACCCCAAAGAACGAACTTTCTTGAAGAAACTATATCTCGATGCCTTCTTATCCCTTGTCCAATTGCAAAAACTCCAGCAGGAAAAATTTTAGTTCTAATTTTGTTCAATAGTAATCCAATTAAAAAAGTAGCTGCTATTATTCCAATGATCACTAAATTAACTATAGCCTTATTTTGAGTACTTGCCTCGACATTTGAAGTCTGAATAATCCCAGAGGCTGGAAGAATGCTTAGGAGTATAAAAAGAAGACCAATTCCCAAAATTAAATCTAAAATAAAATTCCTTTTAGTCCACTTTGAATACCAAGCTTCTGTTCCTTCAATTAAATCAATTACTCTTTGGAATTTTGGAATTAGATTTTCATCGTCAGCACTGAAAAAATATGAAATGCCATGAGAGTTATTAATTTTAAAGCTAATGTTTAATTGTAAGTAAGGGTCATTAGAATATTTATTTATAGTTATTTTTTGAATAGAATTTTTTGATGAATTTTCATGAGATAAAACTCCTTCAATAGATTCAAAATCTCTTTTAAACCCATCACTTGTTTCAATACTGAAACTGGAGTTACCAGGTAATTCGTTGAGCAATTTATCAATGCTATTCAGATCTGTAGATTCTATGATAAATGCTTCATTAATACTTTCAATTTTGGAGATATTCATATTTAATTCGTCTTAGGTCTATTGTCGAAGTCTCTATGAAAATCAATTCCCAAATCTCTGGCTCAGCAGCCACATAACCCGACAATTCATTGAGATTAAGTCGATTCCATGCCACCCAAATTCAAAGGTATAAAATTCTTGCCTTTTTAATATTTATATGAACCTGATTTTTTTATCCCTTACAAAATTATTTGTGGCAAAAAAATCTGTAAAATTTCTCTCTTTTTGGTTCTTGCTAAAATAACTAAAATGAAATTTTAAATTTTTTGGGTTTAGCGGTCTAATCTTCAGAGGGGCGTCAATATATAGGAATATGCTTGTCGTTATATTAGTAGAAATGGATAAAATGTGTATTGTTAGTGTGATTAGAATTAATTAGTGGCTATGAGCAAAAGCAGTTATTTATATCCGAAGAAGAATGGATCAGATTCAAGATTTGCCCCTCAAAACAATGATCCAAAAACCCTTCGCACAATCGGCAGAAAAAGTGCACAATCTTCTGTTAGGAGAACCGGGTTTTGGGATTGCCTGTAACCTATATCAACAGAAACCAGGTTATTCAGGAAGAAGCCGACGGGCGAAAATTTTTCTGAATATTACCGGGTAAATTCAGGACAGGCTTAAAGATTTACCTACCACTGCGATGGTTTTTGCAGGCGAGGAAGCTCTCGTTCAGTGAAGTACTGATGCAGCAGGATGAATACCAGGAGGAAAAAAATGAGCGCTCCCCGCTGTCAACAGAGGAGCGCCTTCATCATAAATCACACTGCGGTGATGTATGTTGAAGTTTACGAGAACGCGTTTACCGGTTGAGATTGTTTTGAAGAGTGTCCCCCTTCGAAGGGGGCAATGGGGGATGATCATTACTCATCTGGTCATCCCCCTGCTCACTCCGTTCGTTTTCCCCCTTCAAAGGGGGACTGTTTCGAATTTTTTAATCCTACTGGTAAACACGTTACGAAAATAATTTTGACTATTCCGATATTGTAAATGTTTTCAGCATGTTGGCGCTGACCGGGTCGGGAATTTCGGCAATCCATGCGTAATCGCCCGGTTCAAAATCGGCATGAATATACGCGGTTGATCCTCCCGTCATTTCCATGGTGCCACCCATAAACTCTGCACCCTGTGGCGCCGTGTTTACGAGGCTGCCCGGCTTCGACCAATTCATCCACTCTATCACAGATTCGATCAGTTCCTGATCGCTGTTGTCACTCAGTTTTACAAGCTGAACGTTGTGTCCGAGCAGGTGACCATAACTTGTCTGATCTTCAAAAAAGACCTCAACGACTTGTGATCCATTTTCAGGATTTCCATTCACCACAATTCCCTGTGTGGATGAAATGGTAATATTCATATCCGGTTCCGGCTCTTCTGCACCCGACTGTTCTTCAGTTACGGTCAGTTGTTCCAGCATACCCAGGTAAGAGTGGAACTGCTCGTTTTCGTCTTTCACATAGCATTCCACAATGTACTCTCCAGGCTCAAGGTGTACCGTGGTTTCGGACGTTTTGTTGGCGGCGGTTAATCCAGGGCCACCCATCGGGGGCGCACCGGGATCTAAAAACCAGGGCCCTTTTTCAGATATGTGTGCCACAAGATTGTCCACAAACTCCCCATACTCTATTTCGCCCGCAGCATAGGGATTGAACTCCACCTGGAACGGTTCCGTAACTCCCTGGAACCAGTGATCGAGCAGCGGTTCGTCGGCTGCGTTTGCGGCTTCGATGGCTGCCTCAGGAACTTTATAGATCACAAAAAAGTGATCCACATGCGATGCGTTATTAAACTCAAACGTAGTCCAGCCGGATGAGATCGATTGGGTATCCATCTCAAAAAGATGCAAATTTTCATCGTGATTGTGAGTAGCTGTAACTTCCACAAGGTTCTCAATAGGTTGCTCGCTTGATGTTACATTTTCATCGTCGCAGCCTAAGAAAAGCTGGGAGGTTGAAAAAAATAACATCATCATACTGGTGTACAGAATTGTATTCTTGATAACGTAAAACATAATGATAAGAGATTTGTTTAAATTGACGTTAGCTTTGAAGATTTGATTTATTCTTTATAACTGTAGCGATAAAAATTGTGGGTTGGCTTTTACCGAGCCATTATTAACGGTTTGCAGTGTGTTTGATATGAATGAGTGCATCGTTTTTTGGTTTTATGATGATGAGTTGGATTGTTGAACTAACCAGCAGCCAGTTGACTGCCTTTCCAATTTGATTCCATAATAACCCCCGGCTCTTTCCTTCCTCTCGTTTAGTTCTTAGATTGTCATCTAAGACCTGATCCCGTATCCCTATGAATCAACTCAACATCCTTGGCCCTGCAGAACTTCGAACGCATGATGGCAAGCTGGAACACTCGTTTCTTGCGGGTCCCAAGCGATTGTTTTTGCTCTCCTTTCTATTGATTAATAAAACGACCGGCTTTCAGCGAAGAGACAGAATTCTCCCCCTGCTTTGGCCGGAGAAAGGACAAAAGAGCGCACGGAATGCTCTCAGCAATATGCTCTACCATTTGAGAAAAACGCTTGGCAAAAATTGTATCGAAACCAGGGGTACAGAAGAACTGAGAGTCAATAATGAACTTTTTGAATGCGATGTTTTTGCTTTTGAAAACGCAATTGAGAATCATGACTGGCAAAAAGCATTGAAACTATACCGGGGCAAGCTGCTGGAAGGTCTTCATATTCCGAAAGCCTCCGCCGAACTCGATCAGTGGCTTGATACTCATCGTAATCACTACCATAATGAGTACCTGAAAGCCGCAGAAAAAGCAGCGCAACAATTTGAGAGCAGTCAGCAGTATAGAGAGGCTGTAACGTACCGGAGGATCCTCTACCGCGAAGATCCGTTCAGCATAAAAAAAGTTAAAGACTTGTTGCGCTCACTCATGTATGAGGATAAGCAATCTGAAATTTCTGAGATTATAAACAGCCACGCCAAGCAAATGGCCGATGAGTTTGGAGAGAATCCATCTGCAATCAAAAAAGAGCTCTCTGATTTTATTGAGAAGAGTAAACCTGAAATTGAAAAGAAGAAAAAGTATCTGAAAGCCACACATGAAAACTCTTTGGCTGTGCTTCCGTTTGATGTTCTGGGAAACCACGAACCTACCCTGCATTTTGCCAGAGGTCTGCACAACGACTTGTTGACCCGCCTCTCCGCCAACAGGCAGCTATCGGTGATATCCAGAACATCTGTTCTTCGGTATGAAGAGAGCAATCAGCCGATTCCCGAAATTGCTCGTGAACTGGGTGTACGAATTATTGTTGAAGGGTCGGTTCAGCAGATCGAAAACAGAATTCGGCTTAATATTCAGATGATTGAAGCTGAGACAGACGACCATCTCTGGGCAGAGACGTTCGACCGGGAACTGACGGTAAAAAATATATTTGATATTCAAAGCGAACTGGCCGGGCGAATTACCGAGAGTTTGAAAGGGCAATTTACCAATACAAATACGGATCAGCGCGAAACGGAACCGACCCAGAACCTCGATGCCTACCTGCTGTACACCAAAGGACGGTTTCATCTGAGTCAGCGCTCAGAAGCCGGTATTACGAAAGCGATCAGCTATTTCAGGCAGGCTATTGACGAAGATAAAAACTATGCGCAGGCATGGACCGGCCTGGCTGAGGCGCAAATTCTGGCCGAGTGGTACAACTATCCTCAGAAGTCTTCTCATACGGATGCTATGGAATCGGCTGTAAAGGCGCTTTCGCTGAATCCAACACTTGGTGAAGCTCACACTGCACTTGGAATCATCTATGTGCGCAGGCAAAACGGACCGGACGCACTTCGTGAATTCAAAACCTCTGTGGAACTGCAACCCGGATATGCGGAAGGACACAACTGGCTTGGATGGATGAATATGGTTCTGGGACGGCTTGATGAGTCGATTGAACCCGCAGAAAAAGCAGTGACACTTGATCCCCATTCACCCTACACACGGGTTTACCTGGGACAAATTTACCTGGCCAATGGCCAGCCGGAAAAAGCACTCAAGGAAGTTCAAACTGCAAAAAAGATTGAACCGGAATATGGTGTTATCCACTTCATAGAGGGATTGATCCTCTACCACCTGGGCAAATACGAAGAAGCTGAACAGGCCCAAAAAGAAGCATTAACGCTTTTAACTCCACACAGCTCTCCATCTTCATCAGAGGGGGTCGCTTCTCTGGCAATTATTTACAATAAGACAGAGCGAAGAAACAGAGCTGAAGAGCTTTTCAAAAAAGTTCTGCAGGCAGACGATTACGCCTCTGCCGGTTTCGTTTATGCTGCAGTGGGAGATTATAATAAAGCATTTGAAGCATTTGATCAGGAAGAGCATTGGGGTGCCTTCACAACACCAACCATCCGGTATCTCTATCCCGATTTTTTATCAGGAATACGAAAAGACAACCGTTTTGAGAAAGTACTAAGCAGTGTAAATTCAAGCTGGGAAATGTAAATCGAAGCACCCGCTGCGATTATACTGATATAAGCAAGTAATCAGTTTTGAATAAATCCATGATTCAAACCGAATCCCTATGGATTAACTGTCAATCCCAACTCGTTGAGGAGTTACCCCATTTTTTTAAGCAAATAATTAGCAATGACGATGAAATTTGTCTCGGTTTTTGAAACGTCCCGAACCGTCGGGACCAAGGAGTTTTTGCGATCAAAAGCCCCGAAGGGGCGTCATCAATAGCATAGGACGGAGTCCTATGTATTGGGAATCATAGGAATTGTGTAGCCCTGAAAGGGCGCAAGCTTTCCTCTGACAATCTCTTGGGCTTACGCCCTTTCAGGGCTGATCGAATGAAATGCGTTATTTTTCATAGGGTTTCACCCCATGCTATTGATGACGCCCCTTCGGGGCTTATTATGTAGTCTTCTTTCAAACAAAGAGCATTTCCACTTGTTTAAAAAAGAATCCTTCTGATTTTATTAAACTTACAGTTCAAGAAGTAAAAATTTCGGGGTAACTTCTCCAACTCGTTTCCAAGCCTCTCGAACCTGGAAGTTCGAGTTACGCCGGTTCAATATTCTGATTGCTCCGAAACAGGTTATGCGGGTCCCACTCTTTCTTGATCTTTTTCAGCCTTTCATAATTAGAACCATAGGCGTCAGGTATCCGGCGTTCTTCATCCTGGCCCATTAAGTTGACGTATACACCGCCGCTGGAGTAAGGCGACATGGCAGTATGGAACTCTTTTACCCAGTTCATTGGCTCCTCATCCGGAGCCGATTCGGGCCAACCGGCAAATATGTGGAGTGAATATGCAGCATCACGATGTGGAAATGCCGTTAGTTCCGGTTCAACCCTGTTGATCTTGCCGCCCATTGGTTCAAAATAGGCGACCGATAAAGCCCCCGCGATCTGTTCCGTATGTTCCAGAACTGTGTTGATCGCAGCATCTGAAATCTCATTCATGTAGTGCGCTTTCGAATACCACCGGTTTCCGCTTGCCATGCCCTCATCAAACATTTTTTGTGCCGTTGTATATGGCATAGGCTCTACGGCATTCAACATCGGATCGCCAAAATTGAGAAGCGGACTGAGCTCTTTAGTTGCAGTTTTAATATCTCCCGTGTGACCAATAACCAGTGAAAGAACCGGTTTGCCGTGAAATTTTTCCGGGAATGCATCGATAGGAGGCGCATTCAGAAAAAATGCGTAGCAGGTCAGTTCATCAGGTGCATCCTCCATAAATTCACGATAAAACCGCAGCACATCCCCGGCCTGCTTGATCGGGAAAACTACCTGGCCGGCCATAATCTCAGGACCTGTTTCGTGGAGCTGGAATTCGAATGAAGTTACAATCCCGAAATTCCCGCCGCCACCGCGAATGGCCCAGAACAGATCTTGATTGTGATGTTCGTTTGCCAGCACTGCTTCCCCGGATGCCGTCACAATCCTCGCTGACAACAGGTTATCCAGCGCCAGGCCATGTTTCCGGGCAAGATAGCCGGTCCCGCCGCCGAGTGTATAGCCGGCAATACCAACGGTTGATACCGTTGCCCCGGTCGTTGCCAGGCCGTGCTCTTGTGCGGCTTCATCAAATTCACCCCATCGAACTCCCGGCCCAACAATTGCCACTTCTTCAGCCGTATCAATTTCGATCGATTTCATAAGGGAGAGATCAACCACGAGTCCGCCGTCGCAAATGGATTTTCCGGCATAATCATGACCTCCGCTTCTGACCGAAAATGGAAGGTCATGTTTTTTCACAAATTCGACAGATTGAACAACGTCTTCTTCAGTTTCACAGCGCACGATAGCTGCGGGAAATTTGTCGAAAAAACCGTTCCAGCCCTTTCTAAACTCTTCATAGTTAGATTCGCCTTTTAAAATAACCGGTCCGCTAACATCTTTAGCAAGTGTATCAAAAAATGAACTGTCCATCTTTGATGAGCTCATAGCAACTGTATTGGATTAAACAAAACGAATAGGATAAGGTGTAACTGACAATTTATAATAAGAATTCAGATCTGCAAAAAAAGTGGCAAGAACATTATGATTCGGGATGACAGAATTCTCTGTGTGTATTCGCGGCGTGATCGTTCATTCCCTCAGTAACAATTCTGATTGCACCGCTGTTTGGTTTAAGCTGATATGAACGTTTGAAATTCGGCAGGTGTGCCAAAGGCATCCTGTCGGGAAAAAAATTCCTGTCCACCGAAGCTTTGGTAATCATAAGCTTCATCTTAAAAATGAGCTTGCGCAGGTGGAAATCGCCAGCCGAAGGAGCCAATATCAAGATTCTGCCACTAACCCTCGAATTCCCTGTCTGGTGCAAGTGTTAAGCGAAGCGTCACTTGTGCCCCTTTTCCTTAGTAAAAGTCACAAGTGACATCCTTGGCTTACTGATAGTAAAGTGATTCTTCCTGCAAGACAAATCCTACATTATTTGAATATATGCTTTCAAATGCCGGATTTAACACTTGCGCCAGTTTGAGTAAAATTACATGGGTAATGTCAGGGGGTTGGGGTGGATCCAGTCAGCCGATAGATAAATTTATGAAATATTGCTCTTTTCCTGCGATATTAATGAATACGATGTCTAACAAATCAAGCTAACAAACCTGTTTTCTATGCGAGCTCAAAAACTCTGTCTACTGTTAATAACTTTCCTCTTCACATTCACATCATTAAATCTTCACGCCCAATCCTGGCAACCGGCGGGAGATAAAATCAAAACCACGTGGGGTGAGAATCTGAATCCCGAAAATGTGTGGGATGCCTATCCGCGGCCGATGATGGAGCGGGAGGAGTGGATGAACCTGAACGGGTTGTGGGACTATGCCATTCGTCCGGTCAACAGCCCGGCGCCGAATTCCTATGACGGCGAGATTTTGGTACCGTTTGCGGTGGAGTCGAGCCTCTCCGGGGTGATGCAGCGGCTGGGCACGGAGAACGAACTTTGGTACGAGCGGGAGATCGAGATTCCGTCGGACTGGAACGGCAAGGATATTATTCTGCACTTTGGAGCGGTGGACTGGAAAGCGGAGGTGTGGCTGAACGACATTAAAATTGGTACGCACACCGGCGGGTATGCACCGTTTTCGTTTGATATCACGCCGTACCTGGCGGACGGTTCGCAGACATTGGTGGTGAAAGTGTGGGATCCCACGGATGAGGAGGGTCAGCCGCGCGGCAAGCAGGTGAATGAGCCGGGCGGAATTTACTACACGCCGGTCTCCGGAATCTGGCAAACAGTGTGGCTGGAACCGGTCGGCGAAGCATCGATCCAGGATTTCAGGCAGACACCGGACATCGACAAGGGAATTGTCACCTTCAGTGTAGACACCCGAAACGCTCAACCCGGCGATCTGTATGAAGTGATTGTCCGCGATGAGGGAGAGGTTGTGGCCCGGCAAAAATCAGCTGTGGATCAATCGCTCGATATTCCTATTCCGGATGCGAAATTATGGTCGCCGGAATCGCCGTTTTTGTATCGAACGGAAATTGTGTTGCATCGCGACGGGGAAGAGGTGGATCGCTTCGACAGCTATTTTGCGATGCGGAAAATCAGCATGGAGCGGGATGACGAAGGAAAATTCCGGCTGCATCTGAACAATGAAAAATATTTCCAGTTCGGCACGCTGGACCAGGGCTGGTGGCCGGACGGGCTCTACACCGCACCGAGTGATGAGGCGCTGAAGTACGACATCGAAAAGACGAAAGAGCTTGGATTTAACATGATCCGCAAGCACGTGAAAGTGGAGCCGGCGCGCTGGTACATGCATGCCGACGAGCTCGGGATGCTGGTGTGGCAGGATATGCCGAACGGTGGCGGCCAGCCCAACTGGCAGCGAACGCAGTTTTTTGATGATGGAGTGCTGACGCGTCCCCCGAAAGAGGAGGCGATCTACAAGAAGGAGTGGAAAGAGGTGATCGACTACCTGTACAACCAGCCAAGTATCGTGGTGTGGGTGCCGTTCAACGAGGGCTGGGGTCAGTTTCGAACCAAAGAGATTACGGAGTGGACGAAAGAGCTGGATCCCTCGCGGCTGGTGAATTCGGCATCGGGCGGAAACCATTTTCCCGGCGTGGGCGATATCCTGGACCTGCACAACTACCCACCGCCGGAGATGCACCTGTACGACGGCATGAAAGCCAACGTGATGGGCGAGTACGGCGGCATCGGCCTGGTGATGGACAATCATCTTTGGGACACTGAAAAAGAGAACTGGGGCTATGTGTCGTATCAATCCGTTGATGAAGTGACAGACGAATACGTGAATTTCGCCGAAATGCTGATCGACTTTGTGAGCGGCGGATTTACAGGTGCCATTTATACGCAAACCACGGATGTTGAAGGAGAAGTGAACGGTCTGATGACCTACGACCGCAAGCGCATGAAGGTGGATGCGGAACGGGTGAGAGAGATTAATCGGAAGGTGATTGAGGCGCTTGAATAGATTTGAGACATGAGATTTGAGAGGTGAGACGGGCAGAAGGCAAAACGAAAAAGTGAAAAGGCAGACGAAGGAAGAGGCGGTGTACGTTTATGAGTCATTCTGAGCTTGACTCAGAATCTCCGGGTCGTGGTTAATTATGGAGATCCTGAATCAAGTTCAGGATGACATTTGTATTATTTTTCCCCTTGGCACGGCACCCTGGAAGCTCCGGCTTCCTATTAAAAACGAGAACTATTGGAATGATCCTTTTATCCATTACCGTTGGCTTCAGCCAACGGCTGGAGGTCCTAAGCAAGAAATGGGCTTTAGCCCCATCCTCTATGCGGCTAAAGCCCCTCCTGAAGATTGCAGGCTCTCGGATCCGTCAGTTAAAACTGACGGTAATAGATATCCAGAACCCGGCCTTCGGGGCGACGAGGAAAAAACCATCAGCTCATTGCGAGGGAGCTCGAAATGGCGCAAGCGTCCCGCTTGTGCCCCCTATTTAGTTCCATTTCCCAATTGTGCCTTAAGTTCAACATGAAAAGCATGAATTGAATCCATAGAGATCGTTCTACTCCTTTCGCGATAACGCATTCATTTTTTGCTTGCAAACAATCCCATTTCTCGTATTTTCTGCAAATAATATTCATTTCTTAACCAAATACAACCGTTGTGACCGAAGAGAAAACGAAATCACAAACAAAGCCTCCATCGTCCGAAGGCCGGGGAACACTATTTGATAAATTTCTAAACGGTATTGAAACCCTGGGCAATAAGCTTCCCGATCCGGCTATGTTGTTCTTCATCCTGCTGGTGATTGTGTGGGTGCTTTCGGCAATCCTGGCACCGATCGATTTTGGAGAGGTGCATCCGCGTACCGGTGAGGAACTGCTGGTACAAAATCAGCTTACAGGCGAAAATATGGCTGATTTCCTTGCGAATATGGTGAACACCTTTGTGCTTTTTGCACCCCTGGGAATTGTGCTTGTAGCTATGCTCGGTGTTGGCGTTGCAGAACACTCGGGTTGGATTGATGCCGGCCTCAAAAAACTGCTCAACTTTACACCTCCGTCACTCCTAACGCCCATGCTGATATTGATAGCGATTGTCAGCCACACCGCCGCCGATGCCGGGTATGTCCTTGTAATTCCGCTGGGAGGAGTGATTTTCTATGCCGCTGGACGACATCCGCTGGCGGGAATTGCAGCTGCATTTGCGGGGGTAAGTGGTGGGTTTTCCGCAAATTTTATTCCCTCGGCTATCGACCCGCTGTTGATGAGTTTTACCCTGGAAGCCGCCCAGATTTTGAACCCGGAGATGGCTCTGAACCCCATCAACAACTGGTATTTCACGAGTGCGTCGAGTGTTTTGATTGTAACGGTTGGTTGGTACATCACCGATAAAATTGTAGAACCGCGCCTCGAGGGAATTGAGATTGACGGTGACGAAGATGAGATGCCCCAGATGGAGACCGTAACCGATAAAGAAAGCCGCGCTTTCTGGTGGGGTTTTGCTGCGATGATGTTGGGAATTATTGGGTTAATTGCATGGGCTTACCCGGCTGATTCTGCCCTTCGCGGTCCGGATATGGTGAATCCTGACGAAATGTCTTTGGTCTCATTCGAGGCTCCGCTGATGCAGGCGATTGTCCCGCTCATATTCATTCTTTTGCTGATTCCCGGTGTGGTGTATGGTTTTGTATCCGGTAAATACAGCAGCTCCAAGGATATGATCGACAATATGACCAAGTCGATGGAGAGCATGGGGTATTACATCGTGATGGCCTTTTTCTGTGCACTGTTTATTGATGCATTTAGCAAATCGAATATCGGGCTGTTGGTGGCTCTGAAGGGTGCTAATTTCCTGGAGGCACTGGCTCTTCCGGGGCAAGTGACGGTTGTAGGAATCATTTTTTTGAGCGGAATTGTGAATCTGCTGGTTGGATCGGCTTCTGCCAAGTGGGCACTCATCGCTCCCATCTTTGTCCCCATGCTGATGCAGCTCGGCATCTCACCTGATCTGACCCAGGCAGCCTATCGTGTCGGTGATTCGGTTTCAAATATTATCACTCCGCTGCTACCGTACTTCCCGCTCGTGGTTGTCTTTTGTCAGCGCTATGTGAAGAATACGGGAATCGGGACACTTATTTCAATGATGCTGCCGTATGCTATTATTTTTATGATCACCTGGACCATCTTTCTGCTGGTCTACTGGGCGATTGGAATTCCACTGAGTTTTGAGGCGTATTACACCTATCCGGCTGGTGGGTAGGTCAGATATGAGATGTGAGTTAAGTTGAAAGCACGAGCGAGACGCTCGCGCTATTACAAATGTGAGTTAGGTTGAAAGTAAGAGCGAGGACGCTTGCGCTATTCTAAATTAAGAATCGAAATGGCGCAAGCAGCCTGCCCCGAAACGAAATGGCGCAAGCGTCTCGCTTGTGCCTATTACCTATTGCTTGTGCCTATTGCCTATTTCAATATCCCGCATGTGCCTGTTTCACTCGAATATATTTCTAACATTTATCAACCCTTGCTTTCCAGAATAATCTGAAGCACTACTAAATACATAATCAGTTGCTTTAAACACAAAACCTGCTTTTACAGGATTTTGATGAATGTATTCAATTTTTTCTTTGATCAAATAATGGTTATCCAATTCAAGTGGATGAAAGTTTCTTTTCCACAGTTGATAAGTTGTATTCGATTTTCTTTTATTCCCTTCAAATCTAAAAGACTTCAAAAGCCATTTCTTTCGACTTTCTCTTGGGTTGCTTTTGATGACATCTAAGAGTGTTTTTGATGTGAATCCACGGAAGTCTCGAATCGTGTTACTTAGATTTGATTCATCACTTGAGCTCAAAATTAAATGAATATGATTTGTCATGATGCAATACGCATAAATGATCAATCCTTTATTCTTTTGGCAATATTGAAGATTGTTAATTATAACCTTCCGGTATTCATTCCTGGTAAATAAATCAATCCATTTCACAACTGTAAATGTGACGAAATAGGGAAGATTATCATCAAAAATTTTAAACTTTTCACTCATCGATCTGAAAACGTTTTTTATAAGTATGAATCGAAAAAGTGAAAAACCTTACAGAATATTCTTATCGTACTGATTATTCTTGTAAACAAAAGATCAGCAGAAGTGATACGCTGACACTAAAAAGATTCCTGAGATTTGAATTTAGTGCATAGCACGAGTGGGATACTCATTTCAGTTTTGAGCAGGTTGTCTACGCAAAGCACGAGCGAGACGCTCGCGCTATATCTAAATTAAGAATCGAAATGGCGCAAGCGTCCCGCTTGTGCCTGTTTCAGTCCGATTCTTAGATTTGCGACAGTAACCTCACTTCATTACTCATTTGTAGCATACAGCCACTCATTCTCCCGTTTCACATTGATACCGGAATCCTTGTATGGATTTACAGTAAGCCTCATCTGAATGTGGCCGGTAGTACCGTCGGCATTTTGAAAATCCGGGTTATTACCTTCAAGGTCCGAAATACCGATAATGGTAATTGTTGAGTCGGTGATGTTCTCAGAAATCACAAAATTGAACTTGCTGTCCGGGTTGTACCGGTCCAAATCACTCAATTGGATAGGTCGGGTGGAGCCGTCGTCTGCGACAAATGTTGTGAAATGTCCACCGCCACCTCCTTTCTCTTGTGGCAGTATGGCTTTGGCAGATGCATCGAAATGAAGATCAAACATCTCAAACTGAAGCTGATCTAGACGCCTGCTGCCGATCTGCATGAGGCAACATAGCTCACTTTATTGAAGTAGACCCAAGCTTACTGAGGAATAAACTCCGATACCAAGTCGCGATGCAGTCACAATCCCCGTACCCAGATGCCATGCAGTATGGGCGAAGTTCGCCATTCAGACTGTTTCCGACTTTTCTATATCCGAAAATCGATCAATGTTGGTGCCAGATTACAAAGATGACAGCGATACCCATCAACCCATACGTATCAGATGCAGAATTGAATCCTTCCATGCTCATATCGCCTCCAAACTGATTGATGGCGTTTCGAGTGGCATACCCAATGTAGCATCATCAGAGGGATCAGTCAGCATAAATGGCCAATCCTTCTGAGCAGCAGGGCTAGAATGGCTCAAAGGCTTTCGGTACCAGAATCAAAAGCAGCACGATTCCCGGCGATAAATGATTGGCTATCACCCAGTTCAAAATTGGTTTAGTTCTCTCTTTCATAGTCGATACCGTTTGGAGTTAATGTTGCATAAGCCTGATATTTTCCGGTTTGAGAATTCACATTCACAAATTCAGGGTTTTGCCCCTGGCCGATCTTCGCACTTGCAGTGATTGCCACCTCATCAGGAGAGACGATTTCGTATTCGAAATACGATTTATCTGTTTGTACACCGGGTTCACGACAAATCAATGGAACCATCGTCATTTAACTTGTCTCCCATTACTTCTCTGAATGAAGATGCGATTGTGGTGCTGTCCTGATCTGACTGGCTGTAATAGTGTTTAAAGGTATCTAAAAGTATTTCCTGAGTATGAATTTTTGAGCTTCCTTCATCGATGCTGGATCGTGTTTCAGCTAAATTATTTTCCATAAATTGACTGCGGTCATAAACCACGTAAGCAGCAAACGATTGAGCCAATACCAACAAAACGATGAGAACGCGAAGGGCAACTTTTTGACTCGAGCTCTCTAACGGTTGAATGAGCTTTCGATTCATTATAATTAGATAAAGTACGCCAATTAAAACAGCGGTTAGAAATCCGGACCAGATATTTCCCGTTACGTACGAGACCCCGGCAGATGCTGCTACGCCCAAGATCCCTGCTATGATATATCCCAACTCTTTTGTCATACACTCTTGGTTAGATTGAATTTACAATACAAATCACGCTCTTTTTGGTGAAAAAAGCAAAAAAGGAGATAGGTCAGATATGAGATGTGAGTTAAGTTGAAAGCACGAGCGAGACGCTCGCGCTATTCTAAATTAAGAAACGAAATGGCGCAAGCGTCTCGCTTGTGCCTATTGCCTATTTCAATATCCCGTTTGTGCCTGTTTCAGTACGATTCTTAGATTTACGACAGCAACCTCACTTCATTACTCATTTGTAGCATACAGCCACTCATTCTCCCGTTTCACATTGATACCGGAATCCTTGTATGGATTTACAGTAAGCCTCATCTCAATGTGGCCGGTAGTTCCATCAGCATTTTGAAAATCCGGGTTATTACCTTCAAGGTTAGAAATACCGATAATGGTAATTGTTGAGTCGGTGATGTTCTCAGAAATCACAAAATTGAACTTGCTGTCTGGGTTGTACCGGTCCAAATCACTCAATTGGATAGGTCGGGTGGAGCCGTCGTCTGCGACAAATGTTGTGAATTGTCCACCGCCACCTCCTTTCTCTTGTGGCAGTATGGCTTTGGCAGATGCATCGAAATAGAGATCAAACATCTCAAACTGAAGCTGGTCAGATGCCTGCTGCCGATCAGCATACTCAGATATTGCTTCATTAGAATTGACCCAACTTACAGATGAATAAACTCCGATACTAAGTGCTGCAATCACAATCCCCGTACCAAGATGCCAGGTTATGGGGTAAAGGACCCCATCAGAATGGTTACTTTTCTTATATCCAAAAATCATCAGGGATGGAGCCAGAACAAAGATCACAGCGATTCCCATCAACCCATACAATAATGCAGAATTGAATCCTTCCATGCTCATATCGCCTCCAAACTGATTGATGGCGTTTCGAGCGGCATACCCATGTAGCATCGCAGAGGGATCAGTCAATAAATGGCCAATCCATTGAGCGGCATTAGAAAATGGCTCAAAAGCATTCGGTACCAGAATCAAAAGCAGCACGATTCCCGCGATAATGATTGGAATAACCCAGTTTACAATAATTTTAGTTCTCTCGTTCATAGCTGATCCCGTTTGGAGTTAAGGTTGCAACAGCCTGGTATTTGCCGGTTTGAGAATTCACATTCACAAATTCAGGGTTTTGCCCCTGGCCGATCTTCGCACTTGCAGTGATTGCCACCTCATCAGGAGAGACGATTTCGTATTCAAAATAGATATCTGTTTGTACACCGGGTTCCGACAAATCAATGGAACCATCGTCATTTAACTTGTCTCCCATTACTTCTCTGAATGAAGATGCGATTGTGGTGCTGGCATCCTCAGGCTGAGACGTGTAGTGTTTCAGCGTTTCCAAAAGCACTTCCTGTGTTCTTACTTTTGAAATGCCTTCATCGATAGTGGCTCTTATTTTAACCAGGTTGCTTTCGGTGAATTGACTGCGGTCATAAACCACGTAAGCAGCAAACGATTGAGCCAATACCAACAAAACGATGAGAACGCGAAGGGCAACTTTTTGACTCGAGTTCTCTAACGGTTGAATGAGCTTTCGATCCATTATGATTAGATAAAGTACGCCAATTAAAATAGCGGTTAGAAATCCGGACCAGATATTTCCCGTTACGAACGAGACCCCGGCTGATGCTGCTACGCCCAAGATCCCTGCTATGATATATCCCAGCTCTTTTGTCATACACTCTTGGTTTGATTGAATTTATAAAGGGAATCAAGTTCTTTTTGGTGAAAAAAGCAAAAAGGAGAGAAATTTTCCATCTTGCAATGGCAACCACGGTTTGCGACACTGCCCGGCCGCTAAACAGATACTCTCGCTTGTGGGAGGTTCAATTCCCTAATCTTCCCGAAGCATATTCTCAAGACCGTCGGTATTACTTCTTTGAGTGGTTTTCCGCGAACCTGTTTGTTTTTTGTTTTGGCGGCTGAACTCCTTCTTTTCATCCTCATCGAGACTCTCAAGCTTTCGTTCAAGAATTTCATACATCAGTTTTGACCGAAATGACCGGGCTTTCTCAAGATCATTCTTTTTTACGGATAGTTTCAGATGATTTCCCTCCAACTGAAATGGATTGTCGAGGTTGGGTATTCGGTTTAAGGTTATATCAAAAAACCCTGAAAACCACTTTTTCTCAACCTCAATCGAATCAATAATTCCTAACGGAATGCGGCACGATTTTACGTCCGAATCCAGAAAACCCAGTGTCGTATCTTTTACTTTGTACTCCAGTTCCAACGATTGATCAGCAATACGCAGCAATCCATGGATCTCCGCCAGGCCGAGATAAATATCTTTTTGTTTGAATGGAAGAGTCATGGTATTTGAGTTGATCTCTTTTTGAAAGCTGTACCAAATTAAAAGAAATGGAGATGATTGCAAAGGGAAATGGCAAAAGTGAAAAGGCAGATAGCTCCGGGGGATCGGTACTACGGAAACATGCAGCAAATATAAAATAGCAGTCGGAGGCCGTGGATCATCAAGATAGATTGCTTAACCTATAGGCCACAAATTTGGTATGTCTGAGATTTTACGTTTGTGTTTACCAACCCGGCGAGATTTGAAAGCCAAAGTATCCGCTTTTATCCGGCCGCTGGAAAGGAATTGCGTAGTATAGTTCTGCAACCAGGTAGCCCAGGATATTTACCCTGGCACTCAACCCTGTACTGAAGACGGGAACATTATCAGAGGTTTCATCTGTAGTCCATCGAAAGTCCGGGCTTCGTGAGTTCGACCAAGCCAATCCGCCGTCAAAAAATGCAGAAAGAGTGGTTGGAATGGTTCTGGATCGAAACAGCGCAAGATCTTCAACTCCAAGTATCGGCATCCGTAGCTCAGCATTGGCAATGGCAAGCCGGCTTCCGAAGAGTCTGTCGAATTCGGGACAACTGTTCCCGGCTGAGTCTCGGCACTCCCGGGCGGAAAATGATCCGATGTTATATCCGCGAACAAACCGTTCATTTCCAAGAAATATCGGGTTTAAACGGCCATCTTCTGCATCGGAGGCATATCGTCCGTAGTGAAGAGCACGAAATCCGAGTGTGAGCGGTTCAAAGTAGAAATATTTCCTGTAGTCGGCAGTTGCAGTTAGGTAACTGAGTGAACCAAAGGTCTGTTCAGCTTCCAGCCGCATCCGGTGGCCCTGGATCGGGCCGGTAAATGCAAAAATTGAATTGTCACTTACATAGGCAGCCGAGCTGGTAAAGAGGTTTAAAGGATCTGGTTCGTCGATTGCGGATTCGGTGGTTTCCCGTTTGAAAGGAATTCCGCGACCCGAAAAATAGATCTGTTCTTGTTCAAACTGGTACCAGAGATGAGTCCAGCCGCCGGAAAATTCAAACCGTTGCGTTTGCGAAAGCGGATACTTACCCAGGGCATTTACCCGTTCACGAAAAATTCGCTGATTCAAACGGATGACTGACTCAGGAGCAACAACAGGTTCTCCGTCTACCCTGGTAGTATCGTTTCTGGAAATTCCGGTTCGGGTACTTCTATAGGTTTGATGGGTGATAGATCCACCCCAGATAAATCGATTATCCTGATTGAGATATGCAACCTGTCCTGCGATATCTTTTAACCGCCCCTGTACTCGTAATGAGGTTACAAGCTGATGCTGATTTAACATATCGCTAAAGCTCGCTGTAACACCACCGGCAACTCCAACCCCGAATTGATTGGAAACTCCTGCCCCGGCACCACCGCTGATTCCATCTAAACGAAGAGTAGGCGTATAATCGGAAACACCAAAAGAGGTATCATCCGGGAGATCAGTCATGGGATTATTCAGATACATCTGTACGATCTGGTTGCCCTGTTGGCCCGAGCCTGGAAGCTGGCCAGATTCAACAATGGCAGATTCACCAGATAGTGGAACGTCTTGTTGCTTCTCCTCACTAATTCGGTGAATTTTGTAATTGGAATCATTAAATACGGTAGCCATCATCTCCCCGGTATTTGATGCCACAGTGAGAACAGGAGAAAGTTTACTGATCCCGGAAATGCCGGTACTAACATTTGTAACCCGGTATCGCTGACCAGTTTCAAAATCAAACCGAAAAATATCGCTGAATCCCTGGTAATCAGAGATATAATACAGAGAAGACCCATCTTTACTGTATTTCGGATTGATATGCTTGGCGTTTTCAAAAGATGGAATCATTCGAATTTGTTGAGTACGGAGGTTTAGTTCAGCGATTTTCATGTTGCCAAAAATCATGTTCTCCAAATCCGTCTTACTTCCCCGGTCCGTCACAAAAGCTATTCGTTCACTATCGGGTGACCAGGTAGGCTGCAAGTCTGAATGACGATCCTGTGTAACATTTCGGAGTGAATCGGTTTCAAGATTGTAGATATAAAGATCGGTATAACCACCATCCGAACCTGAGAAGGCTATTTTGCTTCCATCGGGCGACCAAGCCGGATTGGTAATGGCATCTACATCACCAAAACTGAGTTGCCGTTCTACTTTCCCGTTATGAATATTGATCAGAGTGATCTGGTTATCGCCTTTAGAAAATACAACTGCGGCAAATGTATTGTTATCCGGAGACCAGCTGCCAGAAGATTCGATAAATCGAAGAGCACTCAGGTGCGGATCTGTAATTGTAGAGGTTAATTTTCGAATAATCTCACCGGTTTTGGCATCAGCAAGAAAGAGTTCAATCGAAAATAAATTTCTTTCTGAAATAAATACCACATATTCGCCATTCGGACTGAGTGAGGGAGAAACATTGATACTACCGGTATCTTCCTTTTTACCAAGAATCGGTTCCCCAACTTCTTCCGGGTGGGTACGATTTTTGATATCATCAGAATACTTTTCCCGAATAGAATTTTGCCACAGTGTTGAAACCGAATCCCGTGAGATTCCCAGCACTTGTTTAAAACCTTTTTCAAGCCCTTTTTGTGCCGACCTTACATATAATTTCGAAACAGCCTGGTCTCCCCACTGGCCGGCGATATAGGTCCAAACGGAGTGTCCATATCGGTAGGGGAAATACTCTTGCGGATTGGAAAGATCTTTAATGGAGGGCAGATCATCATTCAAAAGAGCACTTCGCATCCACATAGCAGTATGGGTGTCTTCGGCTCCAACTGATAAGTACTCTGCCATTCCCTCAATGAACCACAAAGGCATTTGGCTGGTTGCACGGATTCCGCCAATCTTATCCTGGCGTGCAATATCGTACTGAAATGCATGCACAAGTTCATGGCCAAGAACATGATTGGTACTGCTGTTCGCCTCAGCAAATGGCATAACAACCCGGTTCCGAAGGCCTTCCGTTACACCGCCGGTGCCGACACCTACTTGAGGTACAATATTATTTTGCTGAAAATCGGCATGATTGGCATAGATAATTAACGGATTTTTGGATTTCAGGGAGTGATCAAGTGTTACCGAATGGCGTTTATACCAGCGTTCAGCCAGAATGCCGATATCTGCTGTTGCCTCAGCTTCTTTGGGATAATGATAGATATCGAAATGTTCGGTATGAAGTATTTTATAATTAAAATTTTCATACTGAACATTATTTCGGCCAAAATACTGGGCCTCCGCAGAGAAGGGAACTAAGATGAAAATTATTGCTAAACTTGCCAGGAATAACTTTCGAGAAATCATTTGTAATGATCGAATGAATTTTAAAAATTCAAGTTTTATATCATATTACATAATGATTTCACCTTCAATTAAGTTCCTGTAAAATAACCACTTAAATACAGATAGATACGTATAAGAGAGAAGGATTTTTAAAAAAATTGAGATGCATGGGTTTTACAACCTGCCATCCCGGATTAAAAATCTATTTTTTACTTCTGAGCATCATCTCCTGGATCACTCTGTCAAGTGGAATCTCTTTTTCAACGAGAAGAACAAGCATGTGATAAATTAAGTCTGCTGTTTCGCCAATCAGTTCAGCATCCTTTTTGTTTTTCGCAGCGATGATGGTTTCAACAGCTTCCTCACCTAATTTTTGAGCAATTTTGTCGATCCCCTTTTTGAATAGTTTTGTGGAGTACGATCCTTTAGGCTTTTCAATTCGCCTGCTGACAAGTAATCGTTCGAGGTCGTATAGAAATTCAACTTCTTCTTTGGTAGCCATATCTGTGTTTTAATTAATAATTCGTACGTTAATTCCTTCTTCTGCCATTTTAGCCTTAAGATCTGAAATTTCAATCTCCCTGAAATGAAAAATGCTGGCGGCTAACACTGCATCTGCGTTGCCAATTAGAACAGCATCGCAACAGTGCTGAATGGTACCGGCGCCGCCACTTGCAATCACGGGAATGGAAAGGCGTTTATTCGCTTCTTTAAGTAATTCAAGGTCAAATCCGGATTTTGTTCCGTCGCGATCCATGCTGGTTAACAAGATTTCGCCGGCTCCAAGCTGTTCGGCTTTTTCCATCCAGTCAAGTGCATTCAGGCCGGTTGGTTCAGATCCACCTTTCACAAAAACTTCCCACGAATCGTCATCTGGTCGTTTTTTGGCATCTACTGCGGCAACAATCGCCTGGAAGCCAAATTCGTCGGATGCGCGGGTAATCAAATCCGGATCACGAACAATTGCGCTGTTTAACGACACTTTATCTGCACCCGCTTTTAAAATTTCTTCGATCTCTTCGACTGATTTGATTCCACCCCCTACGGTAAACGGAATATTGATATGCAATGCGATATCTTTTACCAACTTAACAAGCGTTTTCCGTTTCTCTTTGGTGGCAGTAATATCAAGAAAAACAAGTTCGTCTGCACCCTCTTCGGTATATCGCTGGGCCAGTTCTACAGGATCACCGGCATCCCGAAGGCCGACGAAATTCACCCCTTTCACGGTCCGGCCGTTTTTAATATCAAGGCATGGTATGATTCTTCTTGTTAGCATAATTTAGAAGGTGTGAAGATAACAGATATTTTGATTGAAAAGAATGTTTTCTGTGGATTCTGTGGTGTAGGTTATGATTATTTCATTCAAATAAAAAATCGTTGTGGGTGAGCTTCCGGCGGTGGCAATCCCCAAACTATTGATAGGGGATTTCAAAAATCTATGTGAGAATTTAAAAAAGAAGATCATTTGGTTATGAGATTGCATGCTGCTAACAATGGTCGTTAGAGGCGTCGTAGCGATGTCAGAAACATCACTTGATAACAAAAGTACATAGGTACATCATCAGAAGCGGGTGTATAGATAACAGAGGTCATCAAAAAAAATAAAATATAAAATATCATTCTGCAGGTAATGACGTTCTATCAATAAATCAAATCAACCATGAACATGAAGATTAAAAAACTGCTGATTTTGACTTTTTCAACCATTCTCATCGCGATATTTTTTCTCACCTGCCAATCGGATGTAACAGGTCCGGGCGACAGTAGTGGTGAACTGCCAAGAGAGCTTACCGCTTCAGAAAAACAACTTGTAAAAGCGGATCAGTCGTTCAGCTATGATATTTTTCGCCAAACCGTTTCGTACGATAATGAGGAGGAGAACCTGTTTATCTCTCCGTTAAGTATTTCTACCGCCCTGGCAATGACGTTAAACGGAGCAGAGGGAGAAACACTTGCCCAGATAAAAGAAGCCCTTCATTTGAGCGGAATGGAAATCGAAGAGGTAAACCAGGCGTTTCAATCACTTATTGAGTTGTTGGTTTCTGTTGATCCTAAAGTGACCATGAAAATTGCAAACTCAGTCTGGCATGAGCAGTCTTTGCCGGTAAAAGATGATTTCCTGCAACGTTTAGAAGAATTTTATAATGCCGAGGTTGCCGGGCTGGATTTTCAGGATCCGGGATCTGTGGATACGATCAACCGTTGGGTGGATGATAAAACCGAAGGAAAAATTGAGAAAATTCTCGATGAAATTCCTGCCGAGATGGTGATGTACCTGATAAATGCGATCTATTTTAAAGGAGACTGGCTCAGTAAGTTTGATAAGGATGATACCCGTAAAGCGGATTTTCATCTCGAAAATGGGGAAACCGCGGAGGTTGATATGATGAGCCAAAAAGAGAGATTTGCAGCTTATTTTTCTGAGGACGTTCGGATGATTGAGCTGCCATATGGAGACAGTTTGTTTACCATGAGTGTGCTGATGCCGGGTGATCCGGAAATGCCTCTCGATCAATTTATTGAAGAAAAAGTAACATATAAAAACCTGTCCCAATGGAGATCAAATTTGCACGTTTCAGAGGTTCCACTGGAACTTCCAAAGTTTGAGATGGACTATGAGATTACCTATAACGACATTCTGAAATCGATGGGCATGGAGCAGGCTTTTAATGAGAATTTAGCTGATTTCTCAGGCATCGCAGACGTCTCACCACAGAATCTCTATATCAGTGAGGTGAAGCATAAAACGTTTGTCAGCGTTGATGAAGAGGGCACCGAAGCTGCTGCTGTAACTTCAGTTGGTGTTGGAGTTACGTCTTTGCCACCATCCATGGTTGTAAATCGGCCGTTTGTGTTTATTATCCATGAGAGAGAAAGTGGCACGAATCTTTTTATGGGTAAAGTGAAAGATCCGTCCGTGTTGTAAATCAATTTAAAGACCCGAAGGTATGTTTTATTTAAACCAAGTATAAACTATGGTTTAGTTGAACATTTTCCGGGAAAGTTGACGTTATTAAAATGAACGTCAATCATAAAAGGAGGATCAGATATGGATAAACCGTCAACATGTCCGCAATGCGGAGCAACAGCAGTTGATACTTGCCAGATGGAAGAGCAAAAGCAAGATGACTGCATTCGAGAATAACGGATAAATTATTTAATTAAAAGCCGTCCTGATTAGTGGGATGGCTTTTTCTTTTTGAAATTGAGTTGTGGATAATCAAATCTCCGATAGTTCTTCAAGGCCAATCTTTCCTTCGTAATATGCTTTCCCCACAACTACGCCGTATATATCCAGTTCTTTAAGTTCGTTTAGATCTTCTATTTTTGATACCCCTCCTGATGCTATCCAATTCAGTTCAGGAAATTCGTCTTGAAGATCTCTGTACATTTCAATATTGGGCCCGCTCAGCATTCCATCCCGCGCAATATCGGTGCTTAGAACGGTTTGCAGCCCGGCATCAAGCATTGGTTTTATAAACTCGCCGATGGATTGATCCGATGTTTCCAGCCAACCCCCGTAAGCCATTTTTCCATCCTTCAGGTCTAAGCCAAGAATCATTTTTTCAGGATAATTTTTGATCGCCTGAAGCCACTCTTTTGGTTTTTTTACCGTCATGGAGGAGCAGATTATACCACTTAATCCGGCATCTAAAAGCAGTTCTATATCTCCTTGAGATCTGACTCCACCCCCGGTTTGAACGGACAATTCCAGTTCATTAATGATCCGTTTGATGATCAGCAGGTTCTCAAACTTCCCACTTTTAGCCCCGTTCAAATCCACCACATGGATGTGAGAAAAACCAGCTTCCTTAAATTTTGAAGCTTCTTCTATAGGGTTGTCGTTATAAACTGTTTTCTTCTGATAATCTCCTTTCTGAAGGCGTACAACCTGACCGTTAAGCAGGTCAATAGCGGGAATAACTTTCATAGATAATTTTAAATTTTTACTTAACGAAAGATCCGCGAAGTCTTAGAAGACTTCGCGGATCTGACTAAATTTTACAGGCAATTAGCCGTCAGACCGCTCAAAGCGGTCAGACGGCTCTGTGATTAACCCACCATATCCAAAAAATTCTGTAGTAACAGCGAACCCACCTGGCCCGATTTTTCCGGATGGAACTGAACACCAATAAAATTATCTTTTGCTGCAACAGCTGTAAAATTTTGAATATAGTTGCATGTAGCCAGTGTGCATTCACTTAGTGGAGCATAATAGCCATGCACGTAGTAGAGAAAATGTTTCTCCTCAATTCCTGAGAGAAGATCGTGTTTTTTAATCGATTCGAATCGATTCCACCCCATATGCGGAACTTTAGCTTTTGTAGAATCAAACCGTTTAAGCCGGCCGGGAATAATGCCAAGAGCTTCGCAATTGCCCTCTTCGGATGATTCATAGAAAAGCTGCATTCCCAGGCATATTCCTAAAACAGGCTTTTTTGTATTTTTCAGCCAGACGTCCAGATCTTTGGATCGCAAGTCGTCCATTGCTGCAGCGGCATGGCCTACTCCGGGGAAAATGATTGCATCTGTATTGTCAAGTTTATCCGTATTGTCCGAAATAATGTAATCAGCCTGAAGCCTGTCCAAGGCATTCGAAACGGATGCCAAATTTCCCGCTTGGTATTTTATAATTCCTATCATTTCTCTGAGTGAAAAGGCAAAAGTGAAAAGTGAGAAGTTTTATACAGCGATGGCGCAAACGTCTCGTTTGTGCCCGATAAGATGTGGCACAAGTAAGATGCTTGCGCCATCCAGAATAACCAAGATGTTTGCACAATCCACAGTAAATGTACCACAGCAGAGCGGTGGAACGAGTTAAGGTCACAAGCGGGACGCTTGCGCCATCCAAGAGAAAAGTCATTCTGAGCTTGACTCAGAATCCCCTTTTGCGTTAAAGCCAGGAGATCCTGAATCAAGTTCAGGATGACACTAAATAAATCATTCATCTTTTGCCGTCTCACTATAAACCTAAATTGTTCCTTTTGTAGTTGGTAAAATTCCTTTGATTCGTTCATTGCGGCTCACAGAAAATCGCAGTGCTTTCGCGAACCCCTTAAAAATGGCTTCAATTATGTGATGCTCATTTTTTCCATCTGCTGAAACATGGAGGGTGGCGCGTGCGTTCATTGCCAGCGAATAAAAAAAGTGCTCCAGCATCTCCGTTGGAAAATCGCCAACATACTCCCGTTTCAGATCAACATCCCATTGCAGGTAGGGTCTGTCTGACAAATCAATAGCAACAGTGGCCAGGGTTTCGTCCATCGGCAGAGCAAACCCGTAACGCTGAATTCCGGCTTTATTATCAGAAATTGCTTTTCGAATGGCCTGACCCAGGGCGATAGCGGTGTCTTCAATTGAGTGGTGCTCATCCACTTCCAGGTCTCCATCACACCTGATTTCCAGATCTACTAATCCATGTCGCGCAATCTGTTCCAGCATATGATCGAAAAACTTCAGGCCGGTATTGATCTCACTCTGACCCGTTCCATCGAGGTTTATAGAAACAGAAATGTCGGTCTCTTTCGTATTTCTTTTGACGACCGCCTTACGGCTTGGAAATAAAATACTATGGCTCAATGTAGCCCAGTCGGCAGCTTCTTCAACAAGCAATTCACCTTCGATAAATTGGAAAGATTGCTTTCGCTGAATTGATCCGTCAGCACTTTCAGCACTAAAATCACCCACATAGATCTCTTCATTTTCGATCAGTTTCTTCTGTTGATCCGATAAGAAACCGGTATCAAATGAAAACTCGACATCATGTTCCTGCAGATATTTTATCGAGAAAAGCGCACCGGGCGGGAGTAAAGAGTCGGAACTGTTGGTTAGAGCAGACTTATCAATCCATATTTTCACGAGAGTACCTCCTTCAGGGTTTTAAGGAAACGAATATTTTCATCCGGCATTCCAATTGTCACGCGCAGACAATTTTCGCACAGGGGTTCATTTCCCCGATAGCGAACAATCACACCTCTGGCGGCAAGTTCCCGATAGATTTCTTCCGCATTCTGAATTTTAAAAAGCAGGAAATTTGCATCAGACGGATACACTTTCTCAACCTCTTCTGCGTGTCCCAACTGCTCAGCTACATACTCTTTCTCCTCAATAATTTTTTGAATATTGAACTTCATCAACTCCATATTATCAAAAGCATCAAGGGCGGTTTTAGCCGTCAGTTTGTTGATGTTGTACGGGGCCTTCACCTTCATCATGTAGTTGATGATTTGCGGATTTGAGATCGCAATTCCTAACCGAATTCCTGCCAGCCCATAAGACTTTGAAAATGTTTGCAGCACCACCAAGTTTGGATACTGCTGAACCAAGCTCGCCATCGACTCTTGCCCGCTGAAATCAATGTAGGCTTCGTCAATAACCACAATGCCAGGAAACTGGGTAACAATTTTGAGCAGGTCTGTCTGCTTCATACTGTTAGCTGTGGGGTTGTTGGGCGAGCACAAAAAGAGAACTTTGGTTTGTTCATCAGCCGCTTCAATAATTTTTTCCGGCTTCAACTGAAACGATTCCGTTAAAAGAACCTCCTTTACATTCAGATCATTGATATTGGCCGATACCTTGTACATGCCATATGTAGGCGGAGTTGTAATGATCGAATCTTTTCCGGGTTCACAAAAAATCCGCATGATCAGGTCCACCGCTTCGTCACTTCCCACACCTAAAAAAATATTTTCAAAATCGACCTGGCGCCATTCCGCAATCTTCTTTCGCAGTGCATCTTGAGTTGGAGTAGGGTACCGGTGCAGTTCAAGATCATTTCGAACCGGTGAGCCAAGACTATTTTCGTTGGCATCCAAAAGGAGGCCCTCTTCAAAGTCATCGCGGGCACTTCGGTACGGCTTCAAATTTCTGATGTTTGGGCGAACAAGGCTATCTATGTCGATTATTTCGGGCTTTTTATTTTTTGTTATTTCGGTTTAAAACTCTCCTCTTGAGAGGAGACAGATGGAGGAGCGTTCAGCGTAACCATCAGAGGTGTGTCGACCGTGCCGAACACACCCCTAAATCCCCTCTCGAGAGGGGACTTCTATTTCTACTCCTTCGATAATTTCTTCAATCTTAAACTCACTGCTTGTTTATGTGCATCCAGGCCTTCCAATTCTGCCAATGTTTCAACAGTGGGGCCAAGATCCTTTAATCCTTTCTCAGAGATTTTCTGAATGGTAATAAATTTCTGGAAACTGTTTAGTGAAACTCCGCTGTACATCCGGGCATATCCGTATGTTGGTAACGTGTGATTTGTTCCGGAGGCGTAATCTCCCATGCTTTCCGGTGTCCACGGGCCTATAAAAACGGATCCCGCGTTGGTCACATTTCCAGCAAGTCGGTCGGCATCTTTTGTGTTGATGATCAGATGCTCAGGAGCGTATCGATTGGAAAAATGGATCGCTTCATCTGAATTATCAACCTCTAAAATAAAACTGCTTTCAATGGCTTTGGATGCAAATTCTTTACGTGGAAGATCCTCAAGCAGACGATCCAGGTTATCAGAAATTGCTGAAATATTAGTCTCTTTTGTGGCAACCAAAACGGCTTGACTGTCAGGGCCATGTTCCGCCTGTGATAAAAGATCGATGGCTGCAAATTCAGGATCGGCTGTTTCATCAGCAATGAGTAACACCTCTGAGGGACCGGCGGGCATATCAATAGAAACCATCGCTTCACTGTTTTGAAGGATCATCTTCGCAGCGGTTACATACTGGTTGCCCGGACCGAAAATTTTATCCACTTTCGGTATCGATTCCGTACCAAATGCCATCCCCGCAATGGCCTGAGCACCCCCCGCTTTCACAATTACTGATACGCCGGTTTTTTGGGCTACGTAGGCAACTGAATCGGGAATCTTTCCTTCTTTATCCGGGGGAGTGGCAAGCACAATTTTTTCACAGCCGGCAATCATCGCCGGTATACAGAGCATCATAGCAGTAGATGGAAGCGGAGCTGTTCCGCCCGGAATATACACACCCACCCGCTCAATTGGTTTTGCAACACGCCGGCAGATAACACCTTGCTGTGTTTCCACTTCAATATCATTCGAAATCTGTTTTTGATGAAACTTCGAAATATTGTGCATCGCCCGGTCTAAAGCGGCTTTTACATCGTCAGACAGATTGATTGGAATGTCACTCGGATTGATGGCTAACAGATCGAATTCAACACCATCAAATTTTTTGGTGTATTTCCGAATTGCCGAGTCTCCTTTGGTCTCAATATCATTCAGAATTGGCTGTACCTGTCCAAAGACCGACTTGAAATCCATTTTCGGCCGCCGGCAGAGAGATTCAATTTCAGATTCAGAAAGTTGGTTGTAGGTATATATTTTCATTGCATTAGTCTTGAGTTCCGAGTCTTGAGTCCTGAGAATCTAATGACTCAGGACTCAAGACTCATATCTAAAATCAAGCGATCATACTTTCAATTGGCAGCATTACAATTCCTGTGGCGCCAGCTTCTTTGAGCCGTTCCATTACATCCCAAAATGTAGATAACGGAACAACAGTATGGATAGCCACCATTCCATTATCGGCCAGTGGCATCACCGTTGGGCTTTTTAGTGAAGGTATAATTTCTTTGATTCTTTCCACCGATTCCTGTGGTGCATTCATCATAATATACCGGCTTTTAGCCGCTTTTTGATATCCTTCAATTCGCTGGAGGATTTTTTCAATAAGTTGTTGTTTGCCTTCGGAAAGAGGCTTATTCGTTTTAATAAGCTGAGTTTCAGAATCAAAAATATTAATGATCTCCTCAAGGCCGTTTGCTTTTAATGTGTTTCCGGTGGAAACGAGATCGCAGATAGCATCGGCAATTTCCAGCCGGGGTGCAATTTCAACCGATCCGGAGAGTGTAATTACTTTTACATTCACGCCCTTCTTTTCAAAAAATCGTTTGGTGATTCCGGGATAACTTGTTGCAATTTTTTTTCCGGCAAAATCTTCCGGTTTTTTGATGGCGCTGTCTTTAGGAACTGCCAGAGATAACCGGCAAACGCCGTAATTCAATCCGCGGAGGATCTCAACATCCACCTGGTCTTCCTCAACAACGTTAGCCCCGACAAAGCCAAGATCGCAAATGCCGTCTTGTACATATTCGGGAATATCGTCATCACGGATCAAGAGGAGTTCAACATCGAAATTGAGACATTTAACGAGCAGGCTTCGTTTATAATCGTCGAATTTTAAGCCAATGCCCTCCAAAAGGTTCAATGTTTTATCGGTCAGCCGTCCGCTTTTTTGAACGGCAATTCGTAGTGATGTAGTAGAATCGAGAGTTCTCATAGGTCAAAAAATGGTCTATTAATACAGAAAATTAAATTTAAAAAGATGAAGTAAAGCTGTTGCGCGAAGAAAGGGAAGTTTAATGCACAGCATGTTCGTGGCTACCATGATGGTGGCCGAAATGATAAGAGGTATGTAATTTGTTTGTCAACACGATTGTAAATTATGGATTTCAAAAATGGAATTCCAATACAATGCAAGAATAGCAGACGGTTAGTAGATTGATGAGTTAAATTCAGGCATAAAAAAAGCAGAGTATCACTTCAAAACAGCCTTTTGCTTTGATGAACACCCTGCTTATTAACTAAAAGTAAAATTTTCGGATCTACTCCTCGTCTTCGTCGAGATTAATTACGCCAAGATCGGTTGTGTCTGGCGCTGTAACATCTACATCGCTAATAATCTCATCGGAATAGCCTTCTTCTGATGGATTGATGGCGACATTATAAGAACCGGATAACAATCCAACCAATCTGAATTCGCCTTCAGCATCAGCACGGGTACCTGCAACGGTATCAGTACCGGCAATGGCATAGACCCAGGGGAGGGATTCAGCGGGTTCAATACTTCCTTCAATGGCACCGGTTTCAGCAAATGCAACTGCACGAATAACCGGTTTTAAAAGAAACTTCCCGGAATTTCCGGCTTCAATAATAGAACGGGAGGCATCGAAATCCAGCAGAAGTGTGTACACCTGTCCACCCTCTATCTCTGCATTTACATTCAGTTTTAAACCAGATTGTTGAGCACTTGGAGTATCAAGAGAATGTGTGACCCCATTTTTGACGACCTCATTATCGTCACCCAGAATAAGCCTGATCTGGCTGTACATTCCTTCATCAAGATCGGTTTCGCCAAGTACTTCAAGCTTACCATTGGTGAGATCAAGAAGGTTGACTTTTTTAGGTTCTTCGCTGATAGTAATCCAACCGTCATCGTCGTCCTCAATCTCCTCATTTTCACTGCGATGAATTCGTACCTCCTGAATATCAATCCAAACGGCTTCATAATTTCCGGGGGCATCTGTCAGATAGACTTGTAGTGTACCTCTGGTGGAATTTGAGTTTCCGTTATCGGCAACATCACATGAGGTGAGCAGAAACAGAGTAAAAAGTAGTAGTGTAGCAATTCGTGATATCATATTTCTCAGGTTTTTCATAAAATAAATTCAATTAATGAAATCAAAAAAACTTTTAAATGTTCCTGAGTTTTTTTAACTGAAAGTTTGGCATCAACTTAATCAGGCATATTGATGTGAAAGTGCCGATCCGCAAAATTCAGAAACTGTATCCAGTCATATAATTTCAGATCATGTTCTCCATTTCGAATATGGTACGCGGCATAGGGATTGTCCGTCGGGTTATTTATCGCCGGCATTCGTTCATTCAGCGGAACGGAAATCCCATAGATCTTCTCATATACCTCGGATGCATGGAGGAGCGACTCATACATTCCCTTTGGATCAGCCCACTGGTCATCCTCGGCAGCGGTGATATACAATCCTCTTGGGGCGATTGTACCCAGAAGCATATGCTGATCAAACGGCAACTCCGATTCATTTTGATTGAATGCTTCAAAATTGGGGGTAAACCAGTACGGGAACCCATTATTTATGATATCTATTGTCTCTCCGAATTTACGTTTTGAAAGTGCCGCGCCCACTGCACCGGATTCATTTGCTACAATAATACTCCATCTCTCGTCATTCGCCCCGGTCCAAAGAGCCGCTTTACCGCCTCTGGAATGTCCCACAAGCATCGACTTTTTGTGATCAATATCATCATCCGTTTCCAGGTAATCCATTACGCGCATTGCACCCCAGCCCCAGGCGGAGAGCCCCATCATTCCATCTTCCTGGCCGATTTGTTCGGGATAAAGTGTTTCGAGAAGATCTTCGGCATATGTATCAGGATCATCATCAGCCACATCTTCCACATTAAAAACCGCGGCGGCATATCCACGCTCAAGAATCGTTTCAGCCGGCCAGAAATCTTCCTTTGCTTCCCGGGTGATATCCATATTTTCAGCTCCCCGATGATTCATCAGTAATGTAACCGGTACAGGATAATCTGCATGATTCGGAATGAGAAGATTGAGCCGAATCGGTAAAGAGTTCCCATTTCTGGAGACGATAATATCCACCTCTTTTGCAGTGGCTGTGCCGTCAATCGCCGAGCTGTTTTTGCTGACCACATTGAATTCGATGGAATCAAAATGATTCGGCATTTGGCCGTATACATGCTCGGCAAACATGTTGACAATTTCTGCTCGTCGTTGATACTTCCACTCATTGATGGTTTTGACAGGTTCACCCGAGGTAGTTTCGAGAATTTTTGGCAGAGTAAAATTTGGGACGTTGGACTCATCGTAATTAGCTTCTTCCTGCGCATTAATTTGATGAGCGAATAGAAATAAAATAAAAAGTGTTAAGACGGTAATTTTCATTTATGATGGCTTATTTTTGGATTATAATTGGGTTGTTCCAGAAGTTGATCTTACTCTTTCAATTTAATACTCATGAACTTATCTGCAAATATTAAAAATATCGAAAGGTTCATGAAAAGTTATGTATTGTTTTTTGAAGGCATTATTTTCGGTGAGATAAGTCACCAACCAAAAAAAGATTATCATGAAAACCGTTGCACAACTTACCTATATACCCCTTTACACCGATCACCCGAAAGAAAAAGTACAAGACCTGATAGAGTTCGTTGCCCAACATGATGTAGAGGTCGATATCAACTACCTGTCCACGAGCGTGAAGGGGGATACAGATGTTGTTTTCGACCTGATTAGGGAAATTTACGATACCATGACTCTTGAAGATGAAGCCTTTCGTTTTCATGTGGAGCTGCTAAGCCCGACGGAAGATTAATTTCAGAGTTGAGAAATGAGACCTGAGATGTGAGAAGGCAAAACGCAAAAGTGAAAAGGCACATGTGAGACGTCATTGGGTGGAAACGACAGCGATGAAGCTGCAATTTACAATCGTAAAGATGACCTTACTCGAAATCATATTTGAGGATTGGCGAACTTCATTCAATTTGTTAGCTCCGCTTGCAATGACACATTTACTTCTCACGTTTCACTTTTGCCTTTTCACTCAAACTAAAAGAGATAACATTTCGCTGTAATGACCGTTTCGAATTTGTATATTTAAGGCTTCAGTAATTTTAGTCTTTTTCTTATTTGAATGAAGAATATTCGGAACTTTTGCATTATTGCGCACATCGATCATGGCAAATCTACGCTGGCCGATCGTCTGCTTGAACGCACCGGCACCATTAGTGAAAGAGAGATGCAGGAACAGGTTCTCGATGATATGGACCTGGAACGCGAGCGTGGAATCACTATTAAAAGCCATGCCATCCGAATGGATTACAAACGTCCTAACGGAGAAGTAGTAACCTTCAACCTGATCGACACACCGGGTCATGTTGATTTTTCGTATGAGGTGTCTCGTGCCCTGAAAGCATGTGAAGGTGCATTGCTGGTAGTGGATGCCGCGCAGGGGATTGAAGCGCAGACTATTTCGAATCTCTACCAGGCACTTGACCAGGAACTGGAGATTATACCGGTTCTCAATAAGATTGATCTTCCCGGTGCAGATATCGAAGGCGTGGGACAGCAAATTGTAGATCTGATCGGTGGGACACATGAAGAAATTTTGCATGTATCTGGTAAAACCGGTGAAGGAATTGAGGACCTTCTGGAGGCGATTGTTGAACGAATTCCGCCTCCTAAGCAGGAAGTTGACAAACCTCTGAAAGCATTGATTTTTGATTCCATTTTTAACACCTACCGTGGCTCTATCTGTTATGTTCGGGTGATGGAAGGTGTTCTCGAAAAAGGAGAGGGCATCACGTTTATGGCGACTAAAAAGGAGTATGATGCCGAAGAGATCGGTTACCTGAAGCTGAAAAAGGAGAAAACGGATAAACTGGAAGCCGGTGACGTTGGTTACGTGATCGGGAGTGTAAAATCTCTTCAGGATGCAAAAGTGGGGGATACAGTTACAAATACGAAAAACAAAGCAGATTCTCCCATCCCCGGTTATAAAGAAGTGAAACCGATGGTGTTTAGCGGAATTTTTCCTACCAACTCAGAAGATTTTGAAGATCTGCGGGGAGCACTTGAAAAACTTCAGTTAAATGATGCATCTCTTTCCTATCAACCCGAAACCTCGAAAGCACTTGGTTTTGGTTTTCGGGCGGGATTTTTGGGACTCCTTCATATGGAAATTATCCAGGAACGGCTCGATCGTGAGTTCGATATGGATATTATTACCACAGTCCCCAATGTTCGGTATGAAATTGACCTTGAAGACGGAGAGCGAATCAAAGTAGATAACCCCAGCGAAATGCCGGAGGTCGGTAAAATTGATTCCGTTTGGGAACCGTATATCAAAGCGAGTATCCTAACGCCGGCGGATTACATCGGGCCTATTATGTCGCTCTGCCAGGATCGGCGGGGAGTTTACGTCAATCAACACTTTATGCAGAACAACCGCGTTGAGATAACGTACGAACTGCCGATGGCCGAGGTGGTGTTCGACTTTCTACGATCGGCTGAAGAGCGGAACACGCGGATATGCATCGCTCGATTATGAATTTTTGGAATACCGAAAAGGCGATCTGGTACGTTTGGATATTCTGTTGAATGGCGACCAGGTGGACGCACTCTCGAGCATTACGCACAGGGATAAAGCGTACTACCTGGGCCGCAAGATCTGTGGCAAACTGAAGGAACTTATTCCGCGACAGCAGTTTGAAGTAGCAGTGCAGGCGGCAATTGGATCGAGGGTGATTGCCCGCGATACAATTCGTGCACTGAAGAAAGATGTGACTGCCAAATGTTATGGCGGCGATATCTCCCGAAAACGAAAACTCATTGAAAAACAGAAAGAAGGTAAAAAACGAATGAAACAAGTGGGATCGGTTGAAATTCCCCAGGAAGCGTTTTTGGCTGTACTTTCAATGGATGAAGAAGATTAAATCATTAAAAACATATGATGAGAAAGTTATTTTTAGTTGTTCTTTTTCTTTTTGGCTCGGTCTCAATTGCCTTTGCTCAATTTGAAGATCCCGAAATTGTAAAAGTTGAACCATCTGAAAAGAGCCAGTTCGAAAATCGATTTAGCGATATTAAATGGACCGGCCAGGGGCTATACAATCCAACTACAATAGATAGAATTCCAACCATTGAGCTCCGGTCACGATTGCAGGCTGTGTTTGGGGAACCAACTCAAACCATTGGAGATCTTATTAACGAGCAAAACTTCCGTCCCGGAAAGGCGATCCAGTTTGAGTATTGGTTTGTGGTAGACGGCCAGATGCCGCTGATGATTTTGGATCTTGATGGACCATTTGAAAATGGGCTTGTATATGTAGGAGCCAGCCGTTTTATTGATTTGATGCCACAGGTAAAACGAACGTTAAACAGACTTTTAATGAGTGAACAGGGCGATCCGGTAGAATTTCAGGATTATTTTTACTCGCCGGAGCGGAAACAATGGTACCTTGTTCAGTACGAAGACGGCGAATTCCAGCGGGATATGATCGACCGTCCAACATTTAACTAACAGTGTCTCTAAGAAAACGTCAATCTCTGCGTTTCGCTTCGCGGGATAAAAGAGGAGCACTCGCCCCAAAAATGCTTCCCGAGCAGTCGGGACGTTTTTTTGGGACTTCGTGCGCCTTGATCTTGACGTTTCCTTAGGACACTATGAGTTTTCTTACAAACACTAACTAATTTTTAGACATTGAAAAACAATAAAAGCTCTTCGGGGAAACGGTCAGCGAGATCGGAACGAAGAAAATCAGAAGAGACAAAAGCAAAACATTGGGCAAAAGAGTGGCTGGACGCGCTGATTTGGGCGGGTATAGCTGCCATTATTCTACGCACATTTTTCTTCGGAGCCTACCGAATTCCTACCCCAAGTATGGAAAAAACCCTTCTTACCGGCGACTTCCTGATCGTAACAAAGCTGGCATATGGTCCGCGAACACCGATGACGCTTTCTGTTCCATTTACCGATATCTATATGCCGGGCGTAAACTTGCCCTGGACTCGAATTCCTGGTTATACCGATATCAAACGAAATGACATTGTGGTATTCAACTACCCGATTGATGTAGCCCCGATCTCCGTTAAAACCAATTACATTAAGCGAGCAGTTGGGGTACCGGGTGACCAGTTACGACTTGATGACAAAGTACTTTACGTGAATGGAGAAGAAGCTGAAACGTTTGATACATATATGTATAACTATCGCGTGGATGTTCGGGAACGAATTCGCTTAAGCCCCTCAAAAGTACGAGAAGCCGGAGCTGAAATTGTACAGAATGGGAATGGATTTCACATCATAAATATGACGGAACAGATCGCATCTGAACTGCGCGAATGGCCGGAAATTGATAATGTTCAGAAGTTTGTATTACCCGATGATTACGACGGCTTTAGCCGACGCGGATTTAATTTTTCAGACGGATTTGCCAACCATGATAATATGAAGGAATTTACTGTTCCCGCTGAGGGAATGGAGATACAACTTACGCCGGAGAACTGGCATATCTATGAAGATATACTTCTTCGATACGAGCGAAATTTGGTTGAGCGAAATGGCGATCAGTTTATCATCAACGGTGTTGAGACCAACAGCTATACCATCCAGCAGGATTACTATTTTATGATGGGAGACAACCGCGATGACAGTGAAGACAGCCGCTATTGGGGTTTTGTACCGCAGGATCACGTGATCGGTAAGGCCGGAATTATCTACTTCTCATGGGATGGCGAAAACTGGCTGCCTCGATTTAATCGAATTTTTGATCTGATTCATTCCTAAACTGTAAGAAGGTTTTGCAAAATTCTGACCGTCATTCTATACTTGATTCAGGATCTCCAGATACTGGCTATAAAGACGAATGGAGAATCTGAATCGAGTTCAGATTGACCAATAACCACGGTTTTGCATAGCCCTCTGTAAATGACTCAAAAGTCATAACAGTTAGCTTTCTTGGAGATTTACATCTTGTTTGTAAACAGTAACGCCAACTCTCCTGATATGATCGAGTAGTTCAGGATTGGTAATATTGTGAAAAATGGACACATCGAACTTCCAGGGAAGCAGAAGGTCATCCAGTTCATTTTCAAGCCTCAGCTGATCTTTTGTAGTGATCTCTTCTCCTTTCAAAACCAGATCGATGTCTGAAGCCTCTTTGTGTGTACCTTTCGCCCTGGAACCATAAAGAATCACCTCTTCAATCCGATCATTTTTTTTCACGCAACTGATAATTTGATTCCAAATATGTGGCTTCAGGCCGTATTTCATTTCAGGTTTTCCATTTTTCTATTAAATGAATCAAAAAGGTTGAAATAAACATTTACGATGTTTTCTGCGATCTCCTGAGCGGTTGCTTCATTGTACAGATGTGCTGTTTGATTTCGGCTTTTAATCATCTCCATCCAACCTTCTCCCTCTGAAATAATTTCCTTTTGAAACGATTCCCTGATAGCATCTCTTGAGCCTGTTATGCCTGTAATTCCCTGAAATTCAAGGTAATCTTTCATTACTTTCCAGGCTAATTCATAGGTATACTCAAATCTTTGAATAAGACCTTCTTTTTCTAAGTCTGTCAGCTGACCCAATGTTTTGTTCTCAACGACTTCGGCAAGTTTGCCAAATGCTTTTTGATAATTTGAGAATCGTTGTTTCCATCGAATATCTTGATCAGGCATTGTATCTTTTTTTATGATAGAGTTTATTCAATTTGCTCATACATTCCAATAACATCAACTATTACTGTAAAATGAAAAATAGAATGAATGAAAAAACCCGCTGCGAATGGGCCGAAGGCCAGTTTGACGAATACATCCAATACCACGATGAAGAGTGGGGTGTGCCGGTTCATGATGATCAAACGCATTTCGAATTTTTGATATTGGAGGGAGCCCAGGCCGGGTTGAGCTGGTCCACGATTTTGAAAAGAAGAGAGGGCTATCGACAATCCTTTGCCAATTTTGATCCGAAGAAAGTGGCCAAATTTGATGAAGAGAAAATCCAGGAACTGCTTCAATTTGAAGGGATCATTCGTAACAAACTGAAAGTTCGGTCAGCCGTAACCAACGCTCAAAAATTTCTCGAAATCCAGGATGAATTCGGCAGTTTCGACGAGTACATCTGGCGATTTGTCGACGGAGAGCCGATCGTCAATCACTGGAAAAGTTTGAAAGAAGTTCCGGCCACAACTAAAGAATCCGACGCCCTCAGCAAAGACCTTAAAAAGCGCGGGTTCAAATTCACGGGAAGCACCATTATGTACGCTCACATGCAGGCTTGCGGCCTGGTCAATGATCATACTGTGGATTGTTTCCGGTATGAAGAACTGGTAGGTTTAGCATAGTTAGTTTCTGATTAACCTGAGTTCAGGTTAAGAACGTTGAAGATGAAATCCCCTCCTATGATTAGGAGGGGTTAGGGGAGGTAGAAAGGAGATTTAAACTTTAAAACAAATGTCTGTTTCTCCGTTGGAAGCCTTTGGTGCAACCACCCCTAAGTGAGGCTGTCCAAAAAGGATGTGCTTTAAGCATATAAACTCAATTTTGTCATGCCGGACCCCGATCCGGTATCTCCAAGCATAGTTAAAGAGTGGAGATTCTGAATCGAGTTCAGAATGACATCCTTTTTGGATAGCCTCATTTTTCCATATCAATTTTAATATTCTTATGCCGAACACACGTTTTTTAAAATGATGCATGATGGAATATCGAATTAAGATAGTGTACTGCACCCAATGCCGATGGCTTCCCCGAGCCTGCTGGATGGCCCAGGAACTGCTGACCACGTTTGAACAAGAGTTGGATGAAGTGGCGTTGGCTCCGGGAACCGGCGGTACATTTGATATTTTCCTCAACGGTGAGATGATCTTTTCAAGAGCTGAAAAAGATCGTTTCCCGGAATCGAAGGAATTAAAGCAATTGGTTCGGGACCAGATTAATCCCAACCGTGATTTGGGGCACAGCGATCGTTAAAGTGTTCTTTTATCAACGAAATTAGGTTAGCCGTCAGACCGCTCCAAGCGGTCAGACGGCTCTTGTGCTCTCAAAAAACTATTCACTCCATGGCGGTACAATTCCATTCATCCGCGCATAGGAGATGGATTGACCCACATGCTCACTCTTATGCGTAATAAGCTGCATCAGCACAGCCTGCCCGTTTACGGTTCTTCCATACATCTCCGTTTCTTCCAGCAGCTTTGACTCAGGCATCGCTCCGATATGTTCTTTTACATGCTCAATGGAGCGCTCCAATATTTCTAACACATCTTCTTTACCGGTAATAGATTCCATATTCTCAACATCCAGATCCTCGGGTGCCGGGATACCAAGCGATTCTTCCAGGTAATAGAAATTGTATCGTGCAATGTGGGTATAAACTTCTTCCACCGAAAAGACACCCTCGTCAGGCCGCCACGAATACAGATCGGCAGGCATTTCTTCAGCCAGCGACAGCACACGAGAGGCATAATTAAAATGTTGATTAAACTGGCTTTTGAAATTATTTGATTCTTGAGCCTGTATCATTTGCGCAGATAAAGCTACAATCAAAAAGGATGATAAAAATATGTTTGCTAATTTTTTCATGAATATCTGATTGGTTTCGAGTTGAGATAATCCTTCAAATACAGCTTCTAATGTAAGAAAGGAAATTACCAAAGATCTATTAACTCAAAATTCATGTGTTAGATCTCCAAAAAACTAAAATTTTTGCCTACTGCCTACTGCCTACTGCCTACTGCCTACTGCCTACTGCGCCTCATATTCACTCTCCACAAACTCAATTCGCCCGGCAATCTCTTCCCATTTGTGCATTAGATCTGTGAGGTCGGTTTTGATCGTTTCATATTCCAGTGAAATCTCTTTTACCTCATCAGAATCATCATAAAAATCGGGCTGTGCCATTATCTCTTCGATCTCAGCTTTTCTTTCTTCCATCGTTTCTACTTTACTCTCAATGGTTTCAAGACGTTTTTTAAGCGGTTTGAGTTTTTTAGAGAGTGCTTGCCGTTTTTGAGCCTCAATCCTTCGCTCCTCTTTTCGGCTGAGTTTCTTTGGTTCATCAGATTCTTCATTTGACTCCAAATCAACCGAGTCATCAAACGACTTTTTATCAAGATAATAGCTGATATTTCCAAGCCAGGTTTTAATATGTCCGGGTTGAATTTCAAGTGTTTTATTGACGATGGGATCGAGGAAATCACGATCGTGGGAGACGATCATAAGCGTACCCTCAAACTGATCGAGAGCTTGCTGAAGAATATTTTTTGAGCGCATATCCAGGTGGTTGGTCGGCTCATCAAAGATCAAAAAATTACCGGAATTCAACAGCATTTTAGCCAGGGCAAGACGACTCTTTTCACCGCCGGAGAGCACTCCAACTTTTTTAAAAACATCATCTCCCTGGAAAAGAAAACATCCCAAAATGGTTCTGAGCCGGGTTTCCGATTCTCTCGATCCAGCCAGTTGCATCTCATCCAGAGCAGTGTTTTTTGGGTTCAATTCTTCCGCTTGATGCTGGGCAAAATATCCGGGTGTTACATTGTAGCCCAGCTCCCGTTTCCCGGAGGTTATCGGCTCAAGCCCTGCCAGTATTCGAATCAACGTTGATTTCCCGGCACCATTCGGCCCCACAACTGCAATCTTATCCCCGCGCTCTACTTCATAATCGATGCCATCGAATACGGTATTCTCTCCATATTTTTTAACAACATCTCTGAGTTCAATAACCACCTGCCCGGATCGATCAGGCGGCGGAAACTGAAATGTAATTTCCGATTGCTCCTCTTCAAGCTCAATCTTCTCCATCTTTTCAAGTTGCTTGATTCGGCTCTGTACCTGTTTTGCTTTGGAAGCTTTATACCGAAATCGGTCGATAAACTCTTCAGTTTGTTTAATCTCTTTCTGCTGATTTTCATATCGTTTTTTCAGCAGTTCGAGCTCCTCCTCATGTTTTTTGGTGTAATAGGAATAGTTACCGGCATAATCCTTCAGATCTCCGTGCTGAAATGCCAGCGTCCGGTTTGTCACGCTGTTCAAAAACGCTTTGTCGTGCGAAACGAGAATGACAGCTCCATCATAATTATTCAAAAAGTTTTCGATCCAGCGTAGCGATTCAATATCCAGGTGGTTGGTCGGCTCATCCAAAAGCAGATAGGTAGGTTGTTTGAGGAGAAGTTTCGCCAGTGCAATTCTCATCAGCCAACCACCGCTGAACTCAGTTGTGGGACGTTTAAAGTCTTCTTCATGAAAGCCCAATCCTTTCAATACACGCTCAATATCAGCCCCGAGAGAGTAGGCATCCCTGTTTTCAAGTTTATGCTGAACAGTTCCAAACTCTTCCAATGCCTGGGCATGTTCCTCAGAATCTGACGAATAGGAGTTCATCTTTTGCTGCAGTTCGGTCTGGCGATCTTTTAATGCAAGGATCTCTTCAAAAACCCGTTCAACTTCTTTAAAAACTGTCAGATTCGGATCGGGTTCCACACCATCCTGTGGTAAGTATCCCACTGTATCTGCATTTCCCATTTTTACATTGCCACTGTCGGGATTCAGTTCGCCTGCAATAATTTTCAGCAGTGTAGATTTACCCGCACCGTTGGGACCAACCAGCCCGATTCGTTCTCCTTTATTAATTGTGACGGAAAGGTTTTCAAAAAGTGTATGTTCACCGAAGTGCAGCGATAATTTATCGAGTTGTAACATTCAGGTCTTGAAGGGTTCAAAAATACAGTGGACGTAAAAATAAGAATCAAATTGGAAGGGAAATAGATAAAATGAAATTAAAAATTCGGACGTGATTCAGGGGACTCAACGGATGAGGGTTTTGAGGTAGACTTTAGATAACAGATGAGTACACTTATCCGATGAATGAGAGATATTTTCAATCGAATCGGCTGCAGAGTCCATCTCGGTTCATTCGTGAGAGGGGGGTCGGCAGGTGATTAACCCAATCGCCGAGAGGTTATGGGATTGTAAAATTCGGCAGTTGAAAAAAGCAATCAACAGCCGATAAGGTAGAAGTTTTTTTATGATCAAATGTCAATTAAGCCGAACAAAGTTAGCATATCCGGCGGGAGTGGAGTATTTTCAAACCTTGATGAACTTTCTGATAAGTTAATGCAGATTTGTTGATGTTTAAAAAAGCAGTTCTACTACTTTCCGTAATTCTTTTTGCCATCTCTTGCGAGGAACAACCTCTTCAGCGTCCGCTCATGGAATATGTGATGAGTAATCCCGCTCAGAGCGGATCAAGATATCCCCATTTCTATAAAGACAATTCCGGCCGCCTGTATATGAGCTGGATGACCATAATAGAAGAGGAAATTTTTGCCCTGCAATATTCTACCTATAAAAACGGGCGATGGACGGAACCACAAACGGTTCAAATAGATATGAATTTTTTCGTGAACTGGGCTGATTTTCCATCGGTTGTTGGTTTGAATGGAACCGAACTTGCAGCGCATCGGCTCCGGAAAATACAGGGTGGACCTTACGCCTATAATGTTGAACTTTCATTTTATAATGAAGCCGACGGAGGCAGTTGGGGCGAAGGTATCACTCCTCACCAGGATGGAACAGCTACAGAACACGGTTTTGTTTCATTGGAACCGATAGATTCAGACAAGGTACTTGCTGTTTGGCTGGATGGCAGAGAAACAGAAGACCGCGCAGATGATGAATATGCTGATACCAGTAAATCGATGACGTTACGATCGGCCGAAGTATCGAGATCGGGCGAGATTATCAACAAACAGGTGATTGATCATACAGTTTGCGATTGCTGCCCGACAGATCTTGCCAAAACAGATGAGGGATACGTAACTGTCTACCGGGGGCGAAGTGCTGATGAAATTCGCGATATTAAAATTGCCCGGTATAACTCTGAAAGTGGTAATTGGAGTGATCCGGTAACCGTTCATGATGACAACTGGAAGATAATGGCATGTCCTGTGAATGGACCCAGTGTGTCGTCTACTGGAAACAGTGTGGCTGTTGCCTGGTACACCGCAGAAAATGATAATCCGCGAATTCTGCTTGCGCGTTCAACAGACAGCGGGCGAACTTTCAGTGAACCAATTCAGGTCAACAATACAGATTACAGGATTTTGGGCCGAACCGATCTTACAATGAGTGAAGACGGAACCATCTATGTAAGCTGGATGCAGGAGTTCGAAGGTTTAGGATACGTAATGATGCGGGAGATTCATCCTGATGAGACAATGTCGGCCCCTCAAACAGTGGGAATTACAGATTCATCTCGTGCAAGTGGTTTCCCTCAAATTTCTTTGATAGATAATTCTCTTCTCTTAGCCTGGACGCAAACCAAGCCAATTCTCCGTATTCGCACAGCAAAAATTGATCTGAGTCAATAGATTGGCAACTCTTTTAAATATCACATAAATAAAATGGTATGTATTCATTTTTAAGAAAAATCAGTCTTAGTTTTTTCATTTTTACTTTTCTGTTAACCGGCGTACTCTACTCGCAAGACAGGGAAGATTACCGGGATGAAGCAATCGAGATTTTGGAAAGTGTTCCTCTATTTGATGGACATAACGATACACCCTGGCAGTACAGAAACCGGGCATCATACAAATTTTCAGAGCTCGATTTTTATGATACAACACAGTTTGAAAATCCCATGCATACGGATATACCCCGTTTGCAAGAGGGGCGGGTTGGAGCGCAGTGGTGGTCGGTTTATGTAAATGCTCATATACCAGAAAATGAGGCGGTTGTTCGAACGATGGAACAGATCGATTTTGTGAAGAGGATGGCTCATACATATCCCGATCTGTTTGAGATGGCCTATACCGCTGATGATGTAGAACGGATTTTTGAGGATGGTAAAATCGCATCACTGATCGGGATGGAAGGCGGGCACTCCATTGCCAATTCACTGGGAGTGTTGCGACAATTTTACGATCTGGGCGCACGGTATATGACGATTACCCACAGCCGAACGCTTGACTGGGCCGATGCTGCCAGTGACAATCCAGAGCACGACGGACTGAGCGAATTTGGAGAAGAGGTAATTCGCGAAATGAACCGTCTTGGAATGCTGGTGGATCTCTCTCACGTAACACCCGCTACCATGCGCGATGCGATAGAAATTTCCGAAGCCCCCGTAATGTTTTCTCACTCCTCTGCGCGAGCCGTTTCGGGACATGTACGAAATGTGCCCGATGAAATTCTTCCTCTTGTAAAAGAGAACAACGGCATTATAATGGTTACGTATGTGGGTTCGTTTGTATCCGAAGAACTGAGGCAATATTACGCCGATCGTGCTGCATATCAGAGAAGAGTGGAGTATCTCCATCCCGGTGAAGTGGATGTGATTGCAGAAAAGATGGAAGCTTGGGATGATAAGCATGAAGCTCCAACCCCGACATTAAATCAGCTTGCCGATCATATTGATCATATTCGTGATGAGATTGGAGTCAATCACATCGGCATTGGTGCAGATTACGACGGAACCTCTGGTTTACCCGAGGGGCTCGAAGACGTCTCAACCTATCCCGACCTGTTCGCCGAACTGCTAAAACGCGGATATTCTGAGGAAGACCTAAAAAAAATCGCCGGACTTAACATGCTTCGGGTAATGAGAGGTGCAGAAAAAACGGCGAAAAGATTACAAGAAGAGCAAGAGCCTTCCGAAGTGCTGATTTCAGATTTTGAATAATGTACAACGGGCAGCTTGCCCGTTACTGACGTACGTAAACCGACTTCTGAATGCAGATTAGATTATCTGTTCACAGTCCTATCTTTTGAATTTGCATTCTCTTTAGGCATACAGATTATCGTACAAGTACAACGGGCTGCCAGCCCGTTACTGATCAACTCAATTCCATTGATATTCGTGGAATAGGATGCCTGAATTTTATTCAAAGACACGACCACTTGCTTTGTATAGGAACTAAATATGTACGAGTGCGCGTCGTACAACGCGCTGCCGTTACTGATCAACTCATTCATGATACTCGATTCAGATTCTCACATTCGTCTTTATAGCCAGTATTCGATGGACTGATCTCTGAATCGATCAGTTCAGGATCACGGTCAGAGTTTTGCAAAACCTTCTGTATAGGAACTAAATATATCGTGCCGGACAGGCTGTCCGGCGTACTATTTTTAAACAGCCTTCTCCATCAACTCATCCGAGTAATACGCGTTCACTTTATCCCTGAGATTAAACCCACTGCTCATGACTTCGCCATAAGCACCAGCGCTTCGGATGGCAATAAGATCTCCGCGCTGCACTTTGGGCAGTGAAATTCCTCTTCGGAATGTATCGGAAGATTCACAGATCGGGCCCACTACATCATAGGTAGCCGGTTCTTTGCTGCTTGTGAGAACCTCAATAGAATGTTTTGCCTGGTACAAGGCGGGCCGGATCAGTTCGGTCATACCGGCATCGATCACCGCGAAATGAGTGGATACCCCTTCTTTGATGAAGAGCACTTTTGAGATCAAACTGCCACATTGACCGACAATGCTTCGGCCGAGTTCGAAGTGGACTTCCTGGTCATCCTTAACCTGAAGGTGCTCATCAAACAGTTCAAAAAACGATTTAAAATCGGGTATTGCCTCCTCTTCCGGATTTTCATAATTGATACCTAAACCACCACCCAAATTGATATGCTGGAGATTGTATCCCTTTTCTTCGAAGATTTTTTGAAAATCATTCACCCGTTCGCAGAGTTGGCGGTAAGATTCGAGATCTCTTACTTGTGAGCCAATGTGAAAATGAATGCCCGTCAGGTTAATTGCGTCCAGCGTAGGCAGCAGTTCAAACAGTTCAGAAAACCGGTCCGGGTGGATGCCAAACTTGTTTTCATGAAGGCCGGTGGTAATATATTTGTGTGTTTTTGCGGATACATTTGGGTTGAGTCGAAGTGCAACTTTTGCCGTTTTCCCGGATTTTGAAGCCAATTCGTTCAAAATTTCCAACTCCTGGAGCGATTCGCAATTGAATGAAAAAATATCGTGATCCAAGCCAGTTTGAATTTCTTCATCGGTTTTACCAACACCGGCAAATGCAATCTGATCGGGGCTAAATCCGGCTTCAATGGTCCGTTCTATTTCCCGACCGCTCACGCAGTCTATTCCAAAACCGGCCTTTAGCATCTTCTCCAATATCCTGAAGTTATAATTGGCCTTAATCGCAAAGTGAATATGATATCCTTTCGACTGTCCGTGTTCCTTTACCTGATCAATGGTTCGATCGAGCAGATCCATATCATAAAAGTAAAACGGCGTTTTTAGCGACTTGAAATGTTTCTATTTGGCTTTTGTGTAAACATCAGATTGATTTATTTAGCAGGATGCTAAGAATACAAATTTTAGAAATGAAATGTGATATGTACAACGGGCAGCTTGTCCGTTACTGATTAACTCAATTCCTATCGATGCTTGTGGAACAGGATGCCTGAATTTCGTTCAACAACACAACCTCCCGGACTTTGCCAAAACTAAAGTCTGCCAGTGCCGGACAAGCTGTCCGGCGTACAAGGAACCATTCAATCCCATAAAGCTGAACACCTTCATCTTCATACTCATCTCCTGAAACCCAGAAAGGTGCTTCGGCAGCATTTGCAATTTGTTGAGCCGAAAGAATATATGCTCTTGCATAGTTGGTTACATATTCAAAATTGATTGTACTTGATTCATCCGTTGGCTGATGGTAGTAATATCGAAGTTCCTCATTGAATGCAGTAAATCCAAGACTAAACGTCGGGGCAGGTATTCCCTGTCGTGCAAAATGCACATTGTCCGATCGGTTGAAAAGGCCCAATTCCGGTACCGGGCTTGGAATGGCTTCAAGGCCAAATGCTTGTACCGAAGATTCAAAAATGGATTCCGCATCGGTTCGTTCCAGTCCCACCACGGTTACTTTTGTAGTGTCGTTATACCCGGCTCCGTCGATATTCAGATTGTAAACAATTTGATCCAGAGGTACAGCAGGATTTTCGGCAAAATAACTGCTCCCGATTAAGCCAATTTCCTCTGCGGTCCAGAGTGCAAAAATAACGGATCTCTTTGGGGGATGATCCGCAAAATATTTTCCGGCTGCCATCACCGTGGCAACACCCACGGCATTATCGCGTGCACCATTGTAGATGGAATCACCCTCGGCGGTTGCGGGTCCAACTCCAACATGATCGTAATGAGCGGCCAACAACACGTATTCATCACGAAGATCGGGATCTGAACCCTCAACCACACCGATTACATTTTTACTTTTTACGACAGATGAGTCCCGCAGTGTAACATCGAATTCCTGGAAATAGGAATTGTATCCGGGAGCTGTTGAAACCTCATAAGTCCGGAACCAATCCGCGATAAATCTGGCTGATATATCAAGTTCGGGAGTTCCGGTAGCACGGCCTCTCAGTTCATCAGAAGAAAGAAAATGGATTTTCATTTCAAGATCGTCCTGTGAAACCGCAGTTTTAATTTGTTCGACGGAATCCTGGGCCTGGCTGCAGGAAACGGACCAGATAGTTGCAAGAATAATTGATATGACTGTAAACTGTTTCATGAAGAAAATTTCAAGGAATAATCAAAACGCCTGTTACGGTTAAGATCAATAAGTGTTTATTTTCTATCGTAGAAGGCTTTGCAAAACCGTGGTTATCGGTCAATCTGAACTCGATTCAGATTCTCCATTCGTCTTTATACCCAGTATCTGGAGATCCTGAATCGAGTTCAGGATGACGGTCAGAGTTTTGCAAAGCCTTCTCGGAATTATTTGGTTGATAAATATAAGAAAAGAGAGTAGAAGAATTGCAGTGGGTCAGATTCAATTTTAGGTACCAACGATCAAGAAAATCTGATAGAACCGGATAACAGGATCAACTAAAAAGATATGCAGGAACTGATTTTTTATTCCAACTGTAAAAACCTCAGTTTTACATTCTTGTGAATTTTAGTACAATAAGAGTAGTTATAATGATTAAATGCCAACATGAATAAAAGAGTATCAGGAAGGAGATCGCCTTTTTTACTATGATTTGGCACGTATGGATCGGAGTATTTCTGTTTGGAGTTTTGATTATCACGAGGGTTGATTAGCATTTTTAGTTTAATTCACTCATTAAATAGATTGCCATGGAAAAAATTGAGACGTTTTTTCTGCCAATAAAACCACATTGGAACTTCCTGTATATCGCTCTTTTTTTAATTGCAGTAAGTTGTACGGGAGCCCGTGAAGCGGGTGTGAGTGGAGGTGATAATGGCTACTACAAGAATCATCTGCAGTCGCAAGTGGTCAGGGATCAGATCAATGAAGGCTTCAGATCAGTTGTGCGAATTCAGAACAATGTGATCTACAGGACCTACCAGTTTTATGTGGATGACCTGCCTCTCAGATCAGAATTGGAAGGTGAAGAGTTTGAAGATGTAGCAGCCCAATCGTACCTGGACGATCAGTCGACCGCTGGAACAGCCATCGTTTTGAGTGAGTATCGAGGCAAATATGCTATGCTAACGGCATCTCATACTGTTTTTTACCCGGATACAATTTGGCATTATCGCCCTGCACCAGCGAATGAAGGTGGACGATATGTGGAGGCTGTTTCTGTAAGAGAATCGGTGAATTATATTTTACTGAATGAGAGAGGAGTAATAAAATTGGAGCTCGTTGCGTATGATACCAGCCGTGACCTTGCTGTGATGACAAACTCCGAATCACGTGAAAACTTGATGACTTCCCTGTCGCTTCCTGTCGGCGAGTCTGATGAACTAAGCTGGGGAGATATCGTCTATGCGTTGGGTTATCCAAAAGGAGCGAAGATGGTAACGATGGGTATCGCCAGCCGCAGTGACCATCCATCCCGAAGTATTCTAATTGATGCGTCGTTTAATCGCGGATTTAGCGGCGGAGCACTTTTTGCTGTTCGCAATGATGGATCGGGTCTGGAATTTATAGGCATCGTTACATCTGCATTGGGTCAAAGTGAAACCTACCTGGCCCCCGAAACTATCCAAAGAGATGAGTATGATCCGGATGTTCCGTATACAGGTGAGGTTTTTGTGCGTACAGCACCACGAATTAATTATGGAATTACCAATGCCGTAGATACAGAAGTAATCATGGAGTTTTTCAGAGAGAAAGAGGATCAATTAAACGATTTTGGGTTGATCGTTCCAAGGCAATAATTGCTAAAGTTTATTGGGTATTTTACCAAATCCGCCACCACCGGGAGTTTCTAAAACGAATATATCGCCGGAGTTTAGTTTAGCGCCGTCTCGCCAGGAGAGTTTTTGTTTTGTTCCATCTTTTCGAATCAGTTTTTGTTGCCCAGTTTTTCCATTTTTACCACCTTTCAAGGCCATAGGGAGGAACGGTTCTGTGTTGGGTTAACACCGAAAGAGTTACCGGTTCCGTAAATTTCATCTCTCGAATGATCCCGTTGCCGCCTTTCCATTTTCCGTTTCCACCTGATTTCTTTCGGATTTGATATCGGTTGAGGATCACCGGATAGCGATGTTCCAGAATTTCGGGATCGGTGGCACGGGTGTTTGTCATATGTTGGTGAACCGCATCCGCTCCGTGGAATCCATTCCCGGCACCTGTTCCGCCTGCAACCGTTTCATAGTATCCGAAGGAATCATTTCCAAATAGAACGTTATTCATTGTTCCGTAACTGCATGCAGCCATATTGAACGCTTTGAGAAGCGTATCTGTCAAGCGCTGGCTTGTTTCAATATTTCCGCCAACCACAGCCGGGCATTTTGTAGGATCTGAGGGAAACTCGGGATTCAGCATACCCCTTGGAATAGTGATCTCAACAGGTTCCAGTAAACCGTCATTCAACGGAAGAGGTTCGTCAATCAAAAGTCGAAGAACATAAATAATTACACTGTTTACAATAGATGGATTGGCATTCAGATTACCAGGATGAACACCGGATGTGCCCTCAAAATCGATCGAAAGTGAACTGCCGGATACCATACATTTCACTGACAGTTCAGACTTGTCATCCAGCTGTTCAGTTGCCTGGTAAACTCCATCTTCTATATTTTTCAGGGTTGATTTCATCCGCTCTGAAGCATACGATTTCAGCTTGTCCATATATCGAAGAACTTCAATTTTCCCGTAATTTTTAACGAGCTTTTTTAGCTCCTCTGCTCCCCTGTAGTTTGCAGCAACCGCCGCGCGGATATCCGCCATATTTTCATCGAAAGAACGGGTTGGATATGGATTTTCTTTGAGCAGGTTTTCAAGTGTTGACCAATCATACTCTCCATCTTTTGCGATCTGTGTTGGCGGAATCACAACACCCTCTTCAGCCAGGTTATTCGCATCCGGGGGCATGGAACCGGGTTGTTTTCCGCCAATTTCAGCGTGATGAGCGCGGCTGGCCGTAAATCCTATTCTTTCTCCATCCACAAAAACGGGTGTTACAACGGTTACATCCGGCAGGTGAGAGCCGCCGAACCCGGGGTGATTTGTAACGATAACATCACCTTCTGCCAGACCTCCAAAGTTTTGGAAACTTTGGAGGTCTCGAATGAGCGTTCGTACGCAAGTTCCCATTGCTCCAAGATGAACCGGAATATGAGGTGCATTCACCACCAGATATCCGTTGGCATCAAGGAGAGCGCAGGAAAAATCCAACCGTTCTTTTACGTTCACGGAGATGGCCGTTCGCCGAAGCATTTCTCCCATCTGGTCGGCAACGGACGTAAACCGGTTCGTGTACAATTGCAGGTTGATGCTCTCGGATTTTTCATAATCACTTTTTATTCCACTTTGTGAAATCTGTTCAAACTGCCAGGTGCCGTCTGCTCTATAGATTCCTTTCCAACCCGGTTCAATGACCGTTGTGCTATGTGGGTCTAAAATCAGGGCCGGGCCTTTGAGATTCATTCCAGGTTTTAGGGATTCTTTTCGATACACGGAAGCAGTTTGAGCCTCCCCGTTATGGATAATTCCGGATTCTTTAAATGGTGAAATCGCAGCAGATTTTTCTTTCTCTGAAGAGAATGTGTTATCTACTTTTTGATCAGATTTTATTTCAGAAGCAATCACCCGAATCGCCTCCAATTCAATCTCCCGGTTTTCCACCCAGTGTCCATACTGCTGCTTGTACTCTTCTTGGAAACGCCCCTCTAAATTTTCAAGATTTGCACCATCAATTTCCAGCGAGGTGTCCTGTCCTTTTAACCGCAGGAATAAGATTCTCCTGGAAATTTCGATCTGATCCTCAGAAAGTCCCTGCTCCTTTATTTTTTGGGTAGCTTCCTCGGTTAATTCATTAAGCCAATCATTGAGTGAACCGGACACTTGAGTGAGCGGTTTTAGAATTTGCCTGGATGTGATCTCTTCGATCCGGGCTTGCTGCAATCCATATGCGCTCAGCAAACCGGCATCTGAAGGCACCAGTACTTTTGTGATGTTCAATTTTGCTGCCACCGACAACGCATGCTGTGCTCCCGCTCCACCAAATGCAATCATTACATACTCGGACGGATCAAACCCTTTTTCGATCGAAATTTTGTGAATTGCCTGGGCCATCCGTTCATTGGCAATATCAAGAAATCCCTCCAGAATTTTATTTCGGTTGATCTCTTGAGAACCATCCGCCTCTTTCATTTTATCAATCAATTTTTCGAATGCCTTTTTTGATGCATCCGGATCGATGGTAATATGAAAGTTGGATGGATCGAGCCGGCCGGTTAGCAAATTCACGTCCGTAATAGTCAGCGGACCGCCCTGGCCATAGCATGCTGGACCGGGATCAGCCCCGGCGCTTTCAGGCCCAACGGTCAGGCTTTTTCCGTCAAAGTCGCAAATCGATCCACCACCGGCCGCAACCGTTTCAATCTCAATGGCGGGCGAGGAGAGTGTGGCATCTCCCACGGAGTGTTCAAAAATGTAATCCATCTGGCCCTCGTATCGCGAAACGTCGGTGCTGGTGCCGCCCATATCAAACGAAATGATTTTAGAGTATCCGTTTCGTTCGCCAATGGCAGCGGCACCAATCACCCCGCCGGCCGGACCGCTTAACAAGCCGTCTTTGGGTTTGTAATGATTGACGTCAATCAAACTACCGGCGCTGCCCATCACCCGTAATGTGGTGTTCTCGGCTACAGCAGAGATTTTGTCGAGGTATTTCTGCATCACCGGTGTGAGGTAACTGTTGATATCAGTGGTAACAGCCCTCGGTACAATTTTAATCGTTGCACTCAGATTGGATGAGCGGGAGATAAATTCAAAACCCATCTCCCGAAGCAGTTTCTCTACTTCTTTTTCGTGATGAGGATTCAGGTAGCTGTGCATCAGGCAGATTCCTGCGGCTTCAATGTCGGATGGAATGGAATCCAGCCTCTTTTTTAATTTATCCAGATCCAGTTTTTTCAGAATATTTCCTTTTGAGTCGAGCCGCTCGGGCACCTCAATGATATGGGAAGCAAAGGGTTCGGGTTTATCTATGTTGAGAGAGAACAAGTTGGGCCGCTGCTGATTTTTAATACGAAGCAGATCTTGAAAACCCTCCGTAATCAAAAAAAGAGTTTTGGCACCTTGCCGCTCCAACAAGGCGTTTGTTCCTTTTGTGGTTGATAATCGTAATTGGAGCGGTGGGAGAGATTCTTTTAAAGGAGTATTTGTGATCAATCGTGCAGCTAAAATCGGTGCTTCCTCAGGGCTTTGAATTTCAACCGGAAACGGTTTGTCAGAAGAAAGTTCATCGGGCAACAGGGACTCAACAGAAAGCCGGTTCTTTTTTGAATGGGTAACATCAAACGTTTGATCTAAAATACCTGTGAGCCGAAGTTGATACCCCACAAAAAAATGGTCGGATGGATCGACATTTTCATGGAGTTTAATCTCAATAGTTGAACTGTCGATTCGTTTTCCCGAACCGCGCAGTGCACTGTTGCTCAATACTTTAACGCGGTTTATGATATTTCCATCGGAATCTGCAGCAATAGTATCCGTAAATGTTCCTCCTGTATCGGTATACAGATGGATGCCCGAATTTCTGGCTGAGATGCTCATTGTAAAAGCGGGTTAAAAAAGATTAAGATGTTTGGCTATTGGACCTGTTTCTTTACTCCAATCGAATATAAATTATCTTATCATCTTTTGTGGGGATATTCGGGTAGTCAATTGTAACCGGATGCAATTCATTATTTGAGGTAATATGAAAGAGCGGGATTTTTTGCCCCTTTTTTTCATCTCCACTTTTGAAATCTGAAAATGTATAATCGCCGGTTAGTTTTGTTATCTGCAGATCATCTTCAGACCGGATCCGATTTGCTAAGTATGTGTAATTGAAATCTCTATCGAAAAGAATACGACCGCTGAGATGATCGGATACTTCATCATTCTCTTCGTTTCTTTTATTGTTTGCCGGTAATTGAAAAACGTTGGAACGCCCCAGTATATCACTAAACCGAAGTGTGGCCAGCGAGTTGACCTCATCGTTTGGAGTGAACGCCACCATTTTGCCAATTCCGTCCAGATTTATATCATCGAGAGCAAATTCAGACAAGACATTACCATGGAATGTATCAACATCTTCAGAACGTGCCTGGGTCGCATTGCTCAGGTTGGCGTCTGCCATCAACACTTTTACCCCTTCCTCTTTCAGTTTTTTGGCGACCAAAATAGACCAATCTTTTGCACCAAGAATAAGAACTCCTTTGGGAACAGGTTTAGCAACTCCCAGTTTTCGTGCCACCCACGCGGCCGGTAAGCCATAAATAGCAACAGTAAAAATAATGACGATGAACACAATGGGCACTAATTGATTGGCCTGCTCAAAGCCGTTTTGTGCCAGGCTGATTGCAAAAATGGAGGAGATAGACGCAGCAACAACTCCGCGCGGCGCCATCCAGGAAAGAAACAGTTTCTCTTTCCAGTTTATGTTTGAAAACATGGTTGATACATAGACGGAGAGCGGGCGGGCTATCAAAATAATGATGCCGAGAAAAGCCAATACATTCCAGTTGAGATGCGCTAACAACTCCGACAACTCAACCCGCGCAGCCAAAAGGATAAACAGAGCTGAGAGCAGCAGAACCCTGAGGTTTTCTTTGAATTCAATAATGTGATGGATGTAAGCGGCCTTCTGATTAGCGAGAACAATGCCCATAAGGGTGGTGGCCCATAATCCTGATTCATGTTGAAACTCATTTGAAACGGTAAACACTAACACTACAATCATCAGGCTGACCGGGTTTTGCAGAAAATCGGGCAGCATGTGTTTTTTTAGTATAAAGTAGATGATTCCCGCGCCCGCTAATCCACAGAGTGTACCCAGGAAAATGGTTTTAACAATACTCATCAGAATGGCACTGGTGGCAGAACTTACACCAGTTGTTAAAATCACTTCAAAAACCAGAACAGCGAGCATAGCACCAATAGGATCAATCACAATCCCTTCCCATTTCAATATCGACCCAACCTGGCCTGATGGGCGAACTTGTCTCAACAATGGAATGATGACTGTGGGGCCTGTAACAACCAGGATGGCGCCCAGGAGTATTGAGAGTTCCAGCCCGAAATCTAAAATCAGGTAAGATGACAGTGAAATCACAACCCAAGTAATCAAAACGCCAATACTAACCAGGTTTCCGATCACACCACCTGAATCTTTCAGCTCGGAGAAACGAAGACTCAGCCCGCCTTCAAAAAGAATAATGGCAACAGAAATCGATATAAAGGGTGTGAAGAGGTCGCCCATAAGGGCATCCGGGTCAAGCAGGCCAAATACCGGTCCGGCCAAGATACCTGAAATAAGCAGCAAAAGTATAGCCGGCAGATGAAACCGCCAGGCGATCCACTGCGCACCAATTCCAAAAACAAAAATACTTGTTATGGAAATAAGAAAATGTTCAGCCATAGATGTTTTAAAAAACCTCTTTTATGGAGGGTTCAATACAGTCGATAAAAATAAGAATGATAAGATGGGTAACCTACTACTAATTCCCAAAGCTATAATTTTCATCAGGCAGGTAGGAAAGGAACTCCTTAGAATTGAGAAATAATTAGTATTATAAAAAGAGCTGAAGTTGACTCAAACCAAAGGTGCTATGAAAAAAAAGCTTCGAAATACTGTAATAACTGAGACATTGTGGCTGCTTGGACTTTTACTGGTAGCCGCAGTTGTTGAGTACAGTATTATTGAACTATTTGATCTTCATCCTGTGTTAAATGTAAAAATTCAGGGATTTATCGGGCTTCTGTTGATTGGGTATTCCATTCGAATGGGCGCCAGGCTTTGGAAATCATTTAAAGCGCAGGAACTGGATAAAACCGATTAAATAAACATGATGAGATGTAGGGTATAAATTTAAACCAATCTAAGAGGCCGTCATTTTCACGTCTTGTTACAGCGCAACAAGACACCAATCTCTATCTGATAAGCTAAACTTTACCTGTGCCGGAAGAATCAAAAAAATTAAATAAACAGCTTGGGAGAAACGGGGCCTTCGGTTTTTCTCGTCTACCTGGTTTCGGGGTTTTTAGTGATTCCTACTATGCTAAGTAAAGCCGAATTGGCCACTGCTTTGCCGCGATCCGGCGGTACATATTATATCATCGATCGGGCATTTTATCTTGTCCAGGGATTCTCACACCTTGATTCCGCATCAGCCATTTTTTTCTGATAACAAAAAGGAACTGTTTCACACATAAAATAATTATAAATCATTCATCAGATAATTTAATACAAAAGATTTAAACTTTGTTCATCGCCATGTTAATTTTTGGGGGTTCGGATAATAAACTATCGAAAAATTGCCTCCTCTCCGTTATTCGATGGTAATATCATTAAGAGATTTGAACACTTTTGAAATATGAATGAAGCATTAAATTTTACCCTGCCTTTTTCAAACCCGGTAATGATCTTTGCCCTGGTGATGCTGATCATTTTGCTGGCGCCTATTCTTTTCTTCAACCAAACAGCGGTGAACGCCGTGGTGATTTTGATTCTCATTACCTGTCTGGTCGGTCCGTGGCTGGTGGAAAAATATGGCCAGGATGTTGCCGTCCAGGAGGAAAGCAAGCCCTATGAACCTTCGGAAGCACCCCAGCGAATTTTGGTCCCGCTGGCCAATCCCGAAACGTCAGATACCTTGATGGATATCGCCTGTATGATCCGGAAAAAAAATCTGATCAACCTGTTTTTCCGCTTACTGTAGCGAGAGATGGAAAAGATGTGGATGCACACACCTCATTGGTGGATCGTCAAATGCTGTTTGTTGGTCTTGTTAAAGAAGGGTTGCAAATTCCTAAAGCATCAACTCGTGCTCAGGTGGTATTAATGCTTCTAAGCCCGAAAGAGATGACTGTAAATGAGCACCTGAAAGGAGTGAATGCAGCAGCGCGATTAATACGTCCGGGAAAAAAAGTTGAAAAGTTAAAAGAGGTAACAAGCCCGGATGAAGTTTATAAAGTGATTATTAATCAGTGAAATTCTTAGCATTGGTTATCTATTGTTGAAGTTGAGTTGTAAGTAATATGATTTATCAGGTTCTTTACATTTCAGATTTTAAATCCCAATCAACAAGAAAATTAAGTGGCAAAAATAAATAAGAATAAAAGGCTTAAAAAACAGCTAAAACTCTTTGATGTGTATGCCATCAGTACCGGTGCTATGTTTAGTTCCGGTTTCTTCCTGTTGCCGGGGCTGGCGGCAGCTCAAACAGGTCCGTCGGTTATTTTGGCTTACTTTGTTGCCGGTATATTAATTTTACCGGCCATGTTTAGTGTTGCCGAGCTGTCTACAGCTATGCCGCGGGCAGGGGGTGCCTATTATTTCATTGACAGAAGTCTCGGTCCGCTGTTTGGAACGGTTGGAGGTATTGGCTCCTGGCTTGCGCTTATCTTTAAAAGTGCATTTGCTTTGATTGGAATGGGGGCATACATCGCTATTTTTATCGATTTGCCAATCGTACCGGTCGCACTGACTCTTACGATCGTTTTTGGAATAACAAATATTGTAGGTGCTAAAGAGAGCAGCTGGCTGCAGAATGTTCTTGTAGCAACACTCGTAAGTATCCTGTTTTTCTATGTATTCCAGGGAATGTTTGCAGTTGTAAACGTGGATTTTTTTGATGTTTTACGTAGTGAGTTCAGTCCTTTTTTCCAGTTTGGTGCCCAGGGATTTTTTGCAACTATCGGCTTTGTGTTTGTATCGTATGCCGGTTTAACAAAAGTGGCCAGTGTATCAGAAGAGGTGCAAGACCCCGATCGGAATATTCCGATGGGTATGATGCTCTCGCTGGCAACAGCGACGTTTATCTACGTGGTTGGAGTATTTATCATGGTTATGTTGCTTGATCCGGAAGCTCTTCATTCAGACTTAACACCCGTAGCAACAGCCGGCGAAGTATTTATGAACTGGCTGCCCGGTGAGGTTGGATTGATACTGGTTGTTGTGGCGGCCATTGCAGCGTTTGCTTCCACAGCCAATGCGGGGATTATGTCGGCCGCCCGATATCCTTTGGCGATGGGCCGCGACCAGCTGATTCCAAAAGTATTTTCGGAGCTGGGGCGTTTTGGAACACCAACCGTCGCAACGCTGTCTACCGTTGGGGCGATGCTTCTTTTGATTCTTCTTTTTAATGTAGAATCGGTAGCAAAACTCGCAAGTGCATTTCAGCTGATGTTATTTGGGATTTTGAATGTTTGCGTAATCGTTATGAGAGAGAGCGAAATTGAGGGATACGATCCCGGGTTTAAATCTCCCTGGTATCCATATATGCAAATTGCCGGCCTGTTTATTTCAGGTTTTCTGATTGCGGAGATGGGATTTCTGTCGATCGCATTTACTCTTGTGATCGCAACGGTTAGTGTTATTTGGTACTTCAGTTATGCACAAGACAAAGTGGTTAGAGAGGGTGCGATCTATCACGTTCATGCACGACTGGGCAAATATCAATATGAAGGACTCGAAAGAGAGATGCGTGGCATCATGCGGGAAAAAGGCCTTCGAAAAGAAGATCCGTATGAGAAGGCTATCGGGCATTCTCTTGTATTCGATTTAGTAGATCCGATTAGCGTTTCCTCTGTCACAGATATGGTTTGTTCGATGATGGCGGAACGGGCCGATATCTCAAAAAAATCACTGGTGGATATGTTTTCACAGAATACTGATGACAACATTATTTCTGTTGGCAACTCAACTGCACTGAAACATGTTCGCATTGATAGTGATATTGATACAGAAGTTGCTCTGATTCGTCTTCAAAATGGTTTAGATACCGAAAATGATGCGAAGGAAAACAATAAAATTCATTGCCTGATCTACCTCGTCAGTTCAACCGAAAAGTCAGGTCAGCATCTGCGAATTCTGGCGCATCTTGCTGAAATGATTGACAATCCCGATTTCAAAAAACGATGGCTTAAAGCCAAAGATGAAGTAGAACTGCGCGAAATTCTTTTACGGGATGAACGGTTTATTAACATCACAGTGAAGAAGAATTCCAAGACGGAAACAATAATCGGTAAACAGGTGAAAGAGTTAGACGTTCTGCTGCCCGGTGAAAGCCTGATAACGATGATAAAGCGGAAAGGTGAACTAATTTTTCCCCATGGAAATACTGTGTTTCAAGAAAATGACGAGCTTTCCATTATTGGTGAGAAAGAAGATATAGAAGAGATTAAAAGACATACTGAATTAGGGCAGGATAACCGCAGAAGCATGGAATAGTTTTCTTAAGATGAGAAGTTACCCCAATATTTTCAAACTATAATATTTAAGATCCATATAAACAGTATTTTATAATATCCTTTAAGTGGAAATAATGATTTTGGAAGAATAGTTGGCCTTGAATCGTTGGCGGAAAAAAGGACACCGATTGAACCGTGAGAAGAATCCTTTCGTACCGGCGAGAAACGGAATTAAAGGGCTATAAGCGATATGGACCATTGGAAGGATTCCACGGTGAACTCGTGTCCGCCGCCAAGGATTCACAGCCTTGACCTTTTGGTTCCTTTTGGGTCAAGCCAAAAGAACATAGAACTTGTAATACTTTTGCATCAAAAAAATGGGTAAGTCCTCTTCTTAAGATTCATTGATTCTGCTTGTGATTGAGAATCGTATGTACTCTGATGATTTCCTGATCCAGTTCGTAGATTACAGATTGATGCTTTGTAATGACGGCTCTTCTGAGACACGGAAATTTCTTAGATGCTGGATAAATTTTGGGATAGTGAGTCACTAATTTTTCAAAATGTTGGAGTCTCTTGATGAAATATTTTACCTCGTTTTCGCTCCACTCTTCATAAAGATACTTTTTAATAGAGGTAATTTTTGTTGAAGATTCTAAAGACCATATAATTTTTTTGATTTTAGGCATGTTTAGCCCAAAACTCCTCACTCGAAAGAGTGTTACCTTGAATGTGATCTTTACGTCCTTTTTCTATGGATTCTTTCTCTGAATCCGTCAGATCATTCATCCAATCTCTTGTAGACGATTTTTCCTTCATAAGTCTGAGAGTTTCTAAGAGATCTTCATTCTCAGGCTTTGAAATCCATTCCACAATATCTTGTTTTATTCTGTTTTCCATATAAGCGTATTTTGTTCTGCTACAAATATGATAAAAACCGCAATATTTTAAAACTATAACGGCAAAAAGAACACAACGTTTTATCAGTTGTGGAGGGCTTTGCAAAACCGTGGTTATTGGTCAATCTGAACTCGATTCAGATTCTCCATTCGTCTTTATAGCCAGTATCTGGAGATCCTGAATCAAGTTCAGGATGACGGGCAGAGTTTTGCAAAGCCTTCTTGTGAATTCACTGTACTCTCTGTGGTTTTCTCCTTTACCTCGTGAGTAACTGTTTAAAAATCTCATCCATAGAAAGGGCTTCTTCCTCGCTCTCTTTCATATCACGGAAAGTGAATTTCTCACTCTCCAGTTCGTGATCTCCCACGATAATCGCATACCGGGCATTTTCACGATCCGCGTCTTTCATCTGGGCTTTCATCGAACGGCCTTTGTAATCCATGGTTGCGGATAGACCCTGAGCACGAAGTTTTGGCAGGTGACTCAATCCCCACTTTCTTGCGGCATCACCCAGCGTAACGATATAAACATCTACCGACTTCTCGGTACCAAGTTCAATTCCCAACTCTTCGCACGCAATAAACAAGCGTTCCATTCCCGCTGCAAAACCGACGGCCGCAGTTTTCGGTCCGCCGATCTCTTCAACCAGCAGATCGTACCGACCGCCGCCGGCCAAAGCATCCTGCGCACCCAAATCAGGGCTGATCAGTTCAAATGCCGTTTTCGTGTAATAATCCATCCCGCGAACCAGGTGCGGATCTTCCTCAAACGGAATCTCCAGATCATTCAAATACTCTTTTACCTTTTCATAGTGGTTCAAAGATTCTTCATTCAAATATTCTGTAATCAGAGGAGCCGATTCAATAAACGGCTGATCTTCCTCCTCTTTTGAATCAAGAATGCGAAGCGGATTTTTCTCAAACCGTTTTTTGGAGACGTCACTCAGTTTCTCATAATTCGGTTTGAGGTGATCTTTCAATGCTTGTTTATAAGCCTCACGACTTTCAGGATCGCCGATGGAATTCAGTTTCAGCGAGGTATTTGTGATTCCCACTTTCTTGTAGATGTGAACCATAAAGGCGATGATCTCAACATCCGCAATCGGGTCGTCGCTTCCCAGCACTTCAGCGCCGAACTGGTGGAACTGACGCTGCCGGCCTTTTTGGGGACGCTCGGCACGAAACATCGGTCCAATGTAATACAGTTTCTGCGATCCACCGCGCTGTTCCAAGTGATGTTCCACAAACGAGCGAACAACCGGCGCGGTCAACTCGGGCCGCAACACGTAATTGTCATCCCCACGGCTAAATGCAAAAATCTCTTTTGATACGATGTCTGTCAGCTGACCCACGCCGCGGACAATCAGTTCGGTCTGCTCCATGATGGGCGTTCGAATCTCTTCGAAGTTGAATTTTTCCGCCTCCTCATGAATCAGGTTTTCAAGATATTGCCATTTGCGAACGTCATCGGGCAGAATATCCACCATACCGAGGTGGGTTGTATATTTTGGCTGAGCCATAAATCAGTGAACAGTTATCAGAATTTCAGTTAACAGTTAAGTGGCACAAGATAAGGGGGATTGTGGAAAGAATCTGCTTTTAGTCCTGAGTCTTGAGTCCGGAGATCTCGACTGCCGAATTCGTCGGCTGTCGAGTTAATACTGTGCAACTATTGAATTGGAATAGAAAAAATGATAATCTGTAATAAGTAAAGTCATTCATTTGGGAGTTTCTACTTTATCAACGTCAATAATGAAAAAGATCATTTTTCCTTTTCTCTTGTTTCTCGTGTTTTATTCAGGCTGTTCTGAAAACCCATCTGAGTCAGATCCGGAGCCTGTGGATGAAATTTCAGGAGTTTATTTCGTTCACGGAGAACAGGTTAATCTTACGTACGATTTTCCTTGGCCTTCATGGGGAGGCGATATAGTGATTTTGTCTCGTGATACTATTGAGACCTCCTTTACATTAGAAATCAAGCTTGTTGAAAATCGACCAGATACAATTAGGTTTTTTGGTTTACATGGTGCAAATGATGGCAAAAAGGGAGCTCTTCCATGGACTTGTGATGAGTTTACTCCTTTTGATTGTGCATTTGCAAATCTAACAGGTAGTGAATTTGTCGTAGATATATCAAGTCCTCTTGGGACCTATGATGCTATGGGAAAATTAGAAAACGGGGAGATTACATTAGATGCACACTTTGAGTACAGAGGCATCGGTATCGACTATTCACTAAAAGGTGTAAAGGTGCAACCATGATTAAAATCCGAAAATCAAAAAACGATTGTACAGTTCCTTTTATAAATGTTGCAACATTATGTGTAGCTATACTCATGTTGATGGGTTGTTCAGGCAGTTCTACAGCACCTGGTAATGAATCGCCAATACCGGGAGTTTATTATCTGAGGGGTGAAAAAATAGTGTCAACGGTTTCTGCTGGGAATACCGGGGAAATTGAACAGGATACCACTTTTGTACTTCTAATTGTAAAAATCCAAAAGGTAGAGAATGAGCGAAACAGATTTCGATTTTACGGTTTGGATGGAGCTGATGTCAGTGAAGAAGGAAATCATCGCGTTTTCCCAGAGTGCAATGATCCGGAACAGTGCGAAATTTATGGAAGCATCGCCGGAGAAGATCTGCTGATAGACGTTTCAAATGGTGAGCGTTCTTATCATGCCTCCGGGAACGTGTATCAAACGTATGATCCTTACATTGATATCGAGGCGGAATACGAATACCAGGATGTCACCATTCACTATACATTAGAGGGCGATCAGAAAGTCGATACTCTTTAAAAGGAGGGGCTCCAGACTGCTGAATTTATCGGCTGTCGAGTTTTTCGTTGCAAGCAGTCATCCGATGAGTATTATTGGCTTAGAACAAGGATCAGGCTATCCTACTGATCATATAGTTGTTGATTCGGCAGGCGAAAAAGACAATCGCCAGCCGAACTTTTTACTTTTGCGTTTTGCCTTTTCACTCCTTCAACAATCCACCATAATTTTTTCTATTTTTGATCCGGTCTGATTCATCTAAATTCACATTATGCTTTCAAGAATTACACTCTTTTTTTGTCTGATACTTTTGTCAATCCAACCGGCTCACTCGCAAGAAGTAATGTATGATTCAGGCGGGGATTTAACCCCGGAACTTGCTGCTTACAACGTGAATTTTTATGATCTGAATCTGAAAATCAATCCTGCAGACAGCACCGTTTCCGGATTTGTGGATATCCATTTTGATGTGGTTCAGCCTACCAATGAAATCGCAGTTGCTCTTGATCCTCGTTTAGAGATTTCATGCCGTTGAGCGGATCCAATCAGATACGATGCAAGATCAATCCTGAATATTTCCAGGAGTGATACCACTCAGAACTTTTTTGTGAATTATCCGGCCACCCTTCAACCGGGAGAATCTGAGCAACTTCGAATTTCTTATAGCGGAAAACCGCGTGTAGCGCCAAATCCACCCTGGGATGGAGGTATGGTTTGGGATACAACCTCAACCGGTGAGCCTTGGGTGGCCGTGACGGTTCAGTCCGACGGCGCCTGGATCTGGTGGCCGAATAAAGATCATCCGTCAGACAAAGCGGATTCGGTTGCGATTAATCTTACCATGCCGGTGGATTTGGTGGTAGCATCGAACGGACGTTTGCGAGGTGAAACGAATCGTGAAGATGGTTGGAAAACATGGAACTGGTTCGTCTCAACGCCCATTAACAACTACAATGTTACGGTGAATGCGGCACCTTATGAGGTCATCGAAGAAATGTACACAAGCACGAGCGGGGATGAGTTCCCGGTAAAATTCTGGGTGTTGCCGGAAAATCTTGAGGAAGGAAAAGAGCTCTTTCCACAGTTTATTGATCAGCTTCGATTTCTTGAGGAGATATTGGGACCGTATCCGTTTCGGGCGGATAAATACGGAGTGGCTCACAGTCCGCATTTGGGTATGGAACATCAGACCTTGATTGCATATGGAGCTGGGTTTGAGAATGGAGCTTTATCAAATGGACAAGCACAGTTTGATGACTTGCATCAGCATGAACTGGCGCATGAGTGGTGGGGGAATCTTGTGAGTGCTTATAATTGGCGTGATTTTTGGCTTCACGAGGGAATCGGAACGTACATGCAGCCGCTCTATTCAGAGCATTTGGGTGGAAAAGAAGCATACAAGCGATCGATGGAATTTCTGCGGTTTCGGATGGCGGATGATCCGCAAATGGCCGTAGCCCCGCGCGAGTCGATGAGTACATATGAAATTACGCAGGGAACCCGCGGGGGAGATGTCTATTTTAAGGGCGCCTGGTTTTTACACACCCTCCGATATGTTGTTGGAGATGATGCATTCTTTACAATTCTGAGACGATTTGCCTATCCAACAGAAGAGATGGAATCGGTCACCGACGGAAGCCAGGTTCGATTTGCCACAACAGATGATCTGCTTTATTTGTCTGAAGATATTTCCAGACAGGAGTTGGATTGGTTGTTTGAGGTGTATCTTCGTCAGCCAAAACTGCCGGTTCTAAACGCCAGCCGAAATGGGAATTTAGTCACTCTCCGTTGGGAAGTCCCCGAAGGATTAGACTTTCCGATGCCGATTGAAGTAAAAATTGATGGTGAAATCGTTACCCTGAGTCCCGAAAACAAACGAATCTCTTTTGAAGTGGGTGCCAATGTTGAAGTGGAGGCTGATCCCGAGAACAAGATTTTGAAAGAGTTTCATTTGGTTGGGGCTGGATCGGATTCTGAGCAGTAAATAAGATAGCGCGAGCGTCTCGCTCGTGCTTGTCCATGTGAGGCATCCCGATGCTTCGGGACGCCATCTCAAATTGAACAACCTGGCAGAGTCCGAAACGAAGTGGAGGTCCTGCCAGAGTTGTGGTACTTCACTTAAAAATCGCAACTCTGCCAGGAATCTGAAAAGCACAGATGCTCTGGCAGGTTGCTTAGAACGGAATCGAAACCACCAGTTGGGTTCCGGTAAATTGAACGTTACTCACAAAGTCCATCAACTGGCTACTCTCAGATCGGTTCAAAAAATAGAGAATCGTATCAAATGCGAAGAGGAAAGCCACCCTGTAAAATGAGGGATTGCCCGTAGCCGGTCAGGCGATTGCTCTCTTTTCTCAACCCGCGCTCCCACAAGAAAAGCGCCGAGTGCCATGTATCCCACATCAAGTCCGGCATTGAATAGCAGAATTTTTTCAAAACTGTGGAATTCAGAAATAGTTTCGGAGAGTGACATGCCTACATCCTGATTCCTTAACCCGTAGTAACCAAATCCTGCGATCGTAAGATTTACGGTATTCCACACGGCATTCATCTGGTGGAAATATTTAGTCGTACCATTTGTCTTTGCCATTCCAATTCCGCCGACAATCATATTGCTGACCGCCCATCCGCCCAACATCAGCATTCCTTTGCTGTTCAACCCAATCCGGTTTTGGTTGATGGTTTCAAGATCAGGCTCTGTTGACTGAGCGAAAAGGAGTCCGCTAAACAGAAGTTGAAGGATCAGAAAAATGAAGATTTTTCGTCGTGCAGAAATCATAATCATTAGATTGAGTTCATCCCTATCAAGAGAATAAATGTTCAAATCGTTTGCAAGATCAATCTATTTTTCATGATATTGATGAACAACCTGACAGCGTCCGAAGGTCCTGTCAGCGTTGTGGTTCACGTAAAATACGTGACGCTGTCAGGAGTTACCACACGCTGACAGGTCACTACATACTCAAGACTTAAAAAAATGAGCCGATCATTTTCGCTATTGAAACAGCTATCATTATTATTTTTCATCGTTTTCTTTCTAAGTAAACCCGTTTTCACGCAAACCGTAGAAGATCCCGATCCGCTTCGATTTGAGGAGGAGATCAACCGGTTTGAAGAGTGGGACAGCAAAAACAGCTTTCCCGAAGATGCGATCCTTTTTGTGGGAAGTTCCAGCATTCGGCTCTGGAAAACAGCTGATGCCTTTCCAAATATGCCGGTGATCAACCGCGGATTTGGAGGTTCTCATTTTTCGGATCTGCTGTATTATTACGATGAGCTGGTTCTTCCTTACAATCCATCCGTGGTAGTTTTGTATGAGGGAGATAACGATGTGGCTTCCGGCAAATCAAATGACCAGGTTTTTGAGGACTATATTGAATTTACAGACCGATTAACCAGTGATTTTCCGGATGCAAGACTTGTATTCGTCCCCATCAAACCAAGCAGCAGCCGATGGGACAAATGGCCCCAGATGAAAGAGGCGAATCAGCGGATCAAGCAGCACATGAGTGAGAATGAGCAGTTTTATTACGTAGACCTGGCTACGCCAATTTTAGGAGCAGACGGTACGCCGGACGACTCCCTGTTTCTTGATGATCTTCTGCACCTGAATGAAGATGGCTATGCGAAATGGAATGCGGCAATTCGGCCAACTCTTGAAAGATTGATGAACGAGTAAAAGTAGTCTGTCATTTTGATAGCGCGAGCTTCTCACTCGTGCTTGTCCTTTATGGCACAAGCGAGACGCTTGCGCCATCTCTTAATATAACTCAACAATACTTTCCTCCACCACAGCATAAATCTGCTCACCCTCATTAGGTTTGATATTGTAAAGTCCCGTAAACTCTCCAAATGCAGGCAGCAAAATCCTCTCATCCGAAAAAAGGAAACAGGGAAATCGTAACGCCTGACGTCCCTTTCCTTTGATGGATATTCCGGGATGAATATGTCCGGCAACAACTGTAGTGTTTGAGTCAGATTTCAGTGAATCCTCCGGATCATGAACAAATAGAAAATCGCCGATCTCAAGCGTCTTATGAACAGAGATATTGGCAGACTCGTAAAAAGATTGATGAAGCAGATCGTGATTTCCGATCACTAATTGAATATCCAAATCCTCAAAATTTTCCAGCCATTCTTCAAACTCCAGCCATTCCCGATTGGCCCGGCTGTGAAAGAGATCCCCCAAAATTAACAGGGTTGAAGACTGATGTTTTCGAATCAATTTCTCAAGTCGTTCAAGGTTTTTTGTGTTGATCGTTGATGGCGCGGCAATCCCCGCTTTTCGAAAATGACCGGATTTTCCAATGTGCAGATCTGTTATGATTAGAGTTTCTTTCTCTTTCCAATAGATCGCTTTTTCCGGGAGTAATTTCCAAGTTTGGTTTTGTATGGTTTTAGTGAATGAAGATGACATTAATTTATAAACGGTAATTTGAAAAAATCCCCCTTCGAAGGGGGAATGTGAATCCGATCCGATTTATCGGAATCGGAAGAACTCGGGGGATGTACACCCCTCCCGACTAAAGTCGGACTCCCCTCAAGGGGAGAATTACTCTACCTCCAAGTGCTTCTGCATTTTTTTTACTCGATCAATCAGTTTTTCAGAAGATAACTTTTCCCGCAGGCGATCTACAAATATGGGGAATGCGAAAGGTGAAAATCGGTCTACATGTTTCAATACGATTTCCTGTTTTGCGATTCGCTGTAGTGCCTGACGAAGCCGGGCTTCATCCAACTGGTATTGGAGGACTTCATCGTGGGCTTGCTGAAGTAGTAAATTGTCTGGCTCGTGTTCGGAAAATACATCAAAAAAGAGTCCGGATGACATCTGCAGATGACGGCTCTTCTTTTGATTCCCCGGATATCCCGGAAAGACCAATCCTGCAATCTGACTGATTCCCCGAAATCTTCGCTTTGCAAGTTCCGTACTGTTGAGGCTTCCGCGAATATCTCGCACCAAATCCTTCTCAGAAAACAGATCATGTTTCAATGCTTCTTCGATTGGAATATCCTGATCAGAAAGTAACTCAAACCCATAATCATTCATCGCAATGGAGAATGTGATCGGCATTAACTTGGAGATGCGATGTGCAACTAAGGCCGACATTCCCTCATGAACATATCGTCCCTCAAATGGAAAAAAGAAACAATGGCAGCCTTCTTTGGAGTACGATTTTTCAATTAAAAACTGCTCATTTCCCGGAAGAATGGATCGTTTTTTCTGAATATCGAAAATAGGCTGAATCGTTTTTAAATCGATACTGTCATGATTCTTATTCACTGCATCTTGTAATTTCTTACGAAGCAGCTCTGACATATTTGACGAAAGTGACATTCGTCCCCCAAGCCACGCTGGGACTTTGCTGCTGGTTCCTTTTGTTTTTCGAACGTAAGCGGTAAGATCTTTCACCCGAACTAACTCCAGGTTCCGCCCTGCAAACCAGAATGCATCTCCAACATTTAATTGTGAAATGAACCACTCTTCAATTCGTCCCAGGGTTGAGCCTTTCATATATTTTACGCGCATCATCGAGGCACTTTCAATGGTACCAATGCTCATTCGGTGCCGCCGTGCAATTCGTCGATCAAAGACTTTCATCAACCCATTTTCATCAGGTTCCACTTTCGAGAATTCATCATACCGGGACAGAGATTTACCGCCAAATTGTATGAAGTTCAGAATCCAATCCCATTCATTTTCCCGCAATGTTTGAAAGGCGAAGGTTTGTTTGACCTCCCTGTAAATTTGCTCGGGATCGAATCCATCAGATACAGCAAGCGTGACGAGATATTGAATTAATACATCAAACGGTTTTAAAACCGGAATTCTGGATTCTACTTTTTCATCCTGAACGGCTTCTTTCAATGCAGCTGCTTCAATCAATTCAAGTGCATGTGTGGGTACAAACCAAATTGTACTCACAGAATTCGGCTGATGGCCACTCCGCCCGGCGCGTTGAATAAATCGTGCCACACCTTTCGGGCTTCCAACTTGAACGACCGTATCCACAGGTGTGAAATCAACGCCGAGATCAAGGCTGGAGGTGCAGACCACAGTTTTCAGATCTCCTGAATGAAGTGCTCCTTCAACAAAATCTCGAACATCACGACTAAGAGATCCATGATGAATTCCAATCTCGCCGGCCAAATTTGGATTCGCCTCTAACAATTTCTGAAACCAGATTTCGCACTGCGAGCGGACGTTGGTGAAGATCAACGTAGAGCCACTTTTGTCCAGAATGGGTAAAACTTTGTGAAGTAGATTTGTACCCAGATGCCCTGACCATGGAAACTTCTCGACATCATCCGGCAGAACGGTTTTTACGTCAATCTTTTTTCGAATATTCGCTTTGATGATCACTGCATCATCAGGAGATGGAACACCAAGAAGTACATCAAAAGCCTCATCAAAATTTCCAATCGTTGCCGAAATTCCCCATGTTTGCAGATCCTTATTCATTCCCCGAAGTCGTGATAAACCAAGTTCCGTTTGAGTTCCTCTTTTTGAGCCGAGGAGTTCATGCCATTCATCAACTACAACAGATTTCAGAGATTTGAATCGTTTTGGATATCCTTTCTGAGCCAGTAAAACATGCAGACTTTCCGGGGTAATGATGAGCACTTCCGGCATCTGTTTTTTCTGCTTCTGTTTGACGGAAGAGGAAACATCACCCGTTCGCCGCTGAATACTCCACGGAATTCCGAGATCATCCACAACCTCCTGCATAATCTCTTCCAGGTTTCGGGCCAGTGCGCGGAGGGGAGTCATCCACAAAAGTTGAAGTCCGTTCTTTTCTTTGGTTTGATAATCGTCAGGATGAGCTTCAATCCATCGCATAAGCGTTGGCATGAAAAGAGCGAATGTTTTACCACTGCCGGTTGGGGCATTTAGCAGGCCGGATTTTCCAGCCAGAAACGCTTTCCAGACCTCCCGCTGCCAGTCAAACGGAGACCACTCCTTTGACTCAAACCAGTTTTCAACGATGGATTGTGCTTGCTGCATACGTTGTTTTTGTAGCCACTAAATCACGAAAGAAGCCGTCAGATCGCTCAAAGCGGTCAGACGGCTAAACTAAATCTCAAAAAAAATTCTTGTTTTTGTGTTTTCGTGGCAGAAATTAAAATGGACTTATTAGGAAACCCAAGAGAAAGTAACGATGAATCACACCTGAATCGTTTTCTTGAAAAACAGTCTTTTTTATATGGTCTTGAAAAAAAGAGAAATAGATTCATTTTTTTCTTGAAAATGGGTGTAAAAAACGTCAACATAGAAGCGCTTACGAACTTTAAAAACCATAACATAGAAATAAATAGATTTACTGAATATGTGGCTCAATATTAAATCATATGAAGAGTACAAAGAGGTTTACCAGGAAAGTGAAGATGACCGGAAAAAATTCTGGGAGCATGAAGCCGGTACGTTTTATTGGAGAAAAAGCTGGGATAAGGTTAACTCCGGTAGTTTCGAGAAAGGAGATATTAAGTGGTTTGAAGGTGGAAAACTAAATATCACCGAGAATGCACTCGACCGCCACCTGAATACAATTGGCCACAAAACGGCATTTATTTTTGAACCAAATCACCCCGACAGCTTCCGCCGGACAATTACTTATCGACAGTTGTATGAGGATGTCTGTAGGTTTGCAAATGTACTGGAAAGTAAAGGAATTGAAAAAGGCGATCGCGTCTGTATCTATATGGCGATGACGCCGGAGCTGATTATCTCAGCATTGGCATGTGCGCGAATTGGTGCGGTTCATTCCATCGTGTTTGCCGGATTTTCTGCGCAATCGCTGTCTGAGCGAATCAACGATTGCGATGCCAAAATGCTGATTACAAATGATGGGCTTCGTCGCGGAGACAAGCATGTTCCCCTGAAAGATATCTCTGATGAAGCGCTTGAAGACTGCCCGACGGTTAAGAACGTAATCGTATGTCAGCGTACGAACCGGGAGATCGGCTGGGTTGAGGGCCGCGATGAATGGTGGCATATGCTGATTCGAAATGCATCCAAAGAGCATAAAGCTGTTGAGATGGATGCCGAAGATCCGCTCTTTATTCTGTATACGTCCGGTTCAACCGGTAAGCCAAAGGGTGTTCTTCATACCTGCGGCGGATATATGGTTTATACAAGTTACACGTTCCGGAATGTATTCCAGGTATCAGAGGAGGATATTTATTGGTGTACGGCAGATGCGGGATGGATTACGGGACACTCTTACATTATTTATGGTCCGCTATTTCAACGGAGCCACGGGAATTATTTTCGAGGGTGTACCGACTTATCCCGATGCAGGACGATTCTGGGAAGTGGTTGAGAAGTATAAAGTCACTCATTTCTACACCGCGCCTACAGCCATTCGGGCCCTGATGAGTTATGATTTAGACTTTGTGAAGAAATATGATTTGAGTTCTCTGAAAGTGCTTGGAAGTGTAGGTGAACCGATTAATGAAGAAGCCTGGCACTGGTATCACGATCATGTGGGCGGCGGAAAATGTCCCATTGTGGATACATGGTGGCAGACGGAAACTGGCGGCATCATGATTTCACCACTTGCGGGAATTACGCCAACAAAACCCGGTTTTGCAACCTTGCCGCTTCCCGGAATTAAACCGGTCTTAATGGATGAAAACGGCAAGGAGATTGAAGGAAATGGTGTAAGTGGAAATCTCTGTATCAAACATCCATGGCCCGGGATTGCACGAACCGTTTGGGGAGATCACGAGCGATACCTTCAAACCTATATGAGCAGTTATAAAGGATACTATTTTACAGGTGATGGCTGCCGCCGTGATGAGGAAGGATATTACAGAATTACCGGCCGTGTGGATGATGTTCTGAATGTTTCGGGTCACAGGCTTGGAACGGCTGAGATCGAGAACGCGATTGATGAACATCCGAATGTGGTGGAGACAGCGATTGTTGGTTATCCGCATGATATTAAAGGACAGGGTATTTTTGCCTTTATGATTTGTGAGGACGAACCGAAGAATAAAGAAGATTTCAAAAAAGAGATTCATAAACTCGTAACAAAGATTATCAGCCCGATTGCCAAACCGGACAAAGTTCAGATTGTAGCCGGTCTGCCGAAGACACGTTCCGGAAAAATTATGCGGCGAGTGTTGAGGAAGATTGCAGCTAACGATCTCGAAAACCTCGGCGATACATCTACGCTTCTGGATCCATCTGTGGTTGATGAGATTAAGGAAGGCGAGGGCTTTTAGAGATAAACCCACCCTCCGGCTCCCTCCCTATGGCGAAAGACACGCCACAAGGAGGGAGTGAATTTTTTGTATTTTTTTAAACATTCATTTCATTTGGCAAAGTCCCTCCTTGTTTCGCTTCTTTTGGCGAAATAGGGAGGGATTTAGGGTGGGTTTTAAAAGTTGCATCCGCATCTTTTCCCAAGCTGGCGCAAGTGTTAAATCCGGTATTTAAAACATACATTGGAATAAGGTAGAAGTTTATCTTGATGGAAGAATTATTCTACTATCCGTACGTCAAGGATGTCACTTGTGCCTTTTTCGCAAAGGGAAAGGAGCACAAGTGACGCTTCGCTTAACACTTGCGCCAGTCGGGGATTTAGGGTGGGTCCAAAAATTATCTAATGATGAACCCAATCAAAAGCAGAACCATACTCACGGTGAAAAGAAATAGACGAAACCGGGTGCTGATGATAATCGAATGAAAAAGTAATCCGTAGGTGAGGGGAAACTCTTTTAGCCAGGAATAATAGTGATGACGATGTGCGGCACCAAGTGCCATTGTTACATGACCATGCAGGATAGTAAGCATAAATGGCAATCCAAAAATTATTGAGCCCGGAAAAGAGATTATTTTATGGATGTAAAAAATTTCACACAGAAAATAGAATGGCCATGAAAAAATCAACAATAATGGAACCGATAACACCCAATTGATATAAGCAATGCGCCGATAATTACTTTCACTTAATTCGGATGAAGGCATTGGACAGATTAGTGTTTAAAGTTAAAAAGCTTCAGTTCAACAGATTAACGAGTAGTTTTAACGAATTATTTACCCGTCAGACCGCTCCAAGCGGTCAGACGGGTATACTTTTGCCTTTTCACGGTTTACTCCTTTCAAATCTGACTTGCAATTAATGCTTCAATATCGCGGAAGGGCATATCAAACTGTTTAGAGAGGGCTTTTTTGGTGAGATAATTTTTATATGTGTAAACACCATTTCTCAGAGCCGTATTTCTCCAGAGGCAATCATGAACATCGCCGGCATCACCCAGTTCAATCAGGTAGGGAACGATAACATTGTTAAGTGCATAGGTTGCCGTTCGGGCTACATTTGATGGTATATTTGGTACGCAGTAATGAATAACATCATATTTTGTAAAAACGGGATTTGAATGAGTGGTAGGTTCGCTGCTTGAAATACATCCTCCCTGGTCAATCACAGTGTCTACAATTACGCTTCCCGGTTTCATGGATTGAACCATTGGGTCAGTAACCCAGCAGGGAGCACGCTCACCTTCGGTCATTGCGGCACCAATTACAACATCTGCGAAGCCAAGTGCCGTAGAAAGATATCGGTGATTTGCAGTAGCTGTGACGATTCGGCGATCGAGAGCATTTTCCAGGTGCCGAAGCATGGCTAAATCATTATCCATCACAAATACCTGTGCTCCATAGCCCAGGGCCGTGCGGGCTGCATACTCTCCTGTAATTCCGGCTCCTAAAATAGCAACTGTTGCCGGTGGAATGCCTGATATACCACCGAGCATTATTCCCTGCCCGTCACTACTGTTTTCAAGATAGTGAGCTGCGATTTGAACAGACATCGAACCGGTGATTTCATGCATCATCCGAACAATTGGAAACTCTCCGTCTTCCGCTTTTAAAAATTCATATCCAATGGCACAGACTCCTTTTTCAATTAGACTTTGCATGAACTCCTGGTTCATATGGCCAAGATGCAGAGCCGATAATAAAATCTGATTAGGTTGCATCCAGCTGAGTTCAGTTTTGGTAGGAGGAGCCACTTTTACAATCATCTCTGAATTGCTGAACAACTCTTCTGCACTGTATGAAATTTCTGCACCGGCTTCCTGGTATTCATGATCTGAAAAATGAGCATCAATTCCGGCATTTTTTTCAACAAAAACCTCGTGGCCATTTGCTGTAAGAATGGATACGCCTCCGGGGGTGAGGGATAATCTCCGTTCATCGTTGGAGGTCTCTTTCGGTAGTCCGATCTTTAAAGAATTTTTTGATTCCGATTTCATCAAACTCTTTTCCAGAGTTTTAATACCGAGTTGTTCTGAATCGAAAGGGCTTAGCTCCATAATAAAAAGTCAAATTACCAATTTGTATAGCGTAAAAAATCAATCACTTATAAAGTGATAAAATTCAGGTATATTGCAAATGAAAATTAAAGTATAATAATGTGATTTAACAGAATTTGGAAACGATAAGAATAGATATTTTTATTGAGTATTCAGCTGTCAGTTACCTCCAATTATAATAGTCCAACAATTTACAGCTCCTCTAAAATAGTGTCTCTAAGAGTTTTCTTACCAATACTAAAGTAGCAAACTTTCATGTCAAAATATCCAAGAACAAAGAAGAGTCTCGGCCAACATTTTTTAACAGATGGAAATATCATCCGAAAAATTGCAGATGCCATTCCGGCAAAAACAGACGACCTGATTGTAGAAATAGGTCCCGGTTCGGGAGCGGTGACAAAAGTACTACTTGAAAAATTCAATCATGTGAAAGCAATTGAGCTTGATCAACGGATGGTTGAGTATTTGTCTGAAGAGTATCCGGAACTGGAGGTTATTCACAAAGATGTCCTGGAGTACGATTGGAGTGTGCATGAAGATGAGGATCGAGACATTCATGTGATAGGTAATCTGCCTTATTATATAACCAGCCAAATTATGTTTGGACTGTTTGAACATCGGTCGGTTCTTTCAAGTGCTACATTAATGATGCAGAAAGAAGTTGCTGAACGAATTGTTGCCGAGCCGAGGTCTAAACAGTATGGAATACTTAGCGTGCAGTCTCAATTGATGAGTTCTCCGGAGATTTTGTTTGATGTATCACCGCATGTTTTTTCACCTCCGCCAAATGTTCACAGTTCGGTTATTCAGTTTATGTTTGATAAAGCTGAGTTGGCCTGCACCGATGCTCATCTGAAGGAAGTGGTACGGATGGCATTTAACCAACGAAGAAAAAAACTGAGTAACGCATTAAAAAGACTCGATGCAGAATTGCCAGCCGATGAGTTCAATTTCAACCTGCGGGCTGAGGCATTAAAACCATCTATGTATGAAAAGTTGACAGCACGGCTGGAACAACTTGGCACCTTTCAGTAAAAATCCGACAGAAAGTTTAGTACTTCGGATTCATTCAGAAGATAAAAAGCAATTTAAGGGATTCTTTTGTCATTGATATTACTTTGGTACGGAAGTTGCTACACTACAACACAGAACGCACTATTGTTCAGTGCATAAAAATTTTAACAACTAACAAATAACAAAAACAAGGAGTCATCATATGGCCACCATAAAACCTTTAAGCGATCGTGTCTTGGTTCGTCCGGTCGAAGCTGAAGAGAAAACAAGTTCAGGAATTATCATTCCGGATACCGCAAAAGAAAAACCACAAAAGGGAACCGTTGTATCAGCAGGTCCCGGCAAAGTGGAAAATGGAACCAAGATAGACATGTCCGTTTCTGAAGGAGATGAAATCCTTTATGGTAAGTATTCAGGTACTGAAGTATCTCTTGACGGAGTAGATTACCTGATTATGAGAGAATCCGATATTCTCGGAATTGTATCATAAAAAACATTTAACCAAACATTTTAAATACTAACTAAATCAAATAAAGAATTATGTCAGCAAAATTAGTTCATTATGATGCGGATGCTCGCGACGCACTAAAACGTGGTGTGGATAAGCTTGCAAACGCTGTTAAAGTTACATTAGGTCCGCGTGGAAGAAACGTTGTGATTGAAAAATCTTTTGGTGCACCGACGGTGACCAAAGACGGTGTAACGGTTGCTAAAGAGATTGAGCTTTCCGGTAAAGTTGAAAATATGGGCGCACAGATGGTGCGTGAAGTTGCATCCAGAACCAGCGATAACGCAGGTGACGGAACAACGACTGCTACTGTATTGGCTCAGTCTATTATTCAAACCGGCCTGAAGAACGTAACTGCCGGTGCCAACCCAATGGATCTGAAACGAGGCATTGAAAAAGCAGTTGTAGAAGTTGTTAAAGAGCTTCGAAATCAAAGTAAGCCTGTAGGAGACAGTCTTGACAGCATTCGCCAGGTAGGTACTATTTCTGCCAACGGTGATGAAGAGATTGGCGGTTTCATTGCACAGGCAATGGAAAAAGTTGGAAAAGATGGTGTAATTACTGTTGAGGAAGCTAAAGGAACAGAAACATACCTCGATACAGTTGAAGGTATGCAGTTCGACAGAGGATATCTCTCTCCATATTTTGTAACCAACAGTGAGACAATGACCACTGAATTGGAAGAGCCCTACATTCTGATCTTCGACAAGAAGATTTCCAACATGAAGGATCTGCTTCCTATTCTTGAGAAAGTGATTCAAACCAGTAAGCCCCTCTTGATTATTGCTGAGGATGTTGAAGGCGAAGCTCTCGCTACTCTGGTTGTGAACAAACTGCGTGGTTCACTGAAGATTGCTGCTGTGAAAGCTCCTGGCTTTGGAGACAGAAGAAAAGCGATGCTCGAAGATATCGCAATTCTTACCGGCGGTACAGTTATCAGTGAAGAGCGTGGATACAAGCTCGAAAATGCTACTCTTGATTTCCTCGGCCAGGCCGATCGCCTGAACATCACCAAAGATGATACAACCATTGTTGGCGGCCAGGGAAAAGATGAAGATATCAAAGCACGCGTAAATCAGATTAAATCTCAAATTGAGACAACCACTTCTGATTACGACCGTGAGAAGCTGCAGGAACGACTTGCTAAATTAGCAGGCGGCGTTGCAGTTCTTTACATCGGTGCTGCTTCTGAAGTTGAAATGAAAGAGAAGAAAGCACGGGTTGAAGATGCTCTGCACGCAACACGAGCTGCTGTAGAAGAGGGTATTGTTCCCGGCGGTGGCGTTGCATTCCTCAGAGCACTCAAAGTGTTTGAGAAACTCAAAGCAGATAACGGCGATGAGCAAGTTGGTTTCAATATTGTGAAACGTGCTCTTGAAGCACCATTGCGGGCAATTGCCAATAATGCGGGTGCTGAAGGATCTATCGTTGTTCAGAAAGTACTCGAAGGCAAAGGTGCTTTCGGATACAATGCACGAACTGAAGTGTACGAAGATCTCATTAAAGCAGGAGTTATTGATCCTACGAAAGTAGCCAGAACAGCTCTTGAAAATGCATCTTCAGTAGCCGGACTCATGCTTACCACAGAAGCCGTTGTTGTAGATAAACCATCTAAGGATGGCGACGATGATGACGACGGACCTGCCGGCGGCGGAATGCCAGGCGGTATGGGTGGAATGGGCGGCATGGGAGGAATGGGCGGCATGATGTAAAATCATCCGTCAACTCCATATACGCTTAACGCGTTTACAAGCCTCGTTCCTTTGTTGGAGCGAGGCTTTTTTTATGCAATTCCTTATTTTTGGTGATTTTTTTTACTCGTTCAGAAGGTCCTCCTTCGGAACGCCAAACCGAAGCTCTGCTTCCATTTTCATCTCATCCAAAGTAGAATTAAACTCTGCAGATGATTTACTTGAAGAAGAGCTTCTATGCGTATGTTCCGAAGGAGACCTTCGGAACAAGTAAAAGAAGACAGGCTTTTAGGCAAAATAAAGTGGTTCTGATTGATTCGATCTTTTAAGAAACCCATTGTAAATACGGCTCCTCAAAAACAATCAATTGCTGTTCTGTTCACTTTGTATATTTTAGGGAAGGCAGATAAAAAAAGTTAACCATAACAAAACAGATTCAGACATGTCGAAAAAGATGGATCGTGGAGATTTTATAAAGATAACCGGAGCGGCAGGATTGGGATTATACACCCTTGGTGCCCCGGCGATACTGAAAGGTCAGTCGCAAAACAGTAAAGTGACGGTAGCCGTAATAGGCACAAATAATCGGGGCAATGCTCACGCAAGCGGGTTTGCCCGGCATCCAAATGCCGAGGTCACTTATATTTGTGATGTGGATGAAAATGCCATCAAGAAAGGATTGGATTCGGTTAAAGAAGGCGGACAAGAAAATGAACCGGAAGGACTTACTGACTTTCGAAACGCACTGGAAGATCCGGATCTGGATGCGGTTGCTCTCGCCATGCCGATCCATTGGCACGCACCGGCGGCTATTCTCGCTTTAAAAGCGGGTAAGCATGTCTATATCGAAAAACCGTGCAGTCATACTCCGGAGGAGGGAAAGCTTTTGGTGGAGGCCGCCGAGAAATACAATCGCATTGTTCAGATGGGAAACCAGCGTCGTTCATGGCCGAATGTGATGGAGGCGATGTCGTTACTTGAGGATGATATTATCGGGCGTCCTTACTTTGCGAGATGCTGGTATGCCAATAGTCGACAATCCATCGGATTCGGCAAACCGGCGCCCGTTCCCTCAAATCTCGATTATGAGCTTTGGCAGGGGCCATCAACTCGAAAAGCCTATAAAGACAACCTGATTCACTACAACTGGTGGTGGCACTGGCACTGGGGTGCCGGTGAGATTCTGAATAACGGTGTGCATTATCTGGATATGGCCCGATGGGGATTGGGTGTTGATTATCCTACGAAAGTGACAGCCACCGGCGGACGATATCATTGGAAGGATGACCAGGAAACACCGGATACATTGGTTGCCACTTACGAATTTCCGGATGATAAAACGGTAGCCTGGGAGGGCCGAAGTTGCAATCCCCGCGGAATTGAGGGCTCTTCAACAGGTATCTCTTTCCATGGTGAAATGGGAAGTCTTGTGATCGGCAGCGGAAATGAATACGTGGTTTATGATAATGATAACAACGTGATAAAACGTGCAGAAAGCGGCAGTGTTGATGCCACGGATACATCCGGTCTCGGGTTTGACCTGGATAAGGATCATCACGATCACTTCATAAAATGCATTCAGAACAGTCAGCGGTCCCGAACTCATATCGCCGATGCCAATATCAGCGTTCATAATTGCCATTTGGGGAATATCGCGTACCGAACGGGCCGGACAATCTACTGTGATCCACATGATGGAAAGATTATCGGGGATAAGGAAGCGATGAATTATTGGACCAAAGAGTACGAACCCGGCTGGAAGCCAACGGTTTAGAAGTATTCCCCCTTCGAAGGGGAACTTGAGTTTATTACCAAGTGAATAGGAATCAAAGAATTCCCTCCTCCAAGGATGAAGCAGAGGTGGTTGAACAGACATGCCTTCGCGGATCTTGAATTCGGGCTACCTTCCCCAGACTCCCTCCTTACAGCAGGAAGGAGCGCGATGAATGCAACAAAGATTATAGTCAACTAAATTCGAAAACAGAGAAAATGTCAGAATACAACAGAAGATCATTTTTAAAATCAGTAGCTGCCGCCGGAGTGGGACTTGCAACCGCGGGAAGTCCCTTTCTATCAAAAGCGAAAACCACGCAATCGCCAACTCCGATAGGAATCATCGGGCTGGACACATCTCACAGCCCGGCCTTTACGGATATCATCAACAACTCACCGGATATTACCGATTTCAGGGTAGTGGCGGCTTATCCGCACGGAAGCCGAACGATTGAATCGAGCTACAGCCGGATACCTGAGTACACCGAACAGGTGAAGGAGATGGGCGTAGAGATCGTCGATTCGATTGATGAATTGTTAGACAGGGTAGAAGTCGTGTTACTGGAAACGAACGACGGACACCCTCATCTCGAACAAGCACTCCCTGTTTTAGAGGCGGGAAAACGGCTGTTTATTGACAAACCGATTGCCGGAAGCCTGGAAGATACCATTGCAATCATGGAAGCATCAAAAGAATACAATACACCGATTTTCTCATCTTCCTCTTTACGATATATTGAAAAAGCACAGGCCGTCCGCCACGAGAATTTGATAGGTGATGTGTTAGGTGCCGATACATATAGCCCAGCAGTTCTCGAAAAATCTCATCCGGATTTCTTTTGGTATGGTATTCACGGTGTTGAAATTCTTTACACGGTGATGGGCACCGGCTGTGAATCCGTCAAACGTGTGAGTACAGAGGATACGGATATCGTAACCGGAAAATGGAAAGATGATCGGCTCGGCACCTTCCGCGGTACTCGATCGGGTCCGCACAGTTACGGCGGAAGAGCCTTCGGTTCAGAAGAGATTCTTGATCTTGGAACTTACGAAGGATATGAGCCCTTACTTTTAAAAGTGCTGGACTTCTTTCGAACAGGACAGTCTCCGGTCAGTATGGAAGAAACATTGGAGATCTACGCATTCATGGAAGCCGCCGATGAAAGTAAACGCCGGGATGGCGAGGCCGTCACTATCGAAGAAGTTCTCACAAAAGCCCGCGGTTGATGCAGCAACTGGATTGGATTGTATTGGCGCTGTTTTTCCTGGTGATGGTTGTGATCGGGTTTTGGTCGTTCAATAAGGTTGGCGACTCCGGTGACTTTTTCGTTGCCGGAGGGGAACTGCCGTGGTGGCTGTCTGGGATTTCACATCACATTTCCGGGTATAGCGGGGCCGTCTTTGTTGCCTACGCAGGATTGGCCTACACGCATGGATTTGCAATTTACGTCTGGTGGGCATTTACCATTTCTGTGACCACCATTTTTGGCGCTTTTTTCATTGCTCCGCGATGGTCGAGACTTCGGAATAAACTGAATATTGAATCTCCAACGGAGTACCTGAAAACCCGGTACAATCTGCCCACCCAACAGTTGATGGCATGGAGCGGTGCCTTGCTCAAACTCTTTGATGTTGGTGCCAAATGGGCTGCCATTGCCGTTCTGTTGAATGTGTTTACCGGAACATCGCTGCTCTTCGGTATTTTGCTGGCGGGAGGTATTTCGTTGATCTATATCACCGTTGGCGGGTTATGGGCTGATGTCTGGACCGATTTTGCACAATTCATCGTCCAGATTGTTGCGGGATTTGTCATGTTTTTCGTCACCTTAAACATTCTGGGAGGGTTTGATTCTATCTTTACCATGTGGGATCAGCTACCATCGGATCACGGGAACCTCTTCAATGATCCCTATACTCCGGGCTTCGCTTTGGCTTTCCTGTTCATTAATTTCATGAGTTACAACGGCGGGACCTGGAACCTGGCTACCCGGTATATTTCTTCGCCGATGGGTTCGGATGCCCGGAAAGCTGCTATTTTTTCAGGACTCCTGTATCTGATTTGGCCGTTGATCCTGTTTTTCCCGATGTGGGCTGCGCCGATACTTTTGCCAGGGCTGGAAGATCCTACCGAATCCTACGCTTTGTTGACTCAAGAACTTTTGCCACCGGGCTTGGTGGGATTGGTGTTGGCCTCCATGTTTGCCAATACGATGTCCATGACCTCATCCGATGCCAATACCATTTCAGCGGTTATTACACGGGATATCTTGCCGAATCTCTCTGTGAAATTTCAGGATATGAAGCGGGACCAATCCCTGTTATTGGCACGAATTTCCACGTTTGTCTTTACGGCATTAACACTTGTCATTGCCATCAATGCAGAATCGTTTGGTGGAGTTTTAGGGTTGCTTATTTCCTGGTTTGCTGCCATAGTCGGCCCCATTTCCATCCCCATGATTTTAGGACTTGTTGCCACAATTTCGTCACTGCGATTCCAAAGCAGCAATTATTTCAATCACGGGTGGTTTGATGAGTTTTATCGTTGTGAAGTATTTGATCGTATCGATCCAGGTTGTGCAAATTGCCACCCCGTTTTTTGTATCCTTTATTCTGTTTTTACTGATGGGCTGGCTGAACAGAAACAAAGACGTTTCAGAAGAAGTGGATACACTGTTGGATCATTTAGAAGTTGATTTTATCGATTAATTGAATAATGTGAGTATTTTGGGGTTGAAAAGTAATTTGAAAGAATTCGATTTGAGATAACATGTTAATGAAAGAGGACTTACTAAAATTCTATAAAGATCATTTGGTTGATGAGTTCATTCCGTTTTGGTCCAATTCTTTAGATCAGAAGCATGGAGGTGTGTTCACCTGTTACGACAATCTTGGGAAAAATCTTGTAAGCACGGATAAGTACACGTGGTCGCAGGGAAGGTTTCTATGGCTTTGGTCAAGAATTGCGAGAATGATTTTAGAAAATAAGTTACCCGGAATGGTCGAAGAATATCAGTTTCATCTTGAAAAAACAGTTTCTTTCATAGAGAAAAATGTTTTCCTGGAAAATGGTAATTGTGCTTTTTTACTAACAGCAGATGGTAGAAAAAAAGAAAGTATTCCTGGGAAAGGCTATGATACTAGTATATATGCAGATTGTTTTATTGTGTTAGGCCTGTCTGAGTATGCAGCGTTAAAATGTGACAAACAGTTGTTTGAGAAAGCATTAACGTTGTATAAAAGTATCCGAAATAGAGTAGAAATTGGTAGCATCCGTAGTGAACCTTATGAAATACCTGAAGGTTTCAAAGCGCATTCCATCCCAATGATTTTACTAAACGTAACGCAATGTCTATTTAACACTTCTCAAATAATCAATCATTCAAAACAAGATTTAATAAGGGAGTATAAAATTGGGTATATGCAGCAAATTATGAACGTTTTTTATCAGGATGACCATAAAATAGCTGAATTCATACAAATGAACCCCTCAACGAGTTCTAATAGCCTGTTAGAACGCCATATAAATCCAGGGCATGCAATAGAATCTATGGGTTTTGTATTACAATCAGCTCAAGAGGAAAAGCATTCAAACTATATTTTAAAAGCTGTTAGTGCTATAGAAAAAGCTGTCAATGTAGGTTGGGATTCAAGGTATGGAGGAATCCTTAGGTTTACAGATGATAGTGGAACAGAACCTACTTGTGAAAAACCTGATTTTTCTTACGAAAAACTGATATTAGAAAGCTGGGATCTGAAATTATGGTGGCCGCATTCAGAAGCACTTTATGCCACTTATTTCGCTTATCATTTAACGGGGAGCGAAAAGATGCACAAGTTATTCAAGAAGATACACGACTATACGTTCAAAACATTTCCAAATCCTGATAAAAAAATAGGTGAGTGGATCCAGATTCGTGACAGAAAAGGTAAACCGAAAGAAACAATAGCTGCCCTTCCTGTTAAAGATCCATTTCATATAATGAGAAATTTATTACAAATGATAGAGCTTCTCACTTCAAATCAAAATAAGTAACGCTTATAAGAGTAGAATTATAATTATATGAACATTCAAATTTTCGACACTAAAAAAGAGTTAGGTAAACAATCAGCGGCAGATGCGGCTGAAAAGATACGATCTGCCATTCAGAAAAAAGGAGAAGCCAATATTATTCTGGCCACCGGGGCCAGTCAGTTTGAAACATTAGGCCATCTTGTTAAGGAGTCTGATATCGATTGGTCAAAAGTTACCATGTTTCATCTGGATGAATATGTGGGTCTGCCTGAAACCCATCCTGCAAGTTTCAGGAAATACCTGAGAGAACGGTTCGAACAAAAAGTACCGCCATTGAAAGATGCACACTATATTAGTGGAGACAGTGGTAATCCGAAGCAGGAGTGCCGGCGATTGAATGAAATTATATCAAAAATAGATATCGATGTAGCGCTTGTAGGGATTGGCGAAAACGGACACTTAGCATTCAATGATCCGCCAGCGGATTTTGAAACTGAAAAACCGTATATCGTTGTGGAACTGGATAAAGCTTGCCGGCAACAACAGATGGGAGAAGGATGGTTTGATTCGATTGAAGATGTTCCCAAAAAGGCGATCAGTATGTCGATCAAACAGATCATGAAATCAAATCATATTGTCTGCTCTGTGCCCGATCAAAGAAAAGCGGAGGCTGTAAAAAATTGTTTTGAGAGTGAGGTTACAAATATACACCCGGCATCTGTCCTGCAAGTTCATCCAAATTGTACGGTCTATTTAGACCAGGAATCGGCTTCGATGCTGACGCTGGATTACAACTAATTTATGCAAAAAATGAACATTCCCGGATTTGTTGATCTCCAGGTAAACGGATACAAAGGCGTTGATTTTTCAAGTTCTGATCTGACCGTAGAACGATTCCAGTTTGCTTGTTGGGAACTCATCAAACAGGGCACGATTTTGTTTCTCCCTACCATTATCAGTAGCTCAGAAGAGATCTATCAACAGAATCTCAAATTGATATCGGAAGTCATTGAGGAAACAGATCTCAAAAATTACATTCCCGGTATTCACCTCGAAGGCCCTTTTATTTCTGATGTGGACGGGGCCCGGGGAGCACACAATCCAAAATGGATCAAAAAACCGGACTCTTATTTCTTAGATCAGTTGGTGGAATGGTCTGGCGGGAAGATAAAACTGTTAACCATTGCCGCGGAGCTGGATGGTGCCGATGAATTATGCAGACATGCCACCGATTTGGGAATTAAAGTTTCATTGGGGCATCAAATGGCGAGCCAAGCTGATCTTCAAAGACTTTCCGATTCTGGCGCAAGCTTGCTGACGCATCTGGGAAATGGAATCCCTCAAATAATTGATCGCCACGATAATCCAATTTGGGCTGGGTTAGCAAATGATGATCTCACAGCGATGATCATAACCGATGGACATCATTTACCGCCTTCATTGATTAAGACAATCCTGAAGGTTAAAGGAGCTTCAAACACAATTATCGTCAGTGATGCTTCCCCCATAGCAGGTCTCTCTCCCGGGAACTATTCAACACTTGGAAATAAGGTGATCCTGAAGGAATCAGGCCGTTTGTATAATCCTGAAACCGGATATCTGGTGGGTTCTTCATCTACGATGATCGATTGCATGAACTATCTGCATTCATTACAACTCTTGAATAAAAAAGAGTTGCTTGATGTTGGATTTTTTAATCCTTTGAGATTCCTAAAGATGGATCCAGATGAGATTGCAGACCGATTTAACTCGCGGATAGAACTCGACGAATATTTTATTTTTTTTGATGACTCAATTTTTTAGATTCTCCCAAAGAAAAGAATTCGAAACTAATCTGAGATATATCTGTTTTCTATTTTTATGCTTTATCTGCTAACTAAAAACACCAGTTTATGAGATCAACCGTTGAACGACGAGATAGTATTATTCAAATTATTCAAAAAAATGGCAAAGTTCGGGTCGATACATTAAGTGATAAATTCGATGTTTCAAGTGTTACTATTCGTAATGATTTAGATTTTTTGGAAAAAAAAGGAATCGTCCATCGGACACATGGGGGAGCTCTTCTGCGAAAAAGTGTTTATGAAGATCCCAGTCTTGAAGAGAAACAACAACTTTATCGAAAGGAGAAACAGAGAATTGGTGAGAAAGCCGTAGAGCTTATAAAAGACGGGGATTCGATTCTACTCGATTCAGGAACAACCGCTATGGAAGTTGCCCAGTGTTGAAATGGTAAAAAAAATCTCACTGTCATGACGAATGCGATCAATCTGGCATTAAAACTCGGAAATCTTGAGAGTGATATTAATGTAATGCTGACAGGTGGAACAATCCGTAAGGAGTCGTATTCGCTGGTAGGTCCTGATGCCGAAAAAATGATCAGTAACTACTTTTTTGATAAACTTTTTTTAGGGGTAGACGGGCTTGATATAGAGCATGGATTAACTACCCCTAACCCTATGGAAGCACAGTTAAATAGAATAATGGTTCAACGTGCTCAAAAAGTTATTGCTGTAACCGATTCAAGCAAGTTTGGCCGGCACAGCTTTTCATATATTTGTGATTTAGATGTAATAAGCAGTCTTATAACCGATAAAAATATTACTGAAGAGTTTGAAAGGCAGTTGTTTAAACGAAATATTGAGGTTATAAAAGTATAGGTATAATATCGGACAGTTCTTGAGGATAGGACTCTTGTGGCTTTGTTTCTCTTTTATCTGTTTTCATTTCTAAAAGGCAAAACTCATAAGCGGCCAAATGTTCTTTTTGTAATCAGATAAGACCAATATAAGGTATTTGATTTGAGGATATGCGGCACCCGATTATATAGCAGTGTTTATAAAGCGGTTTTTCGGGATTTTAAAAATTCAGAGATAATATTTCAGAACATTATCTCAAAAATTTTAAAAATATTTTTGAAAGTTCGGATCCATTAAGAAATTGAATTCTGTTACAGGCTGATTTCACACCCTTTGATGCTTTGAGATTTAATTTCTGTCGCTATCTGAAGTGGAAGTTAGTAGTTTTTAGAATCTCATTGTAAAAATCTTAAATAGTGATGTCATATTTCATTCTGCTAAAACTTCGTCAACTTTTTCGTCAATCTCTTCTACTTGCTCTGTGCTCTCTTCAACAATAGCCAGAAGGAAAGTGGCTATGATGGCAACAATCATTCCAATCAGTGTTACCGTATGTGGAAAAACGGAGTAGAGCACAAGAGATATTACAATTGTAATAACTGGCGCAATGGCATTTGTAAGCGGTGATACTACAATGGCTTTACCGTATCGGTACGCAAAAACAAGACACAAGGCACCAATTGAATTCAATATTTGAATTAAAAAGGCGAGGTAAGGACCTTTGAAACCCCAGTTAATTTCTTGTGAAAAGTCTGTCATCATAATGGCGATAGGGGAGAGCAGAACTCCTGTCAGGGCCATGTAGAAAAAGATACTTTCGGCGCTCATGGTTTCGTTGGCAAATTTCATAAAGAATCCCTGAATTCCCCAAGCAAAAAATACGCCCAGAGCTAACACCAACCACCAGTATCCTTCTACAGTAGTATTATCCGGTGGTTGATAGGAGAGAAGTGGAATGGCAATCAATGCCAGTATAATTCCAATCCATCCTTTGGTATTGGTTTTTTCTTTCAGGATAAGAATGGAAAGAAGAACTGTGATAACGGGAGAGAGGGCTATAATCGGAAAAATAATATATGCCGGCCCGATACTAACTCCATGAAACAGGATTAGCTGACCACCGGCACCTAAAAATCCGATGGCTGTCCCAAGTAGAATAGAACGTTTGTCGTATTCAATTTCCCAATCTACAAGTTTAAGAGCTATTAGAGCAGGCGGGATCATGGTTAGAGACCAAACTACGTAGCCAAGTGTGGCCGGGAAACCGGCTTGTTCTGTGATTTCAATAAACGCTCCCCAAACACCCCAGAATATTGTGGTAACAAGGGCAAATATCAGCCAGACTTTAGATTTCATAGCATCGGTTTATTTTAGTTATTAATGAATTCCTGCAAAGATTCTTTCAGGCCTGCGGTTGATTGATCATGTTCAATTTAGCCTGAACCAGGTGGTTCACTTGCTCAATGGCAGAAGGAAACACCTTTCTCAAATCGATCTCGTCATTGTCTTTTAGATCCTTTTGCAAGGTATTCATAAACATATCTTTGATTTCTGTGGCAAGGTTAATTTTTCGAATACCAAGCGGAATGCTTTTTTTAATTTGAATATCGGGAATGCCGGAGCCGCCATGAAGTACGAGCGCAGCAGGTGTGGCTTTATTAATTTTGGACAATCGATCCAGGTCGAGATTGGGTTCCGCTTTGTAAAAACCATGTGCCGATCCGATGGCCACAGCCAACGCATCGACACCGGTTAGGTCAACAAATTTCTTTGCTTCATCCGGATCTGTGAAGCCTGATTCTTTCTCCTGGGCCTGTCCTAATTTTGCCACATAACCAAGCTCAGCCTCAACATTGGCGTTATACTTTTTTGCCAGATCAGTGACACGAGAGGTAATCTCTACATTATCAGAAAACGACTTTTCACTTGCGTCAATCATTACTGAGTCATAACCGGCCTCCAGACATTGTTGAATTAGTTCGTAAGAGTGAGCGTGATCGAGGTGAAGCCATCCCTCCACATTGTGTTTTTTAAGGGCAGATCTTGCAAGAGCAACGGCAACATCTAATCCAAGATAATCAAGAGTGCTGGGGCTGGTCTGTAAAATGATGGGAAAACCGGTGGCTTCAGCTGCTTTAAGTACACCGGTAAGTGTTTCGTAGTTATAGAAATTTGTGGCAAGTAAAGCCTTTCCTTCATTTTCAAGCTCTTTAAATTTTTCCTGTAAAGTCATATGATTTTGATCTTATTGTTTAAATTCTTTTGCTGTTTCTAATACTTGATTATAGCTTTTTATGGCACTAATACCACCGGGCGCTGTCGTTGATACAGCCGCTGTTTTATTTCCGAATTCTAAACACTTGCCTAATTCTAATCCCTTTAAATGGGCTTGAATAAATCCGGCATTAAAACTATCGCCCGCTCCTATCGTGTCAACTATATTAGGAACTGGTAGTGATTTTAGTTCAGTTCTATTCCCATTGTTAAACATTAAAACTCCCTTTTCTCCTCGTTTAATTACAAAACAAGTATCGTGATGAGCCACCGAGTTTAATGCACTCTCAAGATCAGCTTGGTTGGTGAGCTGAATAAATTCTTCTTCATTAGGTAAGAAGAAATCTAAATTTGGCAGGATGTTTTCGAGATCTACATCCCATAGCTCGTTGGGATCCCATTGGGTATCCATAGAGGTTGAAACTCCCAAATTTTTTGCCCTTTCAAATAGTTGACTTAACTCTTTCTTCAATAATGGTTGAAAAAAAATGGCAGATGTATGGATATGTTTTGAGGATCGAAGTATATCATTTGAAATTTCATCCACAGACAAATGCTCCATAGAACCTGGGTAGGTTACCATCATTCGATCATCATCAATAAAAAGAATAATGGTTGCACCGGTTCGAAGAGAATTATCTACAATAATTGAGTCGATACCCACATGGTTTAACCTCAATTTATTTAAGAGAAATTTTCCGAAAGAATCATCTCCCAATTTTGAAATAAACTCTACTTTTGAACCAAGTTTTGCAATATTACAAGCAAAAATTGCCGTTGAGCCACCCATCGTTAAGTCCATCTCTCTGGCCATTTGCTCTTCCCCTATTTGCGGTGGTTTGTTGATTTTATTCAAAATCAGATCAACATTTAAATCGCCAACAACCAGAACATCAATTTTTCTTTTTTCCATGTTAACGTACACTTTCTACAGTTGTCTTTTTTTCAAACTCTATTACGTCAGAGAGTTGCAGCATTCCTAAATCAGGGTTAATGCAATTTGCGGCTCCACAGGCGGTTGCTGTTTTTGCAATGGTAGAAAGTTCTTTCTCTTTATACCAGGCATGAAGCAGGCCAGCGGTTAAACAGTCACCGCTTCCAACTGTGCTTACTATATCCTGCACCTTGCAAACTGCATGTAATATTGAATCTTGATATCCCAAAAAAAGACCATTGGCTCCATCCGTCAGAGCAACAACATTGCAGTAGGTTAATAGTTTTTCGGTGTATTCAACGGGATTGGTATCTGTCCCCAATAAATCTTTAGCTTCTTTTTTATTAATGTGAATTCCGAAGGGTTTTACGTCAAGAGCTTGTTGTAATCTTTTGCCACTTGCATCAATCCAAAGGTCCGTGTTATTCCGTTCACAAATTGAAGAAAGTCTTTGATATACATCTTTCGGGCAATTTTTGGGCCAGGATCCACTGACACACATTGCTTTTACTTCAACTGTCTCTTTCTCAATGACCTTGAAAAAATCATTAAGAGATTGATTTGAAATTCTGGGACCAATTTCGAGGATTTCGGTATTGTCCGTTTTATTATTTTCTGAAGTTAGAATTGTTAAACAAGTTCTGTTCCAACCTTCAACATGAACTCCAACGCTGGGGACATTATATGAGCTGCATTTAGTCTGAATCCAATCTCCTGTAGGCCCACTCCAGAAACCAGCTATTTTTGTATCTGTTTGTAATTCTTTTAAAGCAAGTCCCACATGCACACCTTTTCCACCGGGATAGAATTTTTCATCTATGCATCGGTTTACTTTTCCTGTTTGAAGTCGCTTAAGATGAAGAACCTTATCAACTGACGGATTTGGACAAATAGCCAGAAGTGATTTATTAACATTTTCTTTTGTAATAAGTTTAGATATAATATTTCTTAAAGCTGGAATTGCCATGTTTTATAATTTAAATTTATAATTTTTAATGAAAATCAGTTGTAAATAGTTACTCCCTTCACGACCCGGGATATTACATTGTTTTGTGAAGGTGCGTCGGGATCTAAGCCCAGATCAAGTGATTTGTAATATCCAAGTATTTGAGCCGGGAGAACATATAAAACAGAAATGAAGGGCGACACTTTTGCTGAATTGTTGAGGTTAAAAATAATTTTTTGATCCAGTTCAACTTCTTTTGCCTGATTTTTATCACAAAAAACACCCATACAGTGCATTGCTATCCCGTCTTGTTGTATTTCATTAACAAGATCTTTCTCATACCTAAAAACTTTTTCGTCTGGCGAAAATAGAAATACAATAACGGTTTTATTATTTACAACCGCTTTTGGACCATGCCTGAATCCAAGAAAAGAATCGTGCTTGCCAACAACCTTACCGTCCGTTAGTTCCTGGACTTTGAGATGCGATTCTTTTGCAATTCCCTCCAGAGGCCCCGATCCCAGGAATACAATTCTGTCAAATGACTTGAATGAAAGATTTTTTAATCCTGTGGAACAGCTCTTAATAACCTTTTTAGCACTATCGGAAATATTTTCAATAATTTGAGCATGACCATCTGATTTCTGTGAAGTGGCAATGTATAATGCTGTTAGAATCATTGATGTAAAGCTGCCGGTCATAGCCAATCCTTTATCTTCAGATTGCGGCGGCAAAATAATAGTCAGTCCATTTTCTAATTTGCTTACCGTTTGAGCAAGTTTACCATGTGCATTACAGGTAATAGCAATATGATGTACTTCTTTGTTAAATCGTTCTGCTATATCAACAATTGCATTGCTTTCGGGGCTGTTTCCAGATCGTGCAAAAGAGATTAAGAGTAGTGGAATATCAAAATCAACAAGACTTTTAAAATGGGTTACCAGTGAGGTAGTAGATATCGCCCTTGCATTCACTCCGGGCATGAATTTAAAATAAGTTTCAACAGTTTCCCCAATAAAAGATGAACTTCCAGCACCCGTTAGAATTACATTTAATTTTTCTTTTTTATATAGAGGGTTTAAAAAACCTTGAATTCTTTTGTCGTTATTTGTTTGCTCAATAGTCTCTACCCATAGAGCTGGTTGTCCTTCGATTTCTTTCCTTGTATGAATGGTATTTGTTTTTTCAATATCCATAATAAAATTTGAATTGGTAGACAAAAAATGTAAAAAAACTCAAATTGAATTTTATATGTAGTTATTATCTTTTACGAAAATTTATTTTCGTATTTCTAAGCGAAAATAAAGAATATTTTTTAAATAAAAATAAAAAATAATAAACTATAAATATTGTTTATTATTTCTTTTTAGTTTATTTAATTAACTTCTGTAGTAGAAATAGCTTTCTCATTGTTTAAAAAATAACTGATATGGTTTCTAATAAATTACTTTTAAAAGTTTTGTAGTATGTTCAAAAAATACAAAATAATTAATAAAGAAAATGTTCTTGTATATACTTTAGTTTCAATTATTTTTCTATTTCTTGTTTAATTGTATTTAATATAATGTGATTCTTTAAAAGAAACCTTAACTAAAATTCTGATAAATTATGAACTTCAATCGCAGAGATTTTCTTAAAAAAAGCGGACTTGCAACACTCGGACTAACTGGGCTTGGAACGTTTGGAAAAAGGGAAAAAAATGGACCTTATCAATTTAGAAAAGAGCATGAGCAGACCTTTAATATGCATAACTATGCTGCACCGGCTATTGATTTGGTCCGGATTGGTTTTATAGGAGTTGGAAGCAGGGGAAGTGGTCATGTAAGAAGGCTCAGACAGATTGAAGGAACTGAAATCAGGGCTCTTTGTGATATAGATGAATCAGCACTGAATGAGGTACTTGAAGATTTTGATCAGCCCGTAGATACTTACACAGGCAGTGAAGATGCGTGGAAAGAGTTGTGTGAAAGAGATGATCTTGACCTGATAATCAATGCTGCTCCGTGGCATTTGCACACCCCGATCTGTCTCTATGCAATGGAAAATGGTAAGCACACAGCCACTGAAATACCGGCTGCACAAAGTTTGGAAGAGTGCTGGGCGCTCGTAGAAGCATCAGAGCGGACCAAGAAACACTGCTATATCATGGAAAATGCTTGCTATGGCGAGTTCGAAATGGTGACTCTGAATATGGCCAGGGAAGGATACTTTGGAGAACTGATTCATGCTGAGGGCGCTTATATACACCAACTTATGCGTCATAATTTTACGAGAGGCAACTATCATAATATGTGGCGCTTCCGTGAAAATGCTACTCGGAATGGTAATCTTTATCCCATGCATGGATTAGGCAGTATAGCACAGAGCATGGAAATTAACTATGGAGATCAGATGAAATATATGGTCTCCGTTTCAAGTGCCGACTTTATGATGCAAAAAAGAACCCGGGAGCTGGCTGAAAGCGATCCATTCTTTGAAGATTTTGTTGATAATGAGTTCCGGGGAAATATGAATACCAGCATTATCAAAACCTTTAAAGGGCGAACCATTATGCTTCAGCATGATGTGACTTCACCCCGGCCGTACTCTCGAATTCATTTGTTAAGTGGAACAGAAGGGATTGCCCGCGAATATCCCGAACCGCGAATTGCAAACAGTCATGATGGATGGCTTGAGCAGGAAGAGTTTGATGCAGTTATCGAAAAGTATAAACCTGAGATTATTAAACGAGTTGGCGAAATGGCCCGGCAAATGGGAGGCCATGGAGGAATGGATACACTCATGACCTGGCGATTGATTGACTGTCTCAGAAATGGAATTCCATTGGATATGGATGTGTACGATGCTGCTTCCTGGAGTTCGGTGATTCCGTTAAGCGAATGGTCAGTGGCAAATGAGGCCACTCCGATCCATTTTCCTGATTTTACGTCAGGTGCATGGCGAACAAATAAACCCAATATGGATATTGAGCTGGAAAGAGGTGGGACCACACAATTTGCATAGGGTAAATCTATATGTACGGACAACATATATAAATCCCAAAAGTGAGGCTGTGTGTAAAAATGCAGCCTCACTTTTTTATTTCTCTTCTTTATAATCAGTAACGAATGCACACCAATGATGAAAGAGACGTTTGAGAACGAATCTTGGTTTGTGGAGTTTGAACCGGATGACGGTGCCAGAATAAGCAGGTTGTGTTACCATGGGTTTGATCTTCTCACGACGGGCCCAGATCATTTTAAACCGCCTTCCAAAGATTTTGGTGAATACGAAACTCGTCCTGTTTTTGGCTATGATGATTGTTTTCCCTCGGTTGAAGCTTGCAGATATCCGGGGCTGGAATGGGTCGTACCCGATCATGGCGAGTTATGTTGGCTGGAGTGGAATGCTGAGGTTCAATCAGACAAAATAGTTTTTTCGGTCGAAAGCGAAGTCCTGCCAATTATTTTCAAGCGAACTCTGCATTTTAAGAACTCACCAGCTATACTGGGGTTTTGAAGTGCAAAACAGGGGAGATAAAAATTTACCATTTCAGCATGTAATGCATCCGCTCATTAAACTGACAGAGATCAAGGATTCTGAAACTTCCCGATTTTACATCTAATTAATAATGAAGGCCGGTGAACTGTTTGGATCTAAAATCCCCGAAAGCTTTGAGAGATTTTCTTGCTTTCACGAGGTTGTAGGCGAAACACACATGCTTTATCTGCAAAATCCGAAAGCAAATTTTGTGCAGTGGACTTATCAAAAATGACTTGAAGGTTCACGGATGGTTTATCCTGCAGATATGTTTTCTTCGATCGGTATTTGGTGGAATTATCTTGGTTATCCAGATGAAGATGGATGCAGAAGAGATGAATGTGCATTTGAGCCAATTTCAGGAACTGAAAGCAATTTGAACGAAGCAAATGGTGAGGGTCGTTCACAATTGGTCGAACCAGGTAAAAAGAAATCTTGGAATATCGTTTGGAATCTGGATTATGACTATTAGTCCACCTTACAAAAAAGTAAAATATTGCTTAAGAACATTGTCAGTTTACCTAATAAACTCACAACCCTACGAAAATTAGCTAAATCAATTGATGATTATATCATTTCTTACATAATAATCTATTTTCAAGTCTTTTATTTCAAAAAGATTATATAAGATTTAGACAGTGATTTGCCTGATTGAATTGAGGATAAATCTTATCAGTTGAATTTTATTACTCTGTATTTCTACCAACGAAAGAATATGTTTATTTCGAATAATTGAGTTTATAAATAATAAATAATTGAAATATATATATCTTTTTTTTATTTATAAATTTACTTTAGTTAAAATAATAATACCTAATAATAAGGTCTAATATAAGGAAAAATAACTAAATGATGGGATTTTGCAGGAAGAGAGGTGATAATGATTGCATCATAATGATGATTAGTTGTGCCCAAAGCCATCCGGGTTTTGTGATATGGTAGAATCCGGATGGCTAATTTTTCCAAAAGCTTTATAAACCCTTTAGCGGAATTGAAAAAAAGAATACTTGAAGATTTTCCGGCAGTTCAAAGATTAATCAAAACAATACAAACCAAATAAAAAGGCAATCGGCATGAGCAATCAATACGACAGAAAGGATTTTCTGAAAATTTCATCGACAGCAATGGGTGGCGCAATGCTAACCTCAATGGGTTTGTCAAAAATCTCTTTCGCAAGGAAAAAGAATGTTTTGGATCAGGACAGCCCCGTTCGTCTTGGGTTTGTTGGAATCGGTGGCCGTGGTCAGTGGCACTTAAGTTCAGCTCTTGGAATTCCGGGCGTTCAGGTTCCGGCAATATGTGAAATCAAACCGGAGCGGTTGTACACAGCCAAACGATGGGTAGAAGAATCAGGTCAGCCAACTCCAACCTTGTATGGAGCTGATGAAGACGAAACTGCTTTCAAGAGAATGTGCGAGGAGGAAGAACTCGATGCTATCATCTGCTCTACATCATGGAAATGGCACGCCCCGGTTGTTCTTGCGGCCATGAATAACGATAAACATGCCGCCTGCGAAGTGCCGCTAATGCTAACTCTCGATGAGGCTTGGGAAATAGTAGAAACGCACGAAAGTACAGGTAAATGGGCAAGCACCGTATTAGGTGGCTTTCCGGATGTGACCCTTTTAAATATGATTCGCCAAGGATTGCTGGGTGATATGATTCACGCTGAAGGAGGGTATATCCACGATCTTAGATTTGTGAAGCACGCCCCGGATGAAGAACCCTGGAGATTATGGCATTCTATCTACAGAAACGGGAACCTCTATCCTGATCATCCCATGAGAACGATCATGCCGGCCCTGGATATTAATCACGGTGATCGCATTGACTACCTGATTTCCATGAGTTCCAAAGCTGTAATGTTGAACGATTATGCTGCCGATCAATATGGCAAAGAACACCCATACGCCACAAAAGAGATGAAACAGGGAGATTACAACGCCTCACTGATTCGAACGGTTGACGGCAAGATGATAACTCTGAATTTCGATACGAATACTCCACACCCGAGAGGAAATTATCGTTTTCAGGGCACCAAAGGTGTTTACCTGAGAGATCGTGGTACCAATCGTATTTATGTTGAAGGCCAAAGTCCGGAATCGCATGAATGGGAACCAGCTGAAAAATACAGGGATGAGTATGAATCACCAATCCTGAAAAATTATGATCCACCGGAACGAGTTGTTGAGATTCGCGGCCATGGAGGCTCAAACAGACAGACATCTATCAACTGGACGAACCTGGTTGAAGCCATTCGAAATGACACATCACCATACATTGATACCTATGATTCCGTAACCAGCAGTGCTGTATCTGCGATTACTGAAAAATCGATAGCTGAGGGCTGCAGGCCAGTTGATTTTCCTGACTTTACAAGAGGAAAATGGCAAAACAGAGCACCGATTTTAGAGCAAGCATAATACTATCAATGGCTTAGGAGGAACATTAAAATGAATAACAGAAGAAATTTTCTCAAAAAAACAGGATTGGCTGGGTTGGGACTAACCGGTTTGGGGTTTCTTGGGTCAAATTCAACCCAGGCAAAATCAACGAAACCTACCGAAGAACAGGTAACGGGTGATCTGAGGTTGCTGGATTGGGAACCTATACCACAACTTGTTGTGGAAGAGACGATCATTACAAAACCAAAATTCCCGGTTATTGATATCCACAATCATTTGAGGGACCTGGATAGAACGGAGGAGTATCTCAAAGCAATGGATGAGGCAGGCGTTTGGAAAGTTGTGAGTTTGGATGGAAGATCTGAAGACGGCTTTTACAAAGAGCATCTGGAAGTCTCAAACAGTGTTGCCGAGGAAAGGTTTATCGTATTTTATCGAATTGATTACAGCAGGATTGATGAACCGAATTATGGTGAAGATGAAGCGGACAGGCTTGAGCAAGCAGTTGAAGCGGGACTTCGGGGAATTAAGGTGTCTAAATCACTTGGATTACGCTATAGAGATGCGAGCGGAGAATTGATTCGCGTGGATGATCAGCGCCTTGATCCTGTTTGGGCAAGGGCCGGTGAATTAGGTATTCCTGTGTTGATGCACATCTCAGATCCAAAAGCATTTTTCACCCCGATTGACAGGTACAATGAGCGCTACGATGAACTGGGTGCACATCCAGACTGGGGATTTTCCGGCCCTGAATTTCTTGAAAAAGAGGAGCTTTTGCGGCAACGAAACCGTGTATTTGAACGTCATCCGGATACAACATTCATAGCCACTCATATGGCAAACTTGCCGGAAGAGTTGGGCAGAGTATCGATGTGGTTAGAGAAATATCCAAACATCTATGTGGATATTGATGCCCGAATTAGTGAGTTGGGACGCCAGCCATACACCGCCCGGAAGTTTATGATAAAACATCAGGACAGGGTGCTTTTTGGTACCGATACAGCCCCGAATGTGGAATCATACAGGGTGTACTATCGGTTCTTGGAGACCGGATGATGAATACATCAATGCTGATCCAAGCCACCACAGGCAAGGACGCTGGCGAATTTACGGGTTATATCTGCCGGATGATGTATTGGAAAAAATCTACAACAAAAATGCTCTCAAAATTTTCGAGCAGTTCAATGGATAAGTCGATTCAAACAGTTTAAATAATAAATGGGATTTTACTATGAGTAATAAATTTGACAGAAAAGATTTCTTAAAGATGTCCACTGCCGGTTTAAGCACATCCGTTCTTGCCGGAATGAGTTTATCAAAACCGGTAGTTGCCAAAAAGAGAACAACGCAACAGCAGCCGATTCGTCTTGGGTTTGTGGGAATTGGCGGTCGGGGAACCTGGCATTTAAGTGCTGCTCTTGGTATTGAAGGGGTTAAAGTGCCTGCAATTAGTGAAATTCGGGCAGACCGGCTCGAAAATGCAAAAAACATGATTGAAGCGTCCGGGAGGCCGTCTCCTACATTATACGGGCAAGGTCCCAATGGCGAAACCGATTTTGTAAAAATGTCTGAAGAGGAAGATCTGGATGCCATCATTTGTGCCACTTCCTGGAAATGGCATGCTCCCATTTGCCTGGCAGCAATGAACAACGATAAGCATGTAGCCTGTGAAGTTCCATTGGTGCTTACCCTCGATGAAGCATGGAAAATTGTAGAAACTTATGAGAAGACAGGAAAATGGGCGAGTACTGTTTTGGGCGGTTTTCCAGATGTTACTCTATTGAATATGATTCGAAAAGGTCTGTTTGGGGAAGTTCTGCATATTGAGGACGGATATGTTCATGACCTTAGATTTGTGAAAAATAACGTAGAGCGTGAACCGTGGAGACTCCAACATTCCATTGACCGGAATGGAAATCTCTACCCCGATCATCCTATGAGAACTATTATGCCGGCGATGGATATTAACCACGGCGATCGAATCGATTTTTTGGTTTCTATGAGCTCAAAAGCTGTTATGCTGAACCGGTATGCTGCAGAACAGTTTGGTCCCGATCATCCCGATGCTACCCGCGATATGAATCAGGGTGATTATAACGCTTCCCTGATTCGAACGGTAAACGGTAAAATGATTACGCTCAATTTCGACACTAATACACCTCACCCCAGGGAGAGCTTTCGCCTCCAGGGATCGAAAGGTGTGTATGAAGATGGTGCCGATCTGGAAACCATCTATCTTGAGGGACCAAGTCCGGAATCTCATGAGTGGGAATCAGCCGAGCCGTACCTTGAAGAGTACGAACATCCCATGTTGAAGAATTATAACCCACCACCACGTATTGGTGGTGCTATTGAGGGACATGGCCGACGCATGGACCAGACACCTATTAATTGGCATAACCTGATTACGGCGATTAATGAAGGAATCCAGCCTTACATCGATACCTATGACTCTGTCACAAGTAGCGCTGTTTCTGCTGTTACTGAGGCTTCCGTTGCAAATAACGGACGCCCGGTTGATTTTCCAGATTTTACAAAAGGAAAATGGAAAGAAAGGACTCCGATTTTTATGGATGCCTGATTAGCGTATCAACCAAAGAAGACTAAAAATTGACGTGTTCAAGGCATCCATATTTTTTTTGAATTAAGAAAATGTGGATGCCTAAATAATTTAAACATAGAATTAATACGGAGTACAATGATGAGCTATTCAAGACAAAATGTAATTGTAACGATACTATTACTAAGTATCGCAGGATTGTTTATACACAGTTGCACCCAGCAAGAGGGTCAGGATCAGTATAATACTCAGACTAACGAGGGTGGGCTTTTGGATACTCTTCTGTTGAAAGACTGGATGCCCGAATCAGTTTATAATGTACAAAAAACAAATATCACGAAAGCAAAATATCCGGTCATAGATTTGCATGCTCATGCGTATGCAAAAACAGAGGAAGAAGTGGCAGAACGTGTTGCAATTATGAATGAAGTTGGAATTGAACGATCTGTTGTTTTAACCGGTGCAACAGGTGAGAGGTTTGATGAACTTCATACACTCTATTCACAATACCCTGATCGCTTTGATCTTTATGTGGGGCTTGATTACACCGGATACGAAGAGGAAGGTTGGGCTCAGACAGTTGTTGATGAACTCCGGCGTGTTGCTGAAATGGGAGCTGTTGGAATTGGTGAAATTCATGATAAAGGCCCTGGTTTAGCTCCAGGAATGCATCCGGATGATCCACGAATGGATCCAATTTTTGAGGTTGCCGCCGAGTTAGATTTCATAGTAAATCTACATGTTGCTGAACCCATCTGGATGTATGAACCGATGGATTCCACAAACGACGGTTTGACTCGTGCGTATACCTGGCGAGTTCAAAATCAGGATCAAATTGTTGGCCATGACGGGATGATTGAAATCTTAGACAACACGTTAGAGCGACACCCCAATACGACATTTGTAGCAGCTCACTTGGCGAATACCAGCAATGATTTTTCTCTCTTAGCAGATCTGTTTGATAAACATGAAAACTTGTATGGAGATATGTCAGCCCGTTTTGGAGAATTTTCTACCATTCCCAGGGCAACGGCTGCATTTTTTGAAGAATACCAGGATAGAATTGTCTATGGAACCGATTATGGTTTCGAGACTTTTCCGGATGATCCATCTAAACCGTACGGAAATAACACCACCACCGAAGAGATGTTTAAAATGACATTTCGGGTTCTCCAAACCGCCGATGAGCATTTCTACATCACGGATCTTGTGGGATATAAATGGCCGATGTATGGGTTGGATTTAAGCGATGAAGTACTACGAAAAATCTATCGTGAAAATGCTCTGCAAATAATGGGTGAATAGATAGTTAACGGATTAAATATGTAAGGGGTGTTTTAATTGATAAAATTTATATGAAAAATGCAGAAAAGTGGTTTCCCGGCATTTTTTGATATACTTTTATAGCCGAATACTAGTTTAATGATTACCCTACAAAGTGAACAAGAAGTAAAAGTTACTGCTCTTAATGGAATATATTGGTAAGTCTCAGGATGAACGAACATTTGATGCAATTGTAATTGGTTCCGGAATGAGTGGCGGTTACGCCGCCAAGGAGCTTTGTGATAACGGAGTGAAAACTCTCGTACTTGAACGAGGTCGCCCGGTGAAGCATGGGGATTATCCCACCGCAATGAAAGATCCCTGGGAGATTGATAATGCGGGAAGGTTGCCACAAGAGATGCTCGAAAAGAACCCGATTATTGCCAAGTGCTATGCTTTCGATAAAACAACCGAGCACTTTTTCGTGAAGGATGAGGAGCAACCGTACATCCAGGAAAAACCATTCGACTGGATTCGCAGTTATCAGGAAGGCGGTAAATCTCTGGTGTGGGCGCGAGGCTGCCAGCGGTGGAGCAAGTACGATTTTGAAGCACCCGGGCGAGACGGCTACGGTATCGAATGGCCGATTACATATGATGATTTAGCTCCATGGTATTCTAAGGTTGAAAAGTTTGCCGGATGGAGTGGAAATAAAGATGGCCTTGAACATTTTCCCGATGGAGAATTTTTGCCACCCTTTGAATTCAATTGTGTGGAGGAGCATATGAAAGAGAAGATCGAATCTTCATTTAAGGATCGATACTTTATCCAGGGCCGATGTGCGCATCTCACACAAGTACAAGACATTCACCGGCAACAAGGCCGCGGACAGTGCATGGCAAGAAATCTGTGTCAGCGTGGATGTCCATATGGAGCATATTTTAGTTCTAATTCCACAACGCTCCCCTGGGCGATGAAGACAGGAAATCTGACGATTCGTACGCATTCGGTAGTCCACTCCATTATTTATGATAAGGACAAAAAGAAAGCTGTTGGAGTAAGAGTTGTTGATGCGAATACAAAAGAGATGTCGGAATATTATGCGCGGATCATTTTTGTGAATGCGGCATGTCTCAACTCCAATATGATTTTGCTGAACAGCAAGTCTGAGCGATTTCCAAATGGGCTTGGTAATGACAGTGGTGTTTTAGGCCATTATATAGGCTTCCACAATTACCGTGGCAGAATGAGTGGAACCATCGACGGCTTTGATGACAAATACTATTTCGGAAGAAGGCCAACCGGTCCGCTGATTCCACCGTTCAGAAATGTTTTTGAACAAGAAAGTGATGCAGATTTCCAGGGTCGATATCACATCTCCATCGGTGCAAGCCGTTCAGGGTGGACGCGTGGTATGAGATCAGATAAAATTGGTACCGATCTTAAACAAGAACTCCAGGAACCCGGAGGATGGAGAGTCGGCGGACGTATGTCCGGTGAAGTAATTCCACGGTATGAAAACCACATTCGTCTCAGCGAAACGGAGACAGATGAATGGGGTTTCCCACAGCTTGTCTTCTCTATTGATTATGGAGAAAATGATGTGAAAATGATGGAAGATTACCTTGAAAAAGGATTGGAAATCATGGAAGCTGTTGGTGTAAAAAACATTCAAACGTCAGACAACAATCAAAATCCCGGATTAGATATTCACGAGATGGGCGGAGTTCGAATGGGCAAAGATCCCGAGACATCCATCCTGAATAAATGGAACCAGGTTCACTCCTGTGAAAATGTGTTTGTAACAGACGGGGCTTGTATGACTACGACATCAACCCAAAATCCTTCACTTACATTTATGGCAATCACGGCACGAGCAGCAAATTATGCGGTTGAAGAGATGAACAGAGGGAATTTGTAAAGTTGGTTGGAGTTAAACTGCGACAGCATACCTTGTAGAACTTTCGTGAAGATCAGATGATTACGTATTAGTGATTCTGCAATTTTATATAGTAATAAAGATCTTTCGCTTATAGAGGAAGTAGGTGATATACCACATCAACCCAAGAACAACAGTGGCTGTGATTAGATCAATCCACGCTTCGGGCATTGAAACGATTCCTAAAGTATCTGCTGTGAATATATCAATGAAATCGTATAGCCAGTCGACTGCACCAAATTCACTGAAAAGGTAGATGAAAAGCGGGTTCATTCCAACAATCGCAAAAAATCGACCGGTACTGATATATTTCTTTTTCACGTCGAAAAAATAGAACGATCCGGCCAATGCCAAGAGACACCATCCACCGCTGACAATGGTAAATGAAGATGTGGAAATTCGCTTGATGATCGGAGTGATGAATGGATCCATCAAATATCCAAGAATGGCTAAACCCACGCCATAAATTAGAAGCTTTTTCAGTTTATCTGAAACTTCAAATTTATTGCTGATTAAAAGCTGACCGGCAATCACTCCCCAGATTGTATGAGCTGCTGTGGGAAGTGCGTTGATAGCAACCCAATGTCCTCCACTAAGTTGTCCCATCAGAACAAGATCCATCCAGGCACCGAAGTTTTTGTCGGGCGTGAATGGTTGGGTGAATCCCTCAACCCAGAAAAGTCTGTAAAGAAGTTCGGTTAGCAATAATAGTCCAATGGAGAAGCTGATTTGGAATTTCCAGCTTTTTCTCATGATCAAAAATGCTACTAAATAGGTAAAAGAGAGCTGGGCCAGAACATTCCATAATTCAAAAACTATTTCTCCGGAATATGCACATTGAATCATGATGCCAAGCAAGAGCAGTATAAATGATCGGTAAAGCGCATGTTTGAATGTTTTATTCCATGAATCACCACGCGCCCATCGTTTGCCAAAGGAGATCGGCATAGCAACACCCACTATAAACATGAAGAAGGGTTGGACGAGGTCCCAAAATCGTAATCCATTCCATGGATGGTGGCGAAACTGCTCGCCGATGGAACTCATAATGCTGCCTTCAAAATAGGGAGCATTAATGGCATACCAGAGTGCTGCGCCTTCAGCAATCAACAGAAACATAGTCAACCCTCTGTAAAAATCGAGAGATAACAGGCGGCCGTAATCGTCAAGTAGAGGGTTGTCGATTTTAGCCATTTCGTTTCTGTTTCAGAGGATGTTTTATTTCATGTAAATCTGGGAATCAGAGCCCGAGATTTGGAATCCAGTTTCTCGCATTTTCACGATATAATTTGTCAATAACTTCTTTCGGTAGCTTTAGCCCCTGGAAACTTCCTTCAACCTGCCAAACTTCGAGTGTGTTATCCGTCACAAAAAATTCCCAGTCACTTCTCCAGGTATCAGCCGCGAGTTGTCGAACTTCTTCAGGATCAGAAGAGTCATAGAGTTGCAAGTCCGTTGAATACAGTAGACGATCTTGATATTCGATAAAGAACTCCCGCAGAGCTTCGCGATCTTTCTGGGCTAAATACTGCAGGTGTGGAATTCTGTGAGCCATTCCCAAAATCATATTTGGATATTTATCCAGGTGTTCGCTCATCATTTCAATACTCCACTCCATACTTCCGAGGTGAGCTCCGAAAAAAGTCAGGTTCGGATTTTTATCAAGCATGGCATCGCGGGAAGCAATAATCTCTTCGTAAGAGGGATACTCCGGGTGTTGATACATATGATACTGTGGATTGTTTTCGAAATAGTCGCGGTCGTTAGCAACTGTCATCTCATCAAGCGGTAACCAGCAGTTTTTAGGCTCTCCGATATGACCAAAAAGAGGAATGTTCTCATCGGAGAGATATTGAAAAATCGGGTCGAACTGCGGATCGTCGATCATTACGAAATTCCCGTTTTCATCTCTCAATTCCATCCCTATATTTTTCCAAACTTTTACGCCGATGGCTCCATTTTCAAAGGACTGTTCTAAATAATCTAATGTGTTTTGTTGCCAGGTTTCGGAGTCGTTAAATCCTTCCAAAGAAAAAGCAGATGTGTAGGCAAGCCGGTCTGCGCGATCTTCCCGTAATTCAAGAGCTATACGTTGTTGTTCGGCAACTGGCTGCATTCCTCCGCTTGCCACATTCAAAGTGATCATCTTTACATTATCTTCAATGCCCTGTTCAATAACCACTGGGTTTACAGCATTAAGATGGACGTGGGAATCAATTTTTTCAACGGATGTGAAATCTTCAGCACTATAATAATTATCAATCTGATCAGTTTCACTTTGCTCACTTTGGCAAGCGGAAAAAAATAATATTGTGATGAAAATCGGCAGAGAGTAGCAAATACGTGATAGGCTTATTGGAATTTTTGTGGTTTGGGGAATATCAAGTAAAATTTTATTCATTGATCAATGGTTGAGTTAATATTTACATAACTTCAAAAATCGGAAGTTTTTAAAAAGAGTACTATTCGAACATGAATGTTCCATAATTGTATATATCATGGAAGTTTGTAGTTACAGGTTGCCACGTCCAACTGGTAGAATTGTAATCATAATCTACACGATACATGTTAACCCGCCAGATTGTTCCGGATTTCGGAATTCTGTTTTTCAATGGGATAAGTAATTCAAAAGGGATAAAAAATTCTGCTCTCCACTCATCAATTTGCTCACCGCTCGCAAGTTTCCCGCCAGTGGCAGATGTTTTGTGAATTGCTTTTCTGGTGTCACCACCACTATAGGTGTATTCAAATGGTATCCAGTGAGATTGCCCAGCGTTAGTTTTGGATACAAGAATGGGCAATTCATAGTTTAAAGGTGATAATTCATACTCAAAGTACACTTCTTCACTCTCATTTGGCCAAAGAAAAACTTCCACAACATCTTCTCTCCATATCTCCTCAAAATGAGAGGTAATTGATGCAGAAATCAGGTCATCATCACATCGAAATAGAAAGTAAATTCCAGTGTCTGAATAAAGAACCTTAACGAATGTTTTCCTTTTGCTGTCATTCTCGTGGTTTGTCCGCTGTGTTAGTTCAATCCAATTCGTTTTGGACCAGTTTTGGGATGATCCATCTCCAGTTACTGAAAAGTCATCAGTCTTCTGAACCTGTAGGGTAGAAAGTGCCTGTCCAACCAAGGTAGAGGTATTGAATACTGCTAAAAAAATTAAAAAAGAAATAATCAGCATTTTGTATAAAGATGAACTCTTTGACTTTATAGCCGAAGTTTTTAGGGAGGTATTTTTAAATACCATAATCTATTGGTCAATGAAGTTCAACAAGAATGATATTGAATGTACTTAAATACATAGTTAAAATAAATAATAAAAAATCACAATCTTAGAATAAAAGAATAAATAAAAATATTTAAATTACTTTCTTTTATTATTTGTATAAAAATTTTCGATTACTTATTTTATTCAGCCTATTAGCTTTGTTCACTAAAGATCGATATTTCAAGTATGTTTTATATACTTGTTGAGACGATCATTCATACCATCTAACCCCAGTTACGTAGCTGTAATTGGGGTTTTTATTTGCCTGATTAAAAAGGGAAGTATGCATTAACAAAGGTCACAACTTCTAAGGCGTTTAAAGCAAAAGGGAGGCAAGGTTTAAACGTTTTTATTGCTTCAAACAAACTACTTAGAATACCAGATTTAGATATTACTTATTGAAATTTACTGAGTATCGAGCATTGGGAAGAGTGTTCTGATTTCATCCTCAGTGGGTTGATGCCCATATTCTGCAATTTCAAATGCCTCAATCTTGCTAAATGAAAGCTTGTTGATCATCTCTTCATTACCGTACCATTTTCTCAATGAATTCATAAACTCAGAGGGTATTTTATTGTCTCCTCCCAACCAATCAGTTAGCCATTTAGCAAGCCATATTTTTTTGTCATCAGCCTCATCAGGGACATTTTCTAATAATCCTTGAGTCCATGGCAGCCACTCGTAAAATTGAGATTTGTGAGCATCCATCGCATCAATCTTTTTAGAGAAAGTCTTGGTAACGTTGATTGTGATATCAGGATTAAATGGATTTGGTTTTTGAAAAGGATCTTGCATGTAGAGAAAAACTGGATTTTTATTCAGAGGCTCTGTATCAGGAACAACATTTGGAACGATCACCAAATAGGCTGCATCCATTACTAAAACGCCGGCATATCGGTGGTCCGGATGATAATCGTTGGGTCTCAGGCCAATCACCAGGTCGGCCTTCCAATTTCTGATTTCTCTTATTACTTGGTGCCGAATGTGTAATTTTGGGAGAAGTTCAGCATCATGATTATTTAAAATTTTATACTCATCAATCCCCAACCTTTCCTTAGCTTCTTGTGCTTCATTATACCGGATTTTAGCTAATTCACCACCTCCTTTTACATGATGACCTGCATCACCATTTGTTAAAGATACAAACTTTACGGAATGTCCCATTTCAGCCCACAGGGCAGCTGTTCCTCCCATCTTAACTTCAGCGTCGTCTGGGTGGGCAAATATGGCAATAATTCTGAGTTTATCTTCTGGCATATCTATTGATATTATAAATGAATAAAATTCAGTTGTTATTATCGGATAATGCTTTTTGCAAACCTGCTAACACATACTCCATGTATTGTTTGGAATGCCTTGCCATTGAATCGATTTCTTCGGCAGTATTTGGCATCCCAAGATAGGATGCGAATATATTTTCGTATGTTAGTGTAATTGTTTTTCCTGTAAATGCTACAGGCGAGAAAAGCTGGTAGTGATCAATTTCACCCAAACCCGGTGCAGAAGTGGTTTTTGTTGGAAAGTTACGACAGTCTTTTAAGCAAAAACCAGATATGAGATCAGCACACGTTTTTATGTCTTGTACTGGATCCACTGATTGGTACCACATAACATTGCCGGCATCGTAGCTCATATGAATATTCGGATGATTCAGCTCTCGAATAATACCTGAAAGAGCTTCTCCTGTCCCTGTTGTTTCTCCTCCATGCTGTTTTATTAAAAATGTAACACCGTAGTCTGCAGCGATAGGGGCAAGTTCTTGAAATCTTGATACCCATAATTCCGGATCACCTCCGTCTGTAGGACCAAATACAAGAACATAATTTAATTCAGCTGCGGACGCTTGTTTAATTCTGTTGGTCAATAATTCGACTGCATCATCTTGGTCAGGGTAAATTGTCGAAAACATTTGGACTGGTTCAAGTCCCATATCTCTGCATCTGCTTGCAAGTTCTTTTGCCTCATTTGGAGTTGCGGTTTCTGCTAATACAGGTTGATTTTCGCCATTTTCGGTTCTGTGGCGGGTCCCCCAGGCAACATGATTATAACCCGCATTCTTTATTCCCTGCAGTGCTCGTTCAAGCGGGAAATTTCTATACGGTAAAGTCATGCAAGCATGAATAAACTGTGTCGGTTCTTTATTTATCTGAAGGTTAAGATTGTCATTCAATGAATGAATAGAATCGGCCTGGGCGGCACTTTCATTAAAAAGTGAACTTGCAACTGTACCGGTAGATAGTGCTGCTAATCCAACAAAACTTTTCTTAATAAAAGATCTTCGACTAGGTAAAAGTTCTTTTTTATTTTTTCGATTCATTTTTCGGGGAGTAAGTTTATATCTGTTTAATCTATTGGTACAATCTTTTTAGTCCGTACAGATTCATCACATGCTAAAACAATTTTTAATGTCTGTACTGCAACTTTTAAGTGCTCTGAGAGGTCAATATCTTCCTTTATAGTTTTTAGAAAATATTTTTGCTCATAATAGCAAAGTTCATCGTGATCCGGCTCATCTTCTATATCAACAATTTTATCCTCATTAAGTAGTTTCCCATTTTGATCTGTTTGAGATGAATGAAGATGAAGCTGGCGAACAATGCCATGTTCTTCTATGTCAGCTGATTTACCACGAGGTTGGTCAAATGTGTTTTTTCTGATGCTAACACTTCCTTTTGGCCCGAAAACATCTTTAACAAAATATGCATATTCACTAATCATAGGCCCCCAGCCTGATTCATACCATCCTACTGATCCATCCTCGAATACTACCTGAAGCTGACCATAATTATACATATCCTCGTTTATCTCTTCAGATAAACGAGCACCTATGGCATGAACCTGAACGGGATCTGATTGAGTCATTTGGCACATCATATCCACATAGTGAACACCACAATCTACAATGGGTGACATCACATCCATTAAATTTTTGTGTACCTGCCATTCAGAGCCAGTACTCTGTTGGTTAAGATTCATTCTCATAACAAGTGGTTTTCCGAGTTTTTTTCCTTCATTTACAAAACGAATCCATCCCGGATGATGTCTGGCTATATAACCAACAAGAACTTTTTTTCCTGCTTTTTTTGCTGCAGTCACAACAGCTTCTGCATCTTTAACTGTTTCAGCAAGGGGTTTTTCCACAAATACGTGAGCTCCGCTTTCAAGTGCCTTAATTGTATAATCTGCGTGTGTACTTGCATAAGTATTGATCGAGACAGCATCCGGCTTGGTTTCTTTAAGAGCAGTTTTAAATTTGTTGAACGTTGGAATATTCCCACCTAACTCATTTAATAATTTACCCCTACTTTCAGGTCCACGACTAACGAGCCCAACTATATTAAATCCATCTAATCTGTTATAAGCACGGGCGTGCGATGTACCCATATTTCCACATCCCACTACTAATATGTCAAAAACTTTATTACTCATTTTTTATAATTGGTTTACGGTTAAATTGATATTTGGAAAAGTTAAGATGAATATCGTTACTAGTCTCAATTTTATTCATCGGTTATATATTTATATCATCGGCCGATGCAGTTTCATCTACAACCTTTTCATTAAAAAATATTATGAAAATAGTAAGCACTATAGCAGCTAAAATTGATGGTAGTATCCAGAATGATTCCCAGTTGCTCAAAGTCATTGAAAGGGCATCACCAAGCAGATTATTATATGTAATTCCTGCTAATTGCGCCCCAATGAGCATACCTACACCATATGTAAGAAGTACTAATAATCCTTGTGCCTGACCTCTTATTTTGTCGGTTGATTTCATGTCCACATAAATGTGTCCTGTAACATAGAAGAAATCATAACAAATTCCGTGTAAAGCAATACCTGTCAGAATCATCCATGTAATCTGATCTGTTGCACCAGCAGCAAATAGTGCATATCTAATTACCCATGCACCCATTCCAACACCCAACATCCACTTAACTCCAAGCCGAATAAAAAAGAACGGCATTAGAAGCATGAAAATAATTTCGGAAAACTGACCTATAGTTTGAACGGCAGCAAGATTTGTAAAGCCAGTATCATTAAGAAAAACTTGAGTAAAGTTAAAATATGCAGCAAGGGGGATTGATATAAGAAGGGAGCACATCAAGAAAATATAGAAAGAACGATTCCCCAGATGTTTTAAAGCATCAACACCAACAATACTTTTTAAAGAAATGGGAGTGTCAGAACCTTTTGGAGGTGTATGAGGTAGTGTAAAAGCGTACAAACCCAAAAGAAGACTGAAAAAAGCTGAAAGATAAATCGGTAGTGACGTTTGTTCAGGCTTTAAACTATCGGATACAAATATTCCCAATCCAAAACTAACTACCAAGCCAGCAGTGATCCAACCCATAGTACCAAAAACCCTAATGATTGGGAATTCAGACTGTTGATCATTGATATGATGAAAAGTTATTGCGTTAGATAAACTTAAAGTAGGCATATAACATAAACAGTGACCGAAAATCAAAAGAATGAAAAGCAGAGGGTAGTTGGATGAATAAGGAGCAATAAACATAAAAATCGCTCCTGTGATGTGTAAGAATCCAAGGACTTTTTCCGTTGAAAAATATCTGTCAGCTATTAATCCTACAAAGAAAGGTGCAATGATTGCACTTATTGGATTAACTGTATATGGCCAGTGAGTTAAATTCCCCATTCCTTCATTACCCATATAAATAGCGATAGAAGTGTACCATGCTCCCCAGATAAAAAACTGGAAAAACATCATAACACAGAATCGGGCAACGGTGGTTTTTTTCATTTTTTGAATCAGATTATGTTTTTTTTAGCGAATAGTCTATTCAAAAAGAAAGTAAAAACAAATTTAAAAACAAATTTATAATGATTAAAGTTAGTTATAGATATAATTTTATGCTCAGGTCTTATGAATTATTTAGAATTAAAAATTCTAAATTAAATGAATTAAATAATTTAATATTAAAAGTTTTAGTGAAATATTAGGCAGCTATTATGATTATTAAAAGTGTTTTGTAAACAAATTTTCTTTTTTTATTGACTTATAACTTTTTTTTCGTTTTGTTATTGGTGTTAATCGGATTATATATGTGTAAAAACAATTTTCGATTTTCGAATAGGTAAATTATAACTCAAAAAAAGATAGCTGATCGGTTAAACTAAAAGGATTATGAGGATTCATTATGAAAAATAAATTACTATTAACAATAATATTAATATGTGCTTTAGCGACTTCAGGTTATGCTCAAGATGTAACTGTTGAGGGTACAGTCACGGATGCTGTTACTGGAGAACAACTCCCAGGGGTAAATGTAGTTATTCAGGGGACATCCACCGGAACTACTACTGGAATGGATGGGGCGTTTACAATTGACATTGATGGACCTGGAACTTCCTTGGTTTTCTCATATGTAGGTTATGAAGCACAAACAGTTTCAATAACTTCTTCACACATTAACCAAGGTCTTGATATTGAACTTCAAGAAGATGTAGCGCTTCTTGAAGAATTGGTTGTGGTTGGGTTTGGAACCCAGGAAAGGGCCGACGTGACTGGTGCTGTAAGTTCAATTCAGGGAGCTGAAGTTGAAGAGAGACCGCTAACCAATCCCGCATTAGCGCTGCAAGGTGTAACACCTGGTTTGCAAATACAATACGGAGGTGGTCAACCGGGAGAAGAGAATACAATAGCCCGGATTCGGGGTACTGGTACACTGAATAATTCAGATCCACTTGTATTAATTGATGGTGTTGAGCAGTCCTTATCCACCGTTGAACCAAGTGCTATCGAATCAATTTCAGTTCTAAAGGATGCCGCATCAGCCTCGATCTATGGGTCAAGAGCGGCTAACGGAGTCATTTTAATTGAGACGAAACGAGGTCAATCGTCGGGTATGTCTGTAACTTATAATAATCACATAGGTGTGCAGAACTTACTGGGTTGGCCAGAGAGTGCGGGTAAAGAAGATTGGATGAGATTGGAGAATGAAGCCCAGGTAAATGCTGGGGGGCAGCCTACATATAGTGAAGAGTATATTCAGAATGTTGTTGCTGGAACGAATCCACTTCAATACCCTTGGGCTGACTGGGAAAAAGGTGTCTTTCAAGATAACGCTTCTGAGCAAAATCACGCCTTGTCAATCTCAACAGGAAGCGATTTTGGGCGGATTTATGCCTCTATGAATTATACAGACACTGATGGTGTCATTCAGAATTTTAATAACAAAAGAGCAAGTCTTCGATTGAATACAGACTTATATCTTAGGGATGATCTGACCTTGACTACAAATCTGCTTTATCGAAATAGAAATGTAACCGGACCTGGTTTTAGACCCCAAAGAATAACTCAGGGAATTCTGCATATTAACCGTAATGCTATAATGGATTTTCCCGATGGGCAAGAAGCAACAGGAGATCTATTCTTCGGTACATGGAATCCATTTATAATGGCCAATTCTGGTGAGACTCAGCGATTAAGTAATGATATCCTTGGTACAAGTAGGCCTCAGATATCAATTAACCGACTATTTAAATATCGAAGGTGATTTTACTGCAAATCTTATTAATACGGATGAGACTATCTTCCGTGAATCAAGATCTGGAATGATTCATCCGGTTACAGGCGAAACCGTTGCTGCAAGTGGGTGGTTTGGAACTAACACATTGCAAGAAGCTAACTACAGCAAAGAAGAGTTGAGCCAGAGATTGTATCTGAATTATGATCAAGATTTTGGAACCCATGACGTAAGTGGATTAATTGGTTATGAAGAAATTTATAATAGCTCTGAAGTTACTTCTGCAGGACGTGCAAATTTCTTCAATAATGAATTGAGAGATCTTAGCGCAGGGGATGCCGGTGACCAAAGAACATGTAGACCATATAACGATCCGGGTGAGTTTGCAGGTAGCTGTTTTAATAATGAATGGAGGCTACGATCATTCTTTGGGCGTGTGAATTATTCCTATGATGATCGGTATTCAGTACAAGCCAATCTTAGATATGATGGTTCGTCAAGATTCGGTGAAGGTAATCGACTGGGGACTCTTCCCGTCATTTTCTGCAGGGTGGAGAATCTCAAGTGAAAGTTTTATGGATGAAGTTGATCTGTTTAGCAATCTCCGTTTGAGAGCTTCTTGGGGACAGCTTGGTAACCAAGAAATCGGATTATTTCAGTTTATGAATATCTATAACCTGAATCAGCCCTATCAGTTTAATGGAAGTGTTACACCTGGTGCTGCAGTTACAGATGCAGGAAATCCAAATATTACCTGGGAAACAACAACGATGACTAATATTGGCCTAGATTTAGGCTTTAAGGATGATCGAATTGAGGTAATTGGTGAATATTTTTGGAATTACACAGAAGATATTCTGTTAGATCTCCCTATACCAGCTACGGTTGGTGTAGATCCACCAACGCAAAATGCAGCTGAAGTATCGAATGTAGGTTGGGAATTGCAAGTGAATTATAATAGTGAACCTCGCATGGATAATGGATTTCAATATTCTGTTGGTGTAAGTATGTCTGATGTGGTTAATACCATTGAAAGCCTTAGTGGAGAAGGGCCATTCTTCCCAGACAAATTTACGGTATGGGCTGAAGGGCACTCAATTAACTCATTAAGAGGGTTGAGTTCTCCTGGGCTCTATCGAAGTCAATCAGATTTGGACCAATATCCTGCTACTGTGAATCCTAATGTTGGGATTGGAGACATTATCTATGAAGATCTGAACGGAGATGGGCAAATCTCTCAATCCTTTGGTGAAAATGGAGACCAATACATCATGGGAAATGAAGACCCCAGGTATGAGTTCGGAATTAACTTTAGCGCTTCTTTCAAGGGATTTGATTTTACGATGTTCTGGCAGGGAGTTCTGAAGCAGAAGCATACACTTGATGGTGCTTTAATGGAAGGGCCAAACTGGCAAAACTACATTCCAGCAGTCATGGCTGAAGAAACATACCATCCAGAAAGAAATCCAGAAGGTACGTGGCCTATTGTAACGGCAGGTAATACTTGGAATTTGCAGGAATCAGATTTTTGGATTCAGGATACGAAGTATCTGAGATTGAAAAACTTTCAGCTTGGGTACACGATTAATCAGTCCTACTTGAGAAACCTGAGAGTGTTTGTAACAGGAGAAAATCTCTTGACATTTACTCCGACTGATCTGTTTGATCCTGAAACACCCAGAGGGCGTAGTCAATTCTTCCCTCACACCAAGAAAGTTGCCATGGGCGTTAACGTAACATTTTAAAATTTTTAAAAGAAAAAACTATGAATAAGTATTTAGTATATACACTCTTGATTGTAGTCGCGCTGTTTACAGCTTGCGACGATGGATTGGATATGTTGCCAACAGGTTCTGTGTCAGAGGATATCTATTGGCAACGAGAAAGTGATGCAGTAACAGCAGTAAATGCAGCATACGGTGAACTCGATGGCCAAACGATGATTAAACAACTTGATGCAGTCACTGATATCGGATTCAGGGCTGCTTCGGGTCCGGGTACTCTTCATGATGTAGGTGCTGGTAATATCGATCCCTCTAATAGCGCAATTGAAGGTATTTGGAATCGGTATTACAGAGGAATAAGAAAAGCAAATGACGTGATAGCCAATATCGATCAGATCGAAGTTGGAAATCAGGATGTCTTAAACCGAGTCGAAGCAGAGGCCAGGTTTCTGAGAGCCTATTTTTATACTCAGTTATCAAGCCTCTGGGGAGGAGTTCCTTTAATTACAGAACCTATTAATATCGACGAGCGAGTAGGCAGAAGTGATAAACAGCAAATCGTAGACTTTGTAGTATCTGAGTTGGATAATATTATCAGCAACAACTCACTGCCCATAGCTTATAGTGGTGATAATATAGGAAGAGCAACCATTGGTGCTGCACATGCTCTTAAAGCAAGAATTGCTATTCGAAATAACAACTGGACAATGGCAAGAGATGCTGCTAAAGCGGTGATGGATCTCGGTATCTATAGCTTGTATCCTCACTATGGAGAACTCTTTCAGTATGCTGGTCAAAATTCATCAGAAATCATTTTCGATCGACAATATGCCCAGGGTGGTGATGTCTATGGTGCATTTGGATACTCTGCTGCCTCTATCGGTGGAAGTTCAGTTGTAGAACCTGTTCATAAGCTATATGAACTAATGGAATTTAAAGGACCTCAAAATCCGGATGATCCGTATGAAAATATTGATCCAAGATGGGACTTTACGGTTTACTATACCGGAGCTCCTATAGGCAATTCCATCTACGATTCTACCCCCGATAGCCCAACTGGTGACAGAATTCTGGTAAGTGAAGGTGCTACAGACCACGGATATAATTTGAAAAAATGGGTTGACTGGGAGAATGATAATGCAAATCCAGGAAACGGGTCTATAAATTTAATTCATATCAGATACGGTGATGTCTTACTCATGTATGCTGAAGCAAAAATTGAGTTGGATGAAATCGACCAGTCCGTGTATGATGCGATCAATGCAATTCGACAGCGTCCTTCTGTTGAGATGCCAGCTATCACACCGGGTAAAACCCAAGCTGAGATGAGAGAGATAGTTCGCAACGAAAGAGCAGTTGAACTTGCATTTGAAGGACTCAGATTATTTGACATCAATCGCTGGGGTATTGCAAGCGAGAAAGAAGGTTTGGTTCGAGGTGCATTTTTCAGAAATGATGCTGGTGAATGGTACCTTCATGATACCGGTTTTACACGCAGCTTCAATCCAAATAGAGATACACTTTGGCCAATCCCAGTTGATGAGATGAATAGTAACTCGGCAATTACTACCAATAACCCAGGTTATTAATAAATACAAAAATACCCGTGGCAGTCACTTAGTCACGGGTTTTTTTAAAATGAACAATATCTAAAGCTTTTCTGATTTATGGAGAAAAATAAACAATCCCGAAAAGATTTTTTATCAACAATTGCATTAGGTTCAGTAGGCGTTATAAGTGTTTCATCATTTCTGTCCAGCTGTGCTAGTACAAGTAATTTGAATGAGCCATATGTCTCTTATTCTGAACAAGCACCAGATGGTGAACCACTAAGAGCGGGTCTTGTTGGTTGTGGAGGCAGAGGTACTGGTGCGGCAGTCAATTTCCTGGATGCCGGACCCAATCTTGAAATCGTAGCATTGGGTGATGCATTTCAGGATCAATTAGATAAATGTAGAACAAATTTACAGCGCGCAAGAGGTGTTGAGATTGCGGATGAGAATTGTTTTGTAGGTTTTGATGCCTATCAAAAAGTAATTGATTCTGACGTTGACCTGGTTCTATTCGCAACCCCTCCATTTTTCCGGCCGCAACATGTGCGTGCAGCTATAGAGGCCGGTAAACATGTGTTTCAGGAAAAACCTGTTGCTGTTGATCCCGTAGGGGCTCGAATGATGGCTGAAACGGCATCTATTGCCCGTGAGAATAATCTTTGCATGGTAAGTGGTACGATTCGCCGATATCAAAAAGATTATGTAGAAACCCAAAAAAGGGTACAGGATGGATTTATTGGAGAAGTAGTTGGCGCTGATATTAAGAGAAATGGAGGTGCGCTCTGGTGGGTAGAGAGAAAACCGGATTGGTCGGATATGGAATATATGCTTCGCAATTGGGGAAATTTCGCTTGGTTATCGGGTGATCACATTGTAGAAATGTTTATTCATGAATTAGACGTAATGAGCTGGCATGTAGGAGGTCACCCGGTTAAAGCATTTGGATATGGTGGCCGGCAACAACGAATATCCGGAGATCAATTCGACCAATTTAGCATTGTTTACGAATATGAAAATGGTAAAAAAGTGCACTGTGCAACTCGTCAAATAAATGATTGTGATAATGGAAGAGAACAGTTGATTACAGGTACAAAGGGGTATGCTGATGCAAGTGGAACTCTTTATGATCATGACGGTAATATTATTTGGGAGTATCCACATCCTGAAGAAGGAACTGAATCTATGTGGACTGTACATAATCCATCTGTTCAAGAACATGTTGAATTGATTACAGGGATTCGTACCGGAAATTATATAAATGATGCCGATGAACAGATTAAGTCTACCCGACTTGCAATTATGGGCAGAATGGCTGCTTATACAGGAAGAGAAATCACTTGGGATGAAGTTCTCAATTCAGATCTGAAGTTAGGTCCGGAAATGGTAGAATTTGGTCGATCCTATGATATACCAGATGAACCACCAAAAGTCGGTACTGCACCAGCACCTGTTAACAGATACAGCTGATTAAGCAGTAATTACAACTATTTAATGTCTTATAAATGAAGAATAAAAAGCAGGATAGAAGACAATTTTTGAGCACTTTTACAAAGGGCACTCTCGGAGCAGTTGGGGCAACGGGTTTACTGTTCAAAGGTTCAAATGCAAAGAGCAGTAAAAACAACTATCTGCCAAAAGCCCCAATGATTCAAAAACAGGCTCCTGACGGTGAATTGATAAGAGCAGGTTTGGTTGGATGTGGTGGCAGAGGAACCGGGGCATCCATTAATTTTCTTGATGCGGGTCCTAATTTGGAAATTGTTGCCTTGGGTGATGTTTTTCAAGATCAATTAGACAGATGTCGAGATAACTTGAAAAGAGGCCGTGGAGTAGAAGTAGCTGATGAAAACTGCTTTATAGGATTTAATGCTTATCAAAAAGTAATAGATACAGATGTTGATCTTGTCATATTTGCTACACCACCTCATTTTAGACCACAACATGTAAAAGCAGCTATTGAAGCTGGTAAACATGTGTTCCAGGAAAAACCAGTTGCTGTAGATCCAGTTGGTGCTCGTATAATGATGGAAACCACTAAAAAAGCCATAGATAAAAAACTAAATATGGTAAGTGGTACAGCCTTGCGCTACAGTAAAGATTATATAGAAACTCACAAGCGAGTTTCTGAAGGTATGATTGGAGAAATTATTGGCGGTCAGGCTGTACGTAATGGAGGCGCACTTTGGTGGGTTGAACGTAAACCTGAGTGGACAGAATTGGAATACATGCTTCGTAATTGGGGGAATTTTACGTGGCTTTCCGGGGATCATATCACAGAGCAGCATATCCATCATCTCGATCTGATCAACTGGCACATTGGGAAAAATCCCGTGCGGGCATACGGATACGGAGGAAGACAGCAGAGAATATCCGGTGATCAATTCGATTACTTTAGTATTGTGTATGAATATGAGAATGGCATAAAAGTGCACGGAGCTACTCGTCAGATTAATGACACCGATTCAGGACGCATTGAGATGATAAAGGGAACCAAAGGATATGCAGATTGCGGAGGTACTATATACGACTATAATGGTAATATACTCTGGGAATATCCCTATCCGGATGATGATGAAACCGATTCCGAGTGGGAAGTTACAGACCCATTTGTTCAGGAGCATGTAGAACTGATCACTGGCATTAGAACCGATAAGTATGTCAACGATTCTGAATTGCAGGTAAATTCAACTCGTATGGCAATTATGGGACGTATGGCTGCTTATACCGGGGATGAGATTACGTGGGATGAAATATTAAATTCGGATATGCGACTTGGGCCTGATACGTATGAATTTGGCGACGTGCCGAGTGTCATAGAAAAACCCCCGGTGCAGGGAAATTCACCTGCCCCTGCTGACCGATATTCGTAAAGTAAAATTTCTCATCTTTTTAAACCCCATAGACAAAGCATCATTGCCCATGAATCGTAGAAAATTCACTAAAAACCTTCTATATGGATCACTTTCGATTGGAGGCGTAAATGCCTTGACGAAGTTGGGCGACCGAGTTCGGGATGAGAAAACAGATACTCTCAAATTCAAAAAATTGTTTAATGGAAAAAATTTGGACGGTTTTGTTGATGTAAACACGTCTGAAGATACCTGGTACGTGGAGAATAACATATTGAAATGTACTGGCGACCCCATAGGAGTCATTCGCACTCAAAAACAATACGAGAATTTTGTTCTTGATATAGAATGGAGACATATGGAGCCAGGGGGGAATTCCGGTGTTTTCATTCTTGCAGATGGAGAACCATACGAAGAAAGACCTTTTCCAACAGGTATAGAGGTTCAAATGGTTGACCCGGGAATTGCAGAAATTCGTGACATCGTTGAGGATTATGCACATGGTCAATTGTTTCCTGTCAGTGGTTTAACAGGTACTACACCGGATAATCCATTTGAAATAAGTCCGTCGAGAAGTAATCCTGCTGAATTCAGGGTAAATGGCGCAGGTGAGTGGAATAGATATTTACTAACGTGTGTAGATGGTGTAATTAAACTTTCAGTAAATGGGAAGTTTATTAATGGTATGCGATCTGAAAAGCGCAAAAAGGGTTATATATGCCCGGAGTCAGAAGGGTTTGAAGTACACTTTAGAAAAATTGATATCATGGAGCTTCCGGGTGGTATACTGGATGCGGATCAATCGGCTCCGATTGTAGAATAAATATGAATTGATTGCTTTCCATCAAAAATACACTGTCTATTTGTTTAATTACCCTTATATCATACCTATGAATCAATACAAACTATCTTTCTCTCTATTGGTATTAGTCACAATTCTATGCTTTTTGGGATGTGTTGGAGAGAGAGGAGAAAATGATTTCCGTACATCGATGGAGCTTGAAAATGATGGTTATATAGCATTGCTGGCAAATGATCTCAATGCATGGAAAGGCCAGATAGCTGAAGATCCAAGAAATATACCGGTATTAACAGAGGGCATGAATGAAAACGAGATACAGCAGCTGCTATCAGAAGTAAACGAGGAGACATTTAACCATTGGTACATGCAAGACGGAATGCTGTTATATGACGGTACTCGTGATATAGGCAACATTGAGACAATTGAGGAATATGAAAATTTCGAGCTGGTAGTGGATTGGAAAATTGGTCCTAAAGGTGATAGCGGCATTTTTTTGAGAAATATGCCGCAAGTACAAATTTGGGATCCTCATCATCAAGGGGTTGGTTCCGGAGGACTTTATAATAATGATCCGAATATTGAACCCATCGTTACTGCCGATAAGCCAGTAGGTGAATGGAATAGAATGGTTATAAGAATGATTTCAGACTCTGTATGGGTAAAGCTTAATGGAGAGACTGTAGTTGATGGTGCCATACAAGAAAATTATTGGGCAAATTATGAAAGACCAGCCCCCTCAGAAGGTCAAATAGTGTTACAAAGTCATGGTACTCCTTTATGGTTTAAAAATTTATATATCAAAGAACTTAACTAACAGATTATTATGAACAGAAGAGAATTTACTAAGCGTGTCTTAAAATCAACCACAGCTATAACGACATCTTATTTAGGTGCTAAAGCACTTTTTTGGGATAATAATAATGCTGTTGAATATCAGAATAGTGATTTACAATTCAAACGTTTATTTAATGGTAAAAACCTGGACGGTTTTGTTGATATGAATACTTCTCCAGATACATGGTGGGTTGAAGATGGATTATTGAAATGTACCGGTGAGCCAATCGGTGTTATGAGAACAGAGAAACAGTACGAAAATTTTATACTGGATATTGAGTGGAGGCATATGAAACCGGGAGGAAATTCCGGCTTTTTTGTGTGGGCAAATGGTACTCCTCATGCAGATACTCCTTTCCCAACTGGAATGGAGGTTCAAATGCTTGATCCACAATGGGCAGAAATTAATAATCGATCAGACGAATACGTTCACGGTCACCTGTTTCCTGTGATGGAACTGGAAGGAACGACTCCAGATAACCCATCCGAAATTGCAAGGGGCAGAAGCTATTCACTTGAAAAAAGAGTAAAAGGAACAGGAGAGTGGAACCGATATATAGTTGTTTGTATAGATGGAACGTTAAAACTTTCAGTAAATGGTAAGTTTGTAAATGGAATACATTCGCCAGAAAGAAAAAAAGGATATATATGTCCTGAATCTGAGGGTTCAGAGATCCATTTTAGGAAAATTGATATTATGGAATTACCGGGTGGTGTTATCTCTGAAGATCAAATTGCACCGGTTGTAGGCTGAAAATCATCAAAACAAATTCTAATTAACTAAAATCATGCGGATACTCTATTTAACAATAATTTATTTCTTAGTTAGCTGTGGTAGTATTATGTCTCAAGACGATACAGGCAAACTTAGAATCATTGCATTTGGTGCTCATCCGGATGATTGTGAAATTTCAGCAGGTGGTGTAGGAGCATTATGGTCGGAAGCGGGACACGCTTTTAAATGTGTTTCAATGACAAATGGAGATATAGGACATTTTGGAATGTCAGGGGGGGAACTTGCCATTAGGAGGATGAAAGAAGTCGAAGCTGCTGCTGAGATTTTAGGAATAGAAACCGAAGTAATGGATGTTCACGATGGTGAATTGATGCCCACACTCGAAAATCGAAAAAAAGTTACAAGGCTAATTCGTGATTGGCAGGCAGATATCGTGATGGTACATAGAAGATATACATATCATGCTGATCATCGATATAGCGGTATTTTGGTGGATGATTCGATCGTGCTTGTAGAAGCGAAATTCTTTACTCCAGACACGCCTCCATTACCACGAAGTCCTGTTGTACTATATTACAGTGATAATTTTCAAAGGCCATTGCCATTTGAACCAGATTTGGTCGTTGGTATTGATAATGTTATTGACAAAAAAAGAGAGGCGTTAGAACAGATGCCTTCACAGTTTTCTGACATTGATTCATGGACTTATGGCCGTGCTGATAATCCGCCTGAAGACAAATCTACCCGTTTACGTTTGAGAATTGATAATTTAATCAATCGAAGTGTAGCTGTCGCAGATAAGTACAGGGCTATGCTCATCGATTTATATGGTGAAAATGCTGGCAATAGAATTAAACACGCTGAAGCATTTCAAGTTTCTGAATACGGACGAGCTGCGACAACTGAAGAACTCAAAGCTTTATTTCCAACATTCTAAAAGGTTCAACATGTTTAACTAAACAAAAGTTACGGTACATTGAGCTATTATATCTTTCTTTTCATCAATAAAATACTTTTTAAAGAAGTTTTCTCTGTTCATGATACAAAGTATTCGTACTGAATCTGTTAATACATCGATCGTAAAATTTTCAATCTTCACATGTTTAATTTCTATACTTTTAACCCATTTCCTGCACGCTCAGAGTTCATTTGTTCCGTATAAAGTTGATGTCAATGAACCTATTCAAATGGTTCCAATAGAAGGCGGGACATTTGTTATGGGAGATGAGAATGATAATTCACAACAAGTACGTGTTGAAGTGAATTCTTTTTGGATGGGTTCATATGAAATAACCTGGGAGCAATACAATCAGTTTTCAACTGAGGTGATGAGCAATTTACAAAAAGAGAATTTAGCAGGTGCCGATATTGGTGTGGACGCTGATGTAATTTCATTACCGACTCCTCCCTATGTAGACATGAGTTTCGGAATGGGCACGGATGGATACCCGGCAATTAGTATGACTCATTATGCTGCATCAATGTTTACGAAATGGTTGACAGCGAAAACGGGAAAATTTTATAGACTTCCCACTGAAGCAGAATGGGAGTATGTATGTAAAGCTTCAAATGATAATCTAGCTGAACAAGCTTGGTACCAAGAAAATAGTAACAGTGGGTACCAAAAAGTTGGCACTAAAGAGCCCAATCAGTTGGGCCTTTATGATATCCCCGGAAATGTAGCTGAGTGGACTACTGATGAATACCATAAAGATTATATCACCAGAGTCCAAAATATGGGGCCAGAACCTGTGGTAAATCCATGGTTCCAGCCATCGGATTTATACCCGCGAGCGGTCAGAGGGGCGTCTTGGATGGATCCTGAAACGGAGGTTTCCTGTAATAAGAGAAGAGAATCTAACTCTGATTGGAAAATGCTGGATCCACAAATCCCTAAGAGTTTATGGTGGCATACCAATGCGCAATTTTTAGGATTTAGAATAGTTCGGCCGTTAAATGAGCCAACTCCAGAAGAGATGAAGAAATATTGGCCTGAAGAAATTGATGACTTTGGAAGATAATATTTCGATTAAATACAGGTACTTAGTTGATAACTAAGTGTAGTCATTCATATATAAAGCCTGGGTTCTAAACGTGGCGGCTCAGTAAAAAATGAATTTATTATTCTTACCTAAGCATTTACGTACTTTATATGCTATAATGAGTACAACTTTAATACGAAAGGGTAAACTAAGATTGTTTATGTATAAGGCGATTAGCTTTTATTCTCATCTTATTTTAATACTATCATTTGCTGTTGGTTGTACACAAAAATCCCATAAAGCTGAAATACAAAAACCCAACATCATCTACATCCTTGCTGATGATCTTGGTTATGCCGATCTGGGCAGCTATGGTCAGGAAAACATCAAAACACCCAATCTCGATCGAATGGCCGAGGAGGGATTGAGATTTACTCAGCACTATTCAGGAAGTACGGTTTGTGCACCTGCCCGTTCTGTTTTGATGACCGGTCTTCACTCGGGTCATGCCCCTGTACGTGGCAACAGAGAGCATAAGCCGATCGGGCAAGCTCCATTTCCATATGCGGTTCCAACCATTGCCGAAGTTTTGCAAGAGACCGGATACACCACCGGAGCATTCGGTAAATGGGGTCTCGGGTATCCCGGATCGGAAAGTACTCCATCATTACAGGGATTTGATATTTTCTTTGGATTCAATGGCCAGCGGCGTGCTCATTTTTACTATCCCGAATTTCTGTTCCTGGAAAAAAAGGGTGAAGAGCCAATTCGGGTTCCGTTGGAGGGGAACCGCGTAGAAAATACCTCAACAGAAGATTTTCCGCATCCCGGTTCCGGTCCGCCAATCTCGGCAGAAATCTACGCTCCCGAGGCTATTCATGAACGGGCACTTTCCTTTATCGAAGAAAATAGAGAGCAGTCATTTTTTCTCTATTATCCTTCCCAAATTCCACATGCATCGCTGGAAGTTCCGGAGGAGTATTTAGAAATGTATCTGGATGAAAATGGAGAAAGTATCTTTGAAGAAGAGCCGACTCCTCAAAATCACTATGTGTACACGGATAAACCGGCAGCCACCTATGCGGCGATGGTCAGCTATCTGGATTATCAGGTGGGTGAAATTCTGGACAGATTGGAGGAATTACAGATTGCTGAAAATACGCTGGTCATTTTTACAAGTGATAACGGCTCCTACTCAGAGGGCGGATATCATTACTCGATGCTCAATTCCAATGGAGATCTGCGAGGTGGTAAACGCGATTTGTACGAAGGCGGAATTCGGGTCCCCATGATTGCCTGGTGGCCGGGGCGAATCAGCGTTGGACAGACCAGTGATCACATTTCAGCTTTTCAGGATATAATGCCAACATTTGCCGAATTGGCCGGAACGAACACACCTCCCGGAGTTGATGGTATATCATTCGTGCCAGAACTTTTCGGAACCGGTAACCAGGAATCACACGAGTATCTTTACTGGGAATTTCCGGCCCGGGGTGGCAAACAGGCGATTCGAAAAGGGGATTGGAAAGCTGTACGACTGGATGTTCGGGAGAATAGAAAGGCTCCGATCGAACTTTATAATTTAGAACTGGATCTTGGTGAAGAAAATAATATAGCAGAGCAACATCCGGATGTTGTAGCTAAGATGGATAGCATTTTCCAGGTTGAGCACGTACCCTCAGAAACGTTTCCGCTTTTTAACGAATAATTTGAATGATTAACTTGAAGGCGTTTGAGCCGTCAGGAGGAGATGTGTTTGTGAATTCTTTTGGCAAAAGCTTTTAAATCGTCCAAACCTTCATGGCTAATATGAAAAACGATGTCCCAATTAATTTTCCTGTACGCATGGACTGCGATATTTCTAAAACCGACGGCTTTTTTCATTTGGTTTGCAATTATTCGAGGATTCGAGTGACTTCCATTTTTTCAAGAATCTCAAAGGTTTCACCCAAACTGGAGGGAGCAGAATAATCCGATTCCGCAATAATATGAGTGCCAATATCTACGCATAGCTGAACAGCCCTTTCAATATTTACAGAAACAATATCCTGCAGATCATAGTTATCCTGAAATTCTTCGGCAGAATCGGGTCTTTTTTCTTCGATCCGTCTGTAACACCTTCGCAGTGATTCCAGTTTTTCCTCTATGACTCTTCGATCCATTGTTCTCGTCTTTCTTTTAAGATTCGGTTATGGTAGGGCATCATATCTGCCTGATTGAATACCATCTTTTTAATGAGCTCTGCATAAAGAGTTCGGTCCGTGCAATAGATCAATTTCCCCTTGGTAAGAATTTGATGTAGTAACGTACCGGTAGTTTCACTGAGATCCACAAGATCGACAGGTCGGTTCAATTTAATTGCTAATTCTTCAATAATATGGATCAGAATTTCTTTGGAAAATGACTCTTCGCCAGCGATTGCAAGATCTACATCACTTTCCAGCCGTTCTTTACCAGTAACGGTTGAGCCGTAAAGAATTCCCAAGGAGATCACCGGGTACTGTTCAAGAGTTTTTTCTATGATTTTATCGATTGATTGATTCATCATATAGAATATGTTGTGCAGAATGCATCTCCGTGAAATGTAACTTGAATTTCAGATAATGGCGAACAATTAAGATTACAGAATTTGAAATGATGGAAAGTCCATTGATTTCTTTTCCTCACAATTTCACGGGTACGGATGCCGTCCCTGGCGGGACTTTCTTGCAGGTGCTACCGCGTCTAATGCCAACTAAAGTTGAATACATGTTTAGCGCTAAAAACATCTGGTTCCAGGCTGAACCTGCTCCTACATTTCACCGTATCGCCCTCACCCCCAACCCCTCTCCCACCGCGGGAGAGGGGCGAAGGGGAGAGGGAGAAACAACGGTCTGTGCCAAGAGATTGACTTTTTTGTTTGTCAGACCGCTAAACAGGTACGAAGTTGGGGCCTACTTTCTATCATCCGCCAAAGGCGGATTTAGGATCTTGCCTGAGTCTGTCTTATTCAAACATTTTCTCGTCTTTCAACTATTTGGATCAATTCTTAAATAAAATAAAACCGATCACTTGGAATGAGACGCAAACATGAACCATCTTTCAATATAAGTCCCGCTCGTGCGGGACGACAGGCAGTAGGCCTCGGCTTCAGCCGGGGTTAAAAAGAGATAAGTTCATAACAAAAAAGTCCCAGAAAGGGACGACAAAGAATCCCTAACCATTTTTTCGAGCGGCTACACCTCAACATACTAACCAGTCGAATCGAAGTATTGATAGATGCTTTAGTAACAAATTTTAAAAACATTCTTTGTGAATTTTATCCACATTTCTTGGATATTGTCTGACTCAGACAAATAATCAATTCTTACGATCTTTATGCTCAGATATCTCAAATCTATTTTTATTCTATCGCTTCTATTCCCATTATTTTCAAATCAAGTAAAATCTCAAGACCGCCTTGCCGGCGAACTTTTTGCAACCCGCTCGGAGGTAATTGCCCGTCATGGGATGGTGGCTACCCATCATCCATTAGCCGGTCAAATTGCGATTGATATTCTTAAGCGAGGTGGTTCCGCCGCGGATGCAGCCATTGCAGCAAATGCTTTCCTGGGATTTGCTGATCCTGCCATGAATGGAATTGGCGGCGATATGTTCGTGATTGTCTGGAGTGAGGAGGATCAAAAACTGGTTGGGCTGAACGCCAGCGGAAAATCACCAATGAATTTGACGTTTCAGGATCTGAAGGATGAAGGATTGAACAGTATTCCGGCATCCAGTCCGCATTCAGTTACCGTTCCCGGTGTTGTTGACGGATGGTTTGAGCTGAATGAAAGGTTCGGAAAATTAGATATGGAATCACTTCTCCGGCCAACCATCGATTATGCCCGTGAGGGAATTGCGGTCACATCCACAATCGCTGAAATGTATGATTACCTCGAACGGGATCTTATACATGGATATGGATTGCCGGATGATTTTGACTGGGAAGAGGATCTGCCCAATTTCAGCGAGTTATATCGGCCGGATGGCGAATTTCATGATAAAGGAGATGTGAGAATCAACCGAAAGTTGGCCGCAACATATGAGATGATTGCAAACCAAGGCCGGGACGCTTTTTATAGAGGTGAGATTGCGGAAAAAATTGTAGAGCACGTGCAGGAAAAAGGTGGATATCTCAGCCTGGAAGATTTTGAAAATCACTCCTCAAAATGGGTTGATCCGGTATCCGGTAAATTACCGCGGGTATGATGTGTGGGAGATTCCGCCGAATGCACAGGGGATGTCCGTTCTGCAGATCCTAAATATTTTAGAAGGATACGATCTTGTCTGAATACGGTTTTGGCAGTCCTGAGCATGTTCATTATTACACGGAAGCCAAAAAACTGGCCTATGCAGATATGAGTGAATACTATGGCGATCCTGATTTTAGTGATCTTCCCATCGATACTCTTTTATCCAAGAAATATGCGGATTTGCGCAGAGAAGAAATTCGTGACGACTGGGTTCAGGATTACGGCCCCGGGTTGGAAGAGAATAATCACACTATTTACCTGACAGTAGCCGATGATGAAGGAAATATGGTTTCGCTGATTCAAAGTAATTCCTGGATGTTCGGTTCCCTGATTACTCCCCCGGATTTGGGATTTGCACTGCAAAATCGAGGGACGGGTTTTACGCTTGAGGAAAATCATGTAAACACGTATGCGCCCGGGAAGCGGCCGTTTCACACCATCATCCCTGCGTTTATCACAAAAGATGGAGAGCCTTACGTCAGTTTTGGATTAACCGGCGGATCGATGCAGCCGCAGGGCCACGTTCAAATTGTACTGAATTTGATTGATTTTGGGATGAACCTGCAGGAAGCGAGTGATGCCCCGCGAATTCGTCATTCGGGAAGTGGTGTGGGGGAAACCGAATTGGAGTCAGGGTTTCGTTATGAAACAGTTCGGGAGCTGATGAGAATGGGCCACGAAGTACAATACGGTTTCGAGCGTTTTGGTGGTTTCCAGGGTATTCTGTTTGACGGTACGTTTTATTACGGGGCTTCAGAATCCCGGAAAGACGGTCAGGCGATTGGGTATTAATTGATGTGAGTTCAATATGAAATATTTGAGGCTGGATACGTTAAAAGTCCTCCCCTTCTGCCGCAACGGGATTCCTTGGAAAGAGGGACTTGAAAGCAAAATTGTCTTGTCTTTGCCTGAGGGTTGGATATGCAACAAAACAGATTGGGAACTGGAAATAGATTTCGCCTGAGTTTTATTTTGAGGAGTTGGAGCAATGATGTAAAACCCAATTGATCTGTTCCCCTCACAATTTTACGTGGTTTGGGTACCGTCCATGACGGGACTATCTTGCAGGCACTACTGCGTCCAACCCCAACTGAAGTTGGGGCCTACTTTCTTTTATCCGCCAAAGGCGGATTCGGGATTATTGTCTGACTGTGTAGTATTGGATCTTTTTTCCAGGAAGTAATTGTTCAGAATGAAACAATGGGCAGCATTCGGGAAGAAAGGAAAAACCTGGATTTACCTTTCAATACAAATCCCATCGGGATGGTAGGCAGTAGGCCTCGGCTTCAGCCGGGGTTAAAGTAAATAAGCTCATAATAAATAAGTCCCGGAGAGGACGACACGGTTCCTCAACTACCATTTTTTCGTTGGCAACATCTCAAAATGAAAACCAGCTTAGATTTCATGTAAATTTTTCTAAAAATGATTGTTTACGGGCTGATTCAGTAAATATTAACCCATTCTCTTCTTATATTACTGTGCCTACAGACAAGGGCGCAAAATAACGTTGCCTCAACATTCAATAATATCATCTTATTTCTCTTTTCATAATGAGTCGAATTTCCGTTTTCGCTAAGGAATTCAATTCTATTACTATACCTCAGTGCTCAACTTTTATTTTGGTCGTTATCATAGCAAGCGTTATGCCTGCATGTACGGGATCTGAACAAGTATCCGAGAATCCGGATCACGGTCTCATCAAACCGGAGAGTACCGACAAAGAGGAACATCTCGAGGAACTCTACTGGTCCCGAATTGATAGTTCCAAAATGGATTTTACGCAAGCCGATGTGGATTTTATGGTTGGGATGATTGCTCATCATGCACAGGCTCTGATCATGTCTGACCTGGCTCCCAAAAACAATGCCGGACCGGCCATTCAAAGGCTTGCATCAAGAATCATCAATGCTCAGAAAGATGAGATTCAATCGATGCAGAAATGGCTGCGCGACAGGAATCAACCGGTGCCCGATGTTCAAATCGACGGGTTGATTCTTACCATAGAGATGGAGTCAGCCGGGAGCACGGTATCGTCTCATCACCAGATGGATCATTCTCATGCCGGCCATTCGGGAATGGATCACTCCGGCATGCCGGGTATGCTCACTCAAGAAGAGCTCAATGATTTGGCCGAACAAAAAGGGGAAGCCTTTGACCGTGCATTTCTCAAATATATGATTGCTCATCATGAAGGTGCCGTAATTATGGTTGATAACCTACTTGCTCAAGACGGTGCTGCTCAAGACAGGCAGGTATTTCGGCTTGCATCAGATATTCAGGCAGATCAAACCACCGAAATTGAGCGCATGAAACAGATGCTGCAGGAAATTCACTCCTAAATAATTCTCAACATTTCTACTCAAATAAATAGATTGTATCGTTAATGAAAAAAGTAAAACGCTTTGTGACCGTTCTCTTAAATATTCTAAGCAGTAAATTTTTAGAAGTTCTCTTTTTAGTTACAATGCTAACCGGCCTGATCGGTTGCTCAACTTCAGGAAGTTTCCAGGATGAATCACAATCTCAGGTACCCACTTTTTCTGAGGCCGAGCGACCCGATCCCGATCCCAGAGTTGGATTAGAACCCGGAGTTTTTGATGCAGAGGAGGCGATCTGGAATCTTCGAAAACTCTCATCCACAACCTCCGCCTGAAAGTTTTATCGGAGCGGTAAATTCCGACCTGGCATTTAAAGGAAATTATGTGATCCAGGGAAATTATGACGGTTTTATGGTTTGGGATATCTCAAAACCCGAATCACCCGAACTGGTGGTGGATTACCTGTGCCCCGCTTCGCAGAGTGATGTATCTGTTTATGAAGATCTCCTGTTTGTATCCGGCGAAGGGCTGGAGGGACGTCTCGACTGCGGAACTGAAGGTGTGGAAGAAACGGTAAGCGAGGAGCGGCTTCGGGGAATTCGAATATTCGACATCTCAGATATTCAAAATCCAGAGTATATCTCAAATGTGCAGACCTGCCGGGGTTCTCATACTCATTCAGTTCTGAAAGATCCGGACGATCATGAAAATGTATATGTTTATGTGTCGGGATCGGCAATGGTTCGGCCCGAGGAAGAACTTCCCGGCTGCTCAAGTATGATGCCTGAAGAAGATCCCAATAGTGCACTTTTCAGAATCGAGGTGATCCGGGTTCCGCTTGATAAACCCCAAAATGCGGCGATTGTAAATTCACCCAGAATTTTCGAGAACCTTGAAGAAGCCCCCACTCACGGACTTTCTCCGGCAGATATTGAGGAGGCAGAAGCCAATGGAAAGTATGTGGGAGAAATAAATGGTGAAAAGCGAATTATATCCGACAGGTACATAGATCAGTTTTTGAACCGAATTGTTGAACAACGAGGAGGTTCGGGGCAGCCGACTGCCGCAGACAGTTCCGAATTGAGGGACCAACTCCAGGAGATGCTTACTGAAGTAGTTGCTGAGAGCGAAGATCCAACGGCAAATCGCGGACCCAATCAGTGCCACGATATTACGCTCTATCCCGAAATTGGCCTGGCCGGAGGAGCTTGCGAAGGCTACGGGTTGCTGCTGGATATTTCCAATCCTGTAAACCCGGTTCGGATTGATGCCGCTGCAGATTCCAATTTTGCCTACTGGCACTCGGCTACCTTTAATAATGAAGGCAGCAAAGTGCTTTTTACGGATGAATGGGGCGGCGGAACCCAGCCAAAATGCCGTCCGTCTGATCCGATGGAATGGGGTGCCAATGCGATCTTTACAGTTGAGGAAGATTCCCTGGCATTTAAGAGTTATTACAAAATACCGGCTCCGCAAACACCAGAGGAGAATTGTGTGGCTCACAACGGTTCACTCATTCCTGTTCCCGGCCGGGATATTATGGTACAATCGTGGTACCAGGGAGGAATTAGTATTTTTGACTGGACGGACCCGGAAAACCCTGTTGAAATTGCCTTTCACGATCGCGGACCCCTTCATCCCGAAAAATCAGAATTGGGCGGAAGTTGGTCGGTCTACTGGTACAACGGGAAAATTGTAAGTTCTGAAATTGCCAGGGGACTGGATATTTTTGAGCTCGTTCCGAGTGATTTCTTAACCGAGAATGAAATTGAAGCGGCAAACACCGTACATTTGGATTACCTGAATGCCCAGGGCCAGCCCCGGTATGAATGGCCTCCATCTTTTGTGTTGATGTATGCATACCTGGATCAGCTTGAAAGGCAACGCGAATATGACCTGGATTTTATTCGGTCAGTCAGAGCTGATCTTCGTGAAGCCGAACGTGCAAGCGGAGCTAAAAAAGCACTATTGTTAAATCAGCTTGCCCGCAGGGTGGAGGTGGAAGCAAATGGCTCAAGCAAAAATGGAAAAGCCCGCATCCTGGCAAGAACTATGAAAACAATGAGTTCAAAATTGTAATAGTTGAAAGGGTAATTTTTCGAGCCTGCTCTGATTACCGGGGTGGGCTTTTTCGATTCAAGAACCTGGCAGAGCACTGAGCGGAGCGAAGTTCCTGCCAGAGTTCGGATATTGTTTCACACACATTCAATTGATGAAATGTTCCGCAATGTGCAACTCTGCGAGGAATCCGAAAAGCACGGATGCTCTGGCAGGTTGCTAACTTAAGAACCTGGCAGAGTCCGTAACGAAGTGTAGGTCCTGCAAGAGTTCGGATTTCTGTTTTCAAAACGTATGCAATGGTCAATCAGGCTACGCAACTCTGCCAGGAATCTGAAAAACACAGATGCTCTTGCAGGTTGCTGGGCGGAGAACCTGGCAGAGCGCGAACGGAGTGAGTTCCTGCCAGAGTTCGGGTGCAACGCCAAAAAACACCAGTTGCTTTAATAACGTCTCGCAACTCTTGCAGGAGGCCGCAAAAGAACGGCCACTCTGCCAGGTTGCTTTTTTCTTTCGAATCCCACCTTCTTTTTCTATAATCTATCAGACTTCAAAGAGATAGAAATATATGGCTTTATTTCAGCGTGCGGTTTTAGACAAATATATATCGGGAATTGATGAGGCGGAACTTGAAGCGGCCTGGGAACGGTTCACTTCTCATTTTCACAATCCGGAGATCCAACAGAATATTCGGAAGGCAAAAGAGGAATCGTATCAGGAGGGATTTCTGGAAGACTTGTTTGTGAAGGTGCTGGGATACACCAAGAGTCCCGCACCCGGGTATAACCTGGTGGCGGAACAAAAGAATCTCACCGATGCCAAAAAAGCGGATGGTGCACTGCTGGACGGCGATAAAGTCCACGGGGTGATTGAACTGAAGGGCACCGAAACCACCGATCTCTCAAAAGTGGAACCGCAGGCGTTTGGGTACAAGAACAAACAGCCGGATGCTCTCTACGTCATCATCTCCAACTTTGAGAAGCTGCGGTTTTATATCGACAATGCGGTGGATTTCATCGAGTTCAATCTCTTTCAGCTGAGTAAAGATGAGTTCAAAGTGCTGTGGCTGTGCCTGGGCTATCCCAATTTTGAGCAGGGCCTGCCAAAGAAGATGAAAGATGCCTCGCTGGCCGAGGAAGAGAACGTCACCAAAAAGCTGTACAAAGATTATTCCGAATTCAAACACGACATATTCGAGAGCGTCAAAGAGCACAACCCGGAACATGATCCTCTTCTGCTGTTCAAGAAAACTCAGAAACTGCTGGACCGGTTTTTGTTTATCTTTTTTGCCGAAGACCGCCTGCTTCTCCCGCCCAATTCTATTCGCGAAATTATTAAGCAGTGGATGGATCTGCGCGACAAATACGATGCGTACGTTCCGCTGTACGACCGATTTAAACTATACTTTAGCTATTTAAATACAGGCCGGAATGAACCGGGTAAATCAGAAATCTTCGCCTACAACGGCGGACTGTTTGCTGAGGATGAGATCCTGGACAACCTCACGATTGATGATGAACTGCTCTACAAACACGCCTCCCAGCTCAGCCATTACGATTTTGAGAGCGAAGTGGACGTCAACATCCTCGGGCATATTTTTGAGCATTCGCTGAACGAGATTGAGGAGATCAACGCCGAGCTGAAGGGCGAAGAGGTGGACACCTCCAAAACCCGCCGAAAGAAAGACGGGGTGTTTTATACGCCCAAATACATCACCAAGTATATTGTAGAGCATACGGTGGGCAAGTTGTGCGAGGAGAAGAAAGCCGAGCTGGATATTGCCGATGAGCGCTTTATTGAATCCAAAAGAAGAACCAAAAAAGGTATTGCCGATCTGCAAAACTACCGGGATTGGCTGCTGAACCTGACCATTTGCGACCCGGCCTGTGGCAGCGGCGCGTTTCTGAACCAGGCGCTGGAGTTCCTGATTGCCGAGCACAAGTACATTGATGAACTCCAGGCCAAATACCACGGGGAATCGTTGGTGCTGTCGGACATTGAAAACCAGATTTTGGAGAACAACCTGTTTGGGGTGGATATTAACGAGGAGTCGGTGGAGATTGCCAAGCTGAGCCTCTGGCTGCGCACCGCCCAAAAAGGACGGCAACTCACCTCGCTGAACGACAACATTAAATGCGGCAACTCGCTGATTGACGATCCCGACGTGGCCGGCGACAAAGCCTTCGACTGGGAAGAAGAATTCCCATCTGTTTTTGAAAATGGTGGGTTTGATGTGGTGATTGGGAATCCGCCTTATGTGAGAATTCAGAGACGATTAGAAGAATACTTAGGCTGATTTCGAGATACATGAATATGAGACTTTATCAGCACAGGTAGATTATGATATTGTATTTCTTGTATGAAAGAGCATTTGAATCTGATCAAAACCGAATGGGCAATTTATTGTATATCATGTCCAATAAATTTGGTTGACAACTGAATATGGAAAAGTACTGCGAAAATTTTTATCACCAAAGAATGTGATACAGATTATTAGATTTTGGTGATCTGTCAGGTTTTTGAAGGATGCCACGACATACACCTGTATTTATTGCTAGCAAGAATGATAAGTCAAATAGATGAGTTTAATATAGCTATTGATATCAAAGTGAAGACAATTGTCAATACTATTGATTCGATCGAATTTAGAGAAATTTATCTATAAAGTGAATTTAATGAGTGATATGGATCATTTCATCCAAGAAGAAAATGAAGCTTTTAGAAAAGATTAAATCAGAATTCGTATGATTCAAATGAAGTATATGATGAAAATACTAATTATAGGATTAAAAACAGGTTTTACTAAAGCATTATGTATCTCAGAAGAGAAATAGAAAAATTCTGAATTCAGATGAAAGACTCTATGAAGAATGAAGAGATTATAAATACATGTCATATTCTACAAAGGAATGATATGTAATTTCTACATAGTCAGATAAGAAATGACTGAACTCAGATGACTTGAAGTATATTTAGAAGAGAACATTGGATCTTGTTAAAGAGAAATGAAAATCTTGTAAGAAAATGAAGAGACTTATTGGTGACAGAAAGGAATAGAAAAATAGATAAAGGAATGGTTTTGATGAGAACAAGATTAATGAGTATCATGATATTTGAGAAGCCAAAATATAATGTATCAGATATTTCATAGTCGAACATGTTTCATTTATGATGAACAAGGATTGTTATATGCAATAATTCTATGCTGTATTAATACCTACTATCAAGACAAGAACTTTGTTGGTATTTTAAATTCTAATTATTGGTTTGGTAATTATGAAATATCTGTACCGTAATTAGAGGATGGTATATCAGAATTAATAACGAAATATTTTAGACAAATTCCTATTCCAGAATTAAATGAAAAACTAGATGAGTTGATAGAGAAAACTGAATCTGAATTGAATAATGATCTTCAATACAGAATACTGATTCAAGTAAATCTTATGAATTATTGTTATCCAAATTCGACATCGAAAAACTAAGCCGGAAACTCCAAAGCTGGCACGAGCTCACCGGCAAGCAATTCCTGAAAGAGCTGAAAAAGAAAAAGGTCAAACTCAGCCTCGAAGAAGAAGCCGAATGGCTCGACTACTTCACCCAACAAAAAGCCAAAGCCGACGACCTAAAATCCCAAATCGCCCAAACCGATGCCGAGATTGATGCGATGGTGTATGAGTTGTATGGGTTGAGTGAGGAGGAGGTTAGAGTTGTGGAGGGGGGTTAATTATCATTTTAAATGATTACATTTGAAATATGAATAAAAAATCTCAGACATACGATTTATTTAAACACGGAAGCCAATGGCTTAGAGCTGATTTCCATTTGCATACCAAAGCTGATAAAGAAGCATTTAAGGAGTGGGATGAAACAACAAAAAGATCGTTTAAAAAAGAATATGTTGCTCGCTTAAAGGAAGAGAATATCCATGTAGGTGTAATAACGAATCACAATAAATTTGATTTGGGGGAATACAAGTCGTTGGCACAAGAAGCAAGGAAAAACGAAATTTTCTTGTTACCCGGAGTAGAATTTTCTGTAAATGACGGACAAAGTGGAGTTCATGTTTGTATTGTTTTTGATCCTGATAGCTGGTTAACTGATGGCGACGATTTTATTCAGAGATTGTTAAACAGAGGGTTTCCAGCTTTAGCAAAAGAACAAAGAGAGAATAGAAATGCCCATAGTGATTGGGGATTAAAAGAATTATTAAAGAAACTGGATGAAGAAAAAAGACATCACCATCGGGAATCTTTTGTGGTACTGGCACATGTAAATCAAGAAAAGGGTTTTTTTAACGAGATTAAGAAAACAAGAATTACTGATATTTTTGAGGAATCCGTTTTTAAAGAATATGTATTGGGATTTCAAAAAGTTACGAGTAAAGATTCCTTACAACTCATTAATGAATGTTGGGGAAACTCTTCACCAGCGTTTGTGGAAGGTTCGGATTGTAAATCCTTAGATGAGATAGGTAAAACAAGAAGTTGGGAAAATGAAGAGAAGAAGAGCTTTATAAAAATCGGAGACTTTAATTTTTTGTCCGTTAAATATGCATTGATGGATAAAAAGAGAAATACCGTAGCAAAGACACATCCAGTACCCACACATTCCAGAATAAAACGGGTTTGGTTTGAGACTGCTTTCGGTGCTCCATTATCAGGCAAAGAACTGTTATTAAATGATGATTTGAATTCACTGATTGGTATCAGGGGCAGCGGTAAATCAACCATTTTAGAGACTATAAGGTACGGAGTAGGAAAAAATATTGATGCTCAGACAAGTAAGGATGTAGATTATAAAAACCGGCTCGTACAGCGGACATTAAAAAGTGGTGGAAAAGTACTTGTTGAGATCGAAACCAAGCATGGGCAAAATTACCGTGTTGAACGAATTTTTGGTGAGCGTCCGTCTATATTTCGAGACGGTGTAAAGCTCCCGGATTTTACTGTCGATGAAAATATTCTAAGTGTTCTGTACTTCGGGCAGAAAGACCTATCGGAAATCGGAACGGAAGGGTTTAGTCAAAATTTGATGGAGAAATTTTTCGGGTCAAATGTAGGCCCTATCCGGGAGCAAATTGATAGTAAAGTCAAAGAGATTCTTCGGATGATATCGGAAATAAAACGATTAAATGAATTATCCGATACCATTCAGGAGACTAAGGAAGAGATCGCTGCTTTGAAGGAACGAATGGAGATTTTCAAAAAGAAAAAAATCGATGAAAAGCTTGAACGTCAGGTTCTTTTTAATAAAGACCGCAATCATTTAAATCAGATGAGCGAAACGGGGGAAAGTTTTGTATCTGCTCTTAGACGAACAATTACGGAATATCAGGAAGGCATCGAGGAGTTAAAGAATTATAACAGCAAAGAAAATGAAAAGCTGTTTGAAGAGGCATTCAAAAGGTGGGAATCCTTCATCAAAAAAATTGATAAAATAAAAGCCATTTTGGATGATGTTGATAAAGACCTGGAACATATAGGTAAGTATGGAGAAGAGCTTAGAAAACGTACGGAAAAATTACAGGATGAATTCGCTGAAATTAAAAGGTCAATCGATTTAAAAGATCTAAACCCGGATGACTATGTTAAGTTCAGTAAGCGCCATAACCTGCTGGAAACTAAATTAAAAGAGTTAGAAAAAAGAGAACGTAAACGTGAAGATTTAAAAAGAAATCTTAATCGTGAATTAAGCCAGCTCAAAGAACTATGGCATGAGGAATATCAAACCTTTCAAGAATCCATTGATGAGCTAAACAACAGAGACCTCTCTATAAAAGTGGAATTAGTTTACAGAGGCGATAAATCCGCTTTCCAGGAATTTATAAAGAACACGGTACAAGGATCAGGTATAACCAGTAGAAAGATTGAACAATTAACTGAGGCGTACAATGATCCCATAGATATATACTTTGATTTGGATAATGAGCGTTCTGAGTTACATCAAATTCTTTCGGGCGGAACTCATTTGGCAAAATTCAAAGAATATTTTCAACAAAACATGAGCGCGGCACTTACCTTTCAAGTACCAAATCGTTTTGTGTTACGATATCATGGAAAGGATATAAAAGGCCATTCACTGGGCCAACGTGCATCTGCTATTATGGTTTTCTTACTTGCACGACAAGAAAATGATGTGATAATCATTGATCAACCCGAAGATGATATTGATAACCAGTCGATATATCGGGATGTTATTAGTGAATTGAACAACTTAAAGGGAAAGACTCAATTTATCTTTGCTACACACAATCCAAATATCCCTGTTTTAGGAGAAAGCGAGCAAGTGTTTGTGTGTGATTACGAAGGAGAATCTTTATCAGTTGATACCGGAAGTATTGATACGGAAAAAACCCAAACCGCCATCATTGATATTATGGAAGGTGGAAGAGAAGCATTTGAACAACGCGAAAGAAAATATCAGGAATGGATGCATTAGAACTTTTAGAAATAGTTGAGCGTGGGGAAGATTCCCAGCATCAATTTAAGCGTAATATCACGAATGAAACCTCAATGGCTACTGAGCTTGCTGCATTTTCCAATTCGCGGGGCGGATTATTAATAATAGGTGTTGACGATGATGGGACGATTGCTGGTCTATCGAACGAAGATATTGGCAGACTTAATAACATGATTTCAAATGCTTCTTCCTCTCACATTAGAAATCCGATTAACCCAACAAACGAAAATATTAAGTTGGAAGACGGATTGGTGATGGTGGTAACTGTCTCAGAAGGTTTTGATAAGCCATATATAACAAATGAGGGAGCGATTTGGGTTAGAAGTGGTGCAGATAAGAGAAAAGTTACATCGAAAGAAGAATTAAGGCGTTTATTCTCAGAAAGCGATCTGCTGCATGCCGGCGAGATTCCAATTAGTGATTCTACCATTAATGATATAGACGAAGATTTTTTTGATGAATTTTACCAAGATGTATATGACCGGTCTTTGGATGATGAAGAGAAGCCTCTTTTGCAACTCATACAAAACATGAATTTGGCAAAGGAAGATCACTTGAATTTGGCAGGGTTGTTACTCTTTGGTGAGAACCCTCAAAAATATAAACCTCAATTCATTGTAAAAGCTGTTTATTTTGATGGAAACGAGCCAACTTCTGATAAATATTTCGATAGTGAGGATATTGGAGGCAGACTTTCAAATCAATATGTAATGGCATTGGCGTTTCTGAAAAGAAACCTTGTTAGGGAGCAAAATGGACAGGGAAGAAATACGACCGGAGAATTGGAAATTCCTGAAATTGTACTTGAAGAACTATTGGTAAATGCTATTATTCACCGGAATTATTTTATTGACGCCCCAATTCGAGTTTTTATGTTTGAAAACAGAGTTGAGATTATTTCACCTGGTGTACTTCCCAATCATATGACTGAAGAAAATGCCAAGAGTGGAGTGTCCATACAGCGTAATCCTGTTATTTCATCATTTGTAACAAAAGCAAAACCACCTATTGGTTTGCCTTATAGAGGAATTGGTACAGGTATTCAAAGAGCATACAAGGAATTTTCAGAAATTGAGTTATTCAACGATCAAGATAACAACCAGTTTATCGTCACAATCAATCGAACGAATTAGTGTTTTAATTAGTGCGTCCGAACCCCAACAGTTTGATTGTTCAACATAGCGATTCATTTATTCAACTCTTCTGGGAAAAGACATTTTTCATATCATAATTCATTTTCAACAAGCAAAAAAAATGTACTACCGCAGAAAAATACTGCTCTCGTTATTAGAAGTGTTTGACAACGAACTGGAAAAAATCCGGCTGCAAAAGCTGCTGCTGCTCTTTACACAAAAGCAGGAAAAACCGGCCTATGATTTTGTGCCTTATAAATTTGGCTGTTTTTCGTTTCATGCCAACGCCGATTTGCATACCATGACCAAGTACGAACAGGTGAGTAAGCAGAAGAAAAAATGGGTGCGGACAGAGAAAAAATCATGGCTGAATGAGTTAAAATCTGAAGATCGCCAGGTGCTTTTTGAAATTAAAAAAGACTATGGAAATAAATCGGTACAGGAGTTGCTGGAAATCACCTACAAAAATTACCCGTACTATGCACTAAACAGTACCATTATAGATGATGTTCTGGAAGAAGAGGAACAGCAAAATGTGAAGGCTTTGCGGGAGAATGCACCTGAGCAACCGTGTCTGTTTACAATTGGGTACGAAGGGATTTCACTGGAAGCCTACCTGAATAAACTGATCAAAAACGGGGTAAACGCACTACTTGATGTTCGAAAAAACGCCATGAGTATGAAGTATGGATTTAACAAAAGTCAGCTTAAAAATGCCTGTGAAGGTGTGGGAATAACATACCTGCATTTTTCAGAAGTGGGAATCAAATCTTCAAAACGAAAGGAACTAAATTCGCAGGACGATTACGACCGGTTGTTTGAGGACTACAAACAATCGGTTCTCCCCAAAACGGCCGATACCCAAAAAGAAATTGCAAACGCGATTGAAACCTATAAACGCGTAGCGCTCACCTGTTTTGAAGCCGACAGTTGCCAGTGCCACCGTCGTCCGCTCGCAGAATTTATCAATCAGCATCAGGAGCTTAAACTTGAACTAATACACCTGTAAATGACCTATGAGAAAAAACGAGAGAAAGTACTTGTAACCGTTAAAACCTATCCAACACTTTCGGGGAAATATGATGAGTTGGTTTGTACGGCTGGTTTTCGGGAAGACGGGAGCTGGGTGCGCATTTATCCCATTCCTTTTAGAAAAAAATCCTATGAAGAACAGTACAGCAAATACGACTGGATTGAGATGGACTTGATCAAAAACACCAGTGACTTCCGTCCTGAAAGTTATCGCCCCTACTCTCACGATTCAGAAATCAAGATTGTTGGGCATATCGGTACCGGGAAGAAAAGAGATTGGGCAGTTCGTAAAGAGATTGTGCTTCAACAGGTGTATGATGATTTGTCTGTGCTTATAGAAGAAGCAAAAGACAAAGAAAAATGCACCTCTCTGGCTGTCTTTAAACCCACAAAAATTTTGGATTTTACTGTAGAAGAAGTAGAACGGGAGTGGGACAAAAAGAAAATTGAAAAGCTAAAAGCTAATCGGGATCAAACAGGCTTATTCGAAAATCCGGAAGATCCGTTTGAAGTGGTGGATAAACTGCCCTATAAATTCAAATACGTGTTTGAGGATTGTAAAGGCAAAGTTAGCCGGACGATGATTGAAGATTGGGAAATCGGGCAGCTTTACTGGAACAGCCTGCGGCGTCATGAAGGAGATGAGAAATTAGCAATAGAAGATGTCCGCAAGAAATACTTCGATGACTTTGCCAAAACCAAAGACCTGTATTTTTATTTGGGAACTACGCAGATCCATCATTTTACAGCCAGGAATCCATTTGTGATTATCGGGACGTTTCACCCGCCAGAAACAGATCAGATTTCACTTTTTTGATAAGTACTAAATAGTACTAAAGAATTACTTACACGAGGCTTTGTTCGAAAAGAACAAGCTTTAATTACGCCATGCAACTCTCCAGGAATCCGAAAAGCACGGATGCTCTGGCAGGTTGCTGGACGAAGAACCTGGCAGAGCACGCAGCGGAGCGGAGTTCCTGCAAGAGTTCGGATGTTTGCTTCAAAACGTACCCAACGTAAATGGGGGTACGCAACTCTGCCAGGAATCTGAAAAACACAGATGCTCTGGCAGATTGCTGATTTGAGAACCTGACAGGTACTGGTGTTTTTTATGCGATATGGCACTAACAACGGGATCTCTCCGTGGCAAGAGTCGCTAAACCCATACTTAATTTTATGTCAATAGATACGGTGCTCCCCTTTTATTGACAGGTTTTAATCACACCCGCCTCAAAATATAAAACCAGCCTTGAATATTGTGTCAAAAGCAATTTGAAGAACATCTGGTTTGATTCTCCTATTTTATCCATTTAATTGGTTGAGATTTTTTAAATTTAAACTATATATAAAATTGCTCACTCAACCATAAATACCATGAAAGATCAGAACCGAAGAGAATTTATAAAATTGACCTCATTAGCCGTTGCAGGAAGCATGCTTCCGTTAAGTGCCTGCCGAACACAGGGAGAAATGGCCGCTGCCGGAGGAGTAGCTGGTGTTGATCCTGATTATACGCTGAAACTTGGGTTGATTGGAGCAGGCGGTCGCGGTACCGGTGCGGCGAACCAGGCGTTGAACGCCGATCCAAATGTGGAACTGGTTGCTGTTGGAGATATATTTGATGACAAAATGAGCCAATCACTTGAAATCCTCAATCAAATCCACTCAGAAAAGGTAAATGTTCCGCAAGAGAGACAGTTTATTGGGTTTGATGCCTATCAAAAAGTATTAGATACCGGTGTGGATGTTGTTATTCTTGCAACTCCTCCAACATTTCGTCCCCAACATTTAGAAGCAGCAGTGGATGCGGGCGTCCATATCTTTTGTGAAAAACCCGTTGCCGTGGATGCGCATGGATATCATCGCGTGATGAATGCTACAAAAATTGCCGAGCAGAAAAACCTGAATCTGGTTAGTGGTTTTTGCTGGAGATATCATAACGCGAAAAAAGCATTTTTTAACCGGGTTTTGAATGGTGAACTGGGTGATATTACCTCGATCTATACAACGTATAACACCGGGGAACTGTGGTCATTGGACCGTAAACCGGAATGGTCGGATGCCGAGTATCAACTCAGAAACTGGATCTACTATACATGGATCTCAGGAGATCATCTTGTTGAGCAGGCCATTCACAGTGTAGATTTTATGATGTGGGCAATGAATGATGAACTGCCGGTAAGTGCAATGGGTACAGGTGGACGACAAGTTCGAACCGATGAGAAATTTGGTAATGTGTACGACCATTTTGGAATAACCTACGAATACGAAAGCGGGGTAAAAGGATTTCACTTCTGCCGACAGCAGGCAAATTGTGAGAACAGCTACAAAGCGGAAATTTTTGGAACTCAGGGAAGAGGATGGGCCGATGTAACTCGCGGCGAACATATAATTGAAGGTGAAAATGAGTGGAAGTTTGAGGGTGAAGAAAACGACATGTACCAGGCAGAACACGATGCTCTCTTTGCGGCTATCCGTTCCGGAAATATTATAAACCAGGGAGAACAACTTGCCAACAGTACCATGGCGGGAATTATGGGCCGAATGGCCGCCTATACCGGTCAGCGTGTAACCTGGGATCAGGCCATAAATTCTGATCAGCGTTTAGCGCATGATATTGAAAGTTGGAATGATTTTCCGGAAGTAAATGGAGTGGCCATGCCCGGTAAAACACCAATAGTATAATGTTGGTTTACAGCCCGTAAATTTAAAATCGTCATGCTGAACCCCGACAGTGGTCGGGACAGGCATTGATTCAGCATCTCCATACTTAACTCACGAATGTGGATTCTGAAGTAGATTCAGAATAACAAATACAATCAAATTATGATGAAAAGAAAAGAATTTCTGAAGCTTGGAACCGCCGGCCTGGCTGCGTTCGGATCCGGGGTAAATTTTTTAAATCCTGAAGGCCAAACAACGTTTGATCAAAATAAATTTTCCAACGGATCTCTTAAAAAAGGTTATATGCTCGACACGTTTCCTTCAGGCGATGATTATTCGGTTCTCGAAAAGTTCCGGATGTTAAAGACAGCCGGATTTCATGGAGTAGAGCCGCCCAGTGGATTGAATCGTGCGGAAGTGATGGAAGCGAAAGAAGAGACCGGACTTGAAATACCGAGTGTAGTGGTATCTACACATTGGAATAATCCTCTCTCGAGTCCGGATGAGTCTGTAAGAAAAGCCGGTCTGGATGGACTTGAAACGGCTCTGTATGATGCGGATGAATTTGGAGCTTCAACGATTCTGCTGGTCCCGGGTGTTGTGAATAGCAACGTATCTTATCGGGATGTTTATGAAAGATCTCAGCAGGAGATTAAAAAAATGTTACCTCTGGCAGAAGAACTGGAGATTGTAATTGCTATCGAAAATGTGTGGAATCAATTTCTGTTGAGCCCGATAGAAGCAGCCCGGTATGTGGATGAGTTTAAATCGCCCTGGGTGGGTTGGTATTTCGATATTGGGAACATCATGAATTACGGCTGGCCGAGCCATTGGATTGAAGTACTGGGAGAGCGAATTGCCATGATTCACATTAAAGAGTTCAGCCGGCAAAAAAGAGACGACGAGGGATTGTGGAATGGTTTTCGGGTCAACTACTTAGAGGGTGATAACGACTGGCCGAAAATTATGAATGCACTTCAAAAAATCGGGTATAGCGGATATGGAATTGCGGAGCCTGCCTACCGTCCGGAAAATGTTGCCCCGCAGGAATTTCTGAATGAATACATCTCGTCAAGAATGGATAAGATCTTTAATCATTTTGAATAAATCTGTACGCCGGACAGCTTGTCCGGCTCCCCAAATCGGGGGAATTGCTGAACTGAGACGTAATGTTAGTGATTGTGGTGACAATCCAGATTTGACAAATTGAGATAGAGCGATGAATGGAGGTAACGGGCAGGCTGCCCGTTGTACGTACGCCGGACAGCTTGTCCGGCTCCCCAAATCGGGGGAATTACTGAACTGGAACGTAATGTTAGTGATTGTGGTGACAATCCAGATTTGACAAATTGAGATAGAGCGATGAGTGGAGGTAACGGGCAGGCTGCCCGTTGTACGTACGCCGGACAAAAAGCCCGGCCCTTCGGTGTGTGAGTATGCATTTCATTCAAGAATGGAAATTTCATATCTCTGTTGTGTATACAGACGAACACTTTTTATGTGCGCAGATTACTGGTTTGCAGAGAAATTCTTTTTTTGGATAAAATTTCACATTGATTATCAGTTCAGTAAATTTTACAGCTGGAAGCGCTTTTTTAACTTTGTACAGTCGATTCCATTTTTAATTCAAAAAGTAGGATTGTCTTCTCATGATCGTTTCTATCTTGATAATAATTTGTTATCGTATGTAACGGAATACATTAATAAACAATTAAACCACTGCCACAAATGTTTTTCAATATTTCATGTTGTTGCTGTTTCGCAGAAAAGAGATGCGATTTGTAATGATCTGGTAGTGGGATAGTAACTATTTTTATTGATGAGTATTTAGAAACCCGCTGCCTGAAACGCAAGTGGGTTTTTTTGTGTCTTGAAATTTCGGTCAAGACGGCAAAATTTTAAAAATGAAAGGATGACAATACAAGAAAAAAGGATTCTTGCAAAAGATTCGGTTGATATCGGAGTTGATGACCTGCAACGATTGAACAGCAGATTTGAATATGAATCAGTTGAGGATCTGCTTATTTGGGTTTCAGAGACGTTTGGGAATGAGGCTGTATTGGGGACAGGATTTGGTCCTTCGGGTATGGTTTTGATTCATAAAATCACTCAGCTGGATCTCGATATTAAAGCCTTTTGTCTTGACACAAACTTGCTTTTTGAAGAGACCTATAACTTATGGAACAAAGTTGAGAAGAGATTCAATATTAATGTAGAATCCGTATCACCTATTCTAACTCTTGAGGGGCAGGCAAAATTACACGAAGAAAAACTTTGGGAAACCAATCCTGACCAATGCTGTTATTTGCGCAAAGTATTGCCGCTTCAAAAATACCTGAGTAACAAACGTGCGTGGATAACAGGGTTACGCCGTTCCCAATCTCAAATGAGAAAAGATGTAGAAAAAATTGAGTGGGATTCATCCAACAAAGTATTTAAACTGAATCCGCTTGCTAATTGGAGCCAGGAGAAAATTTGGGAGTATATTAAGGAACAAGATCTTCCGTATAATCCATTGCATGATGAGGGATATCCAAGTATTGGCTGTATTCCCTGTACAGAGCCGGCTACGGGTGAAAGTGAACGTTCCGGCCGATGGAAAAATCTTGAGAAAACTGAATGCGGAATCCATCTTCCAAACCTCAATAAAGATAAATAGCCTCTCTTTTATTCTTGTCTCGTTTCATACAACAGACTCGATATAAGTCTGATTTTTTTACATTGCAGAGAAGAAGTAATATGCAGAAAGTAAGTTGAAATAAAATATTTAGCTTTGCCTAAAAATTTAATACATTTGAAAAAATGTTGAGGTACAAAACAATAACATTGGTTGATTTGAAATATGGAAATTGAAGCAATAAAAGTATGGTTTTTCGAACTAAGTCCGGTTGTGCAGGCATTGATGGGAGGGTTGTTTACCTGGTTTTTAACAGCACTTGGAGCCGGGCTTGTGTTTTTTACAAAAAATGTTGGCTATAAACTGCTTGATACGATGCTCGGTTTCGCTGCCGGTGTGATGATTGCTGCGAGCGTGTGGTCACTCATTATTCCTTCTATCGATATGGCGGAAGGGCAGGGATACATTTCGTGGATGCCTGCCGTTATCGGGTTTATGTTTGGGGCTTTTTTCTTAAGAGTCTGTGATGCATATTTACCCCATCTTCACTTGGGTCAATCCAAACAGGAAGCCGAAGGCGTTGTAACTACATGGAGAAGGACAACACTTTTGGTGTTAGCAATTACACTTCACAACATTCCTGAGGGTTTGGCTGTGGGTGTTCTTTTTGGAGCAGCTGCAAGTGGGATTGATCCGACCGGTACAGCAACTGTAGCCGGTGCCATTGCATTGGCATTGGGAATTGGAATCCAGAATTTTCCCGAGGGTATGGCTGTATCGATTCCTTTGAGAAGAGAAGGTGTGAGTATAGGTAAGAGTTTTAATTACGGCCAGATGTCTGGTGTGGTTGAGCCGATATCGGCTGTTATAGGTGCTGCCGCTGTACTTATGGTTCAACCCATTCTGCCATACGCCCTTGCTTTTGCAGCCGGTGCAATGATGTTTGTAGTTATTGAGGAGTTAATTCCCGAGTCTCAGCAGCATGGTCATGCCGATTTAGCTACACTTGGTACTATGATCGGATTTTGTGTGATGATGGTTTTGGATGTGGCCCTGGGATAGAAATTCTGTATCTGATTTAGCAAACTGAATTGAGCAACGGAATGGGTAGAATGGTGCATCTGGTTATGCGCGATAGTTGAAGGACGTACTTTTCAATTCAGTCCCTTAATACTGTGCTCCCCTTTTGGAAAGCTCACTTTCTTGCCAATATTGTTGTATCCGTACTTTGAATAAAAAAAGGGAGTACAGGATTGCGATAGCACAAACCCATACTCCCAAACTATAGAGCTAAAGAGAAGCAGGCTTAGATTTTAGGCCCTGCATTTACAATCTCTTCGCTGCTTTCATCTTTGTATTTTTGGAAGTTATCGTTGAACAGTCCGCCCAGTTTTGCAGCCTGTTTGTCGTATTCTTCCGGATTCTTCCAGGTATTTCTTGGCAGAAGAATCTCAGAATCTACATTTGGGCACTCAGTTGGAATTTCAAATCCAAATACCTCATCGGTTTGAGTTGGAGCGTCATCAAGCTTACCTGCGTGAATAGCATCGATGATCGCCCGGGTGCTCTTCAGATCCATTCGGCTTCCTTCTCCATAGGGTCCGCCGGTCAGGCCTGTATTCACCAGCCAGGCTTTTGCATTGTTCTCCCGCATTTTATCAGCCAGTAATTCGGCATATTTTGCCGGTGGCCATGCGAGGAAAGCGGCGCCAAAACAAGCTGAAAATACTGCTTTAGGTTCAGTTACTCCGACTTCTGTTCCGGCAACTTTGGCCGTATATCCACTAATAAAGTGATACATCGCCTGTTCGGGTGAAAGTTTGCTTACCGGAGGCAGAACACCAAACGCATCATATGTAAGGAAGATCACGTTTTTTGGATGACCGGCTTCACATGGAATTTTAGCATTTGAAATGTACTCAATCGGGTAAGAAGCTCTTGTGTTAACGGTGATGGATGTATCTTCATAATCCACTTCTCTTGTATCCTGATCATAAACTACGTTTTCTAATACCGTACCGAATTTAATGGCATTGTAGATTTCAGGTTCTTTCTCCTCAGAAAGATCAATAGTTTTTGCATAGCAACCTCCCTCAATATTGAAGACTCCTTTATCACTCCAGCAATGTTCGTCATCACCAATAAGTTTACGGCTGCTATCTGCAGAGAGGGTTGTTTTACCTGTACCGGATAATCCGAAAAACAGTGCTACATCGCTGGGGTCATCGCCTTCGTTCGCCGAGCAGTGCATTGAAAGCACGTCTCTCTTTGGCATCAGGTAATTCATAACTGTAAAGATGCCTTTTTTCATTTCTCCGGCATACTCTGATCCTAAGATAACCATCTCTTTACGATCAAAGTTAACATCAACACTGGCATCCGATGTCATACCTTCGGTAAATTTGTTAGCTGGAAATTTACCCGCATTGTATATCACAAAATCGGGTTCACCGAAATTATCCAGTTGCTCTTTTGTAGGACGGATCAGCATGTTGTGCATAAACAGGCCATGGTAGGGTCTTTCTGCAATAATGCGAACCTTGAGCCGATATTCCGGATCCCAACCGGCAAAACCATCCAATACATAGAGTCGTTCTCTTGTATTCAGATAATCGGTTGCTCTTTGATGGTTGATCTCGAATGTATGTTCGTCCAGTGGGATATTGATATCTCCCCACCAAATATCTTCTTTAATTCCCTCGGTTGTAATAACTCGTTTGTCTGCAGGACTTCTTCCTGTCCTTTCGCCTGATCGTACAACCAATGCTCCCTTATTTGTAATAGCTGATCCTGGATCATGCTTTATCGCCTCTTCGTAGAATTCAGAAGGGGAAGGGTTTCTGATTATCTTTTTGACAGTAATGTCATGTTTTGAAAGGTCCATATCTTGACTCGTTTTTAATGAATGATAGAATGATTTCTGTTTGTAACTTCTGTTAATGCTCAACCTAATGAACCCTGAATGAGAAGTATTAATCGGTTCGAATAAATTTTTAATTCATCGGATATTGTTCTCTGTTTTCTCTAATAGATAATAGAATACATTCGGAACTTTTTATATAGGGTTTTCCCCGATTCCCTCTCTCTGACCGAATAGAAGCGCTTTTAATTTTAATTTAGATTTATTCTATATAAAAGTTGTGCAATTTAAGTACACTCCTTACTTTAGATGCAGTCTAAATAAAAACGATAAAATAAATTTTTTAACTGCTCCGATGAAAATCTCAAATCTACTATTCTTGTCTCTGCTGACAATATTTGTATTCTCATGTGATGTCAATGACAACAATTCTGACATTGATGATGATAATGATATTGAAGTTCCCGCAACTTACGAATTTAGCCGAAATGGTGAATCCACTGTTTCATTTTCAGGACAAACTACACGTATTAAAATGGCTGATGAGTTATTTTCGGCCATGTCAGATTTTGACAACACCACAGAAGAATTACTACTTCAGATGTATCGCAATCAAGCTGAAGATGGAAGTGACGTAGCCCCTTTTTCTGAAGCTGACTTAAATTCTTCAGATAAGAGTATTAAAAGTAAAGTGGCTGCATCCCGTGATTATTTTTCAACCAATGCAACACTGGCTGCTGAGATCAAAAATGACCTTGAAAGTTGGTTAAGTGGTCAGGTCAATGAAGTGTTTCCAAATAGAAACCAGCTTGCCGAACCGGGTGTAGCCGGACAAATTGCGGATGGTTCCGGAGAGCGTTACATAAACGGTCAGGGGCTCGAATACAATCAGATGATAGCCAAAAGCCTGAATGGAGCATTGATGGCTGATCAAATGTTGAACAATTATTTAAGCCCATCTGTTCTGGATGAAGGTTCTAACCGCGAGAACAATGACAACGGTGTAACTGACGGAGATTCCAACTACACCTCAATGGAGCATAAGTGGGACGAAGCGTATGGCTATATTTTCGGAACGTCAGCTAATCCCGCAAATCCTATTGCAACAATTGGCAGTGATGATATCTTCCTGAATAAGTACACAGGTCAGGTGAGCGAAGATGAAGATTTTGCATCTCTTGCCGAAGATATTTTTGAAGCCTTTAAATTAGGACGTGCAGCTATTGTAGCCGGCGACTATGACGTGCGCGATGAACAAGCTGCCATTATCCGGGAAGCTATTTCAACGGTAATAGGTGTTCGCGGTGTATATTACTTGCAAGCCGGTAAGAGACAAATTGAAGCTGAAGAATTCGGCTCTGCTTTCCACTCACTTTCTGAAGGGTTTGGCTTTATCTACAGCCTGCAGTTTACCAGGGTTCCGGGTACTAACCAACCTTACATGACCCATAGTGAAGTTGAAAGTATGCTTAAGTGACCTGCTTGGTGATGGTGAAAACGGACTTTGGGACCTTCAAACTTCAACACTGGATAATCTTTCACAGCAGATAGCAGATAAGTTCGATTTTACAGTTGAACAGGCTGCATCTAACTAATAAAACTACCCATGCAAAACTGCTGGCTTCCAATAAACAGTAGCCAGTTTTTTTGCTTTTAAACACTTTTACCATGAAAAAATACTTTGTATTCGTTCTAATTGGTTTTGTTCTTTGGGGTTGCACGGATGATGGCCCTTCAGGCCCTGATGTAGATGACTTTGACCGCGAAGCTATCTTGGTAAACTGGGCTGATAATATTATTGTCCCCGCATTTTCCAACTTCACTGAAACGACAGAACAATTACATAATGATGCTGTCACGTTTTCAGAAGATCCGACACTTCAAAATCTTGAAACGTTGCGAGAATCCTGGAAAACAGCCTATCTTGCTTTCCAGCATGTATCCATGTTTGAAATGGGAGAGGCTATGCAAATTCAGTTTCGGGATAATTTGAATATTTACCCAACCGACACTGATGAGATTGAACAAAGCATAGAAACGGGTAATTACAACCTGGAACTGCCTTCACTTCTGAACAGCCAGGGGTTTCCCGCACTGGACTATTTGCTGCATGGACTGGCTGAAGGTGACACGGAAATTCTGGATTTTTACCTCAGCAATAACTCCGCAGATAATTACCGCAGTTACCTAACAGACGTCACAGAGCGGATAGATAATCTTTCAAACCAGGTACTGGAAGACTGGACCGGAGACTACCGTGATGAATTTGTAAGCAACTCCGGCAACGGCGCCAATTCCTCGCTCGATATGATGGTGAACGATTATATTTTCTATTACGAAAAACTGATTCGCGCAGGGAAAATCGGAATTCCGGCAGGTGTTTTTTCAGGCACACCGCTGAGCAGTCATGTAGAAGCCTATTACAGCAACGGCTTTTCAAAAGCACTGCTCATGGAAGCAATTGAATGCTAGTCCAAAATTTCTTTAACGGAAAGCATTTCAATTCACAACAGACTGGGGAGAGTCTTGCATCCTATCTCGATTACCTGAACACCATGAAAGAAGGTGCCGATTTAACTCAATTGATCAACAATCAGTTTGATACAGCACGAGATCAGGCTGAGGAATTGAATCCCGATTTTGCCGCCCAGGTAGAATCAGACAATTCAAAAATGCTGGCAACTTTTGATGAACTCCAGAAAAATATGGTTTACTTGAAGGTAGATATGCTCCAGGCGCTAAACATCAACGTTGATTATGTAGATGCCGATGGCGACTAATTTTACATCAACTGTAAACCTGTCGGGTTTCACCGGTTCGGATCATGTTTCATGGTTCCATAAACCATTAAAACCCGACAGATTTCTGAATGAATTTAATCAGCGACAAGACACTTATTTGTGAGTACCGTTTCCATTCAAAAATATTTTAAAAAGAGAGGCAATGCAGCTCCACTGGCTGTCTTTCGTATATTTTTCGGCATATTGATGCTCATTAGCATTATCAGGTTTGCTGCAAACGGTTGGATCTATAAACTGTACATTGAACCGGATCTCTTCTTCTCGTACTACGGTTTTGAATGGGTTCAGCCGATAGGCGAATGGACGTATTTGATTTTTATTATCTGTGGCCTTTCGGCCATTTTTGTTTCCATCGGTTATAAATACAGGGCGGCGATTATCGTGTTTTTCCTCAGTTTTACATACATCGAACTGATGGACAAAACCACCTATCTCAATCACTACTATTTCATCAGTATTTTAAGCTTTTTGATGATTTTCCTGCCGGCTCACGCTTACTACTCGGTTGATGCCTGGAAGAACGAGTCGCTTCGGGCACAAGAAGTCCCGGCCTGGACAATCGATTCCATCAAGCTGCTTCTGGGAATCGTCTATTTTTATGCGGGTTTGGCGAAACTGAATTCCGATTGGTTATTTCGTGCCATGCCCCTTCAAATCTGGCTGCCCGCAAACTATTCACTACCTGTTCTGGGTGATCTGTTTCAGCAGACGTGGGTTCACTACGCTTTCTCATGGGCCGGAGCTCTCTATGATTTAACGATTCCATTTCTTCTTTTAATGAAACGCACCCGCCTTTTTGCATTCGCACTTGTTGTCATTTTTCATGTTTTGACAAGAGTTCTCTTCCCCATTGGAATGTTTCCATACATCATGATTGTAAGTGCGCTCATCTTTTTTGAGCCGAAACTTCATAACACCATTCTCGAATGGATTTCAAAATTCTTCAACATTCAAAAAAAACGATTTGATAATGCGAGAGCCTACCTGTTTTCAAGTACCATAACCAGGAAGGCTACGATGGGTTTACTCACTTTGTTTTTTATCGCTCAGCTATTCATTCCGTTTCGATATCTCCTTTACCCAGGCGAGCTGTTCTGGACCGAGGAGGGATATCGTTTTTCATGGAGAGTTATGCTGATGGAAAAAGCCGGTTACGCCAATTTTAAAATTGTGGATTCTCGAACAGATCGGAGTTTTTATGTTGATAACACTGAGTTTCTCACTCGATTCCAGGAGAAACAGATGGCTACCCAGCCCGATTTTATCCTGGAATATGCCCATCATCTCGAAGATCACTATCAACAAAAGGGGATTGAAGATCCTGAAATTTATGTAGAGAGTTACGTTGCTTTAAACGGCAGAATGAGCCGGCCGTATGTGGATCCGAATGTGGATCTCACAGAAATCGAACCATCACTGAAACACCGAACCTGGATACTACCGTTTGATGATGAGATTAAAGGATTGTAGTCTTTTTCTGTTACTTTTTCTGATTCCTGTGACGGCATATTCACAGCACTCTATCTCGGGAACCATCACAGATCAAGAGACAGGTGAACCGTTGACCGGAGTAGATATTTATGATAATGCCGCCGGAAAATCATACCAGTCGAATAGCGATGGAGAATTTATCATTGAGGATCTCCCGAATGGTGAATACAATCTCTACTTCTTTCTACTGGGCTATGAAATTCTCAACAGAACCGTTCGGGTGGATGGCGAAGATGTGAACCTGAATATAACACTTGAAAAGCTGGCCCGGGAGATGTCGGAGGTAGCTGTGATTGATCAGCGGGACCAGATATTTTCTATCAAACGATTACGTGAGGTGGAGGGTACGTCGATATTTGCAGGCAAAAAAACAGAGGTGATTTCTGTTGAACAGGTTGTGGGAAATACGGCTGCCAATAATGCGCGCCAGATCTATTCTAAAATTTCCGGGCTAAATATTTACGAGTCGAACGATGCCGGATTGCAGTTGAACATAGGCGGGAGAGGGCTTGATCCGAATCGATCCTCTAACTTCAACATTCGCCAGAATGGATACGATATCAGTGCCGATGTTTTGGGTTATCCGGAGAGTTATTACACTCCCCCGGCTGAGGCTTTGCAAGAGATACAGGTGATTCGCGGAGCGGCCTCTTTGCAATATGGAACGCAATTCGGCGGGCTGATCAATTTTCAGATGAAGAAACCTGATCCTGAAAAAAATATTGAATGGCGATCCCGGCAATCGGTCGGTTCAAATAGTTTGCTCACCAGTTTCAACAGCCTTGGAGGAACCGTTGGGAAGGTAGGCTATTACGGGTACTTCAACTATAAAAACGGCGAGGGTTTTCGGCCGAATTCAGGCTTCGAATCGAACAATTTTTATCTTTATACAGATGTAGATTTGGCTGAGAAAACAAAAATCAGTTTTGATTTCACCTACCTTTATTACCTGGCTCAGCAACCTGGCGGGTTAACAGACGCCCAGTTTTATGAGGATCCCACATTTAGTAACCGTACCCGAAACTGGTTTGAAGTAGACTGGAAATTAGCTTCAGCGAAATTAGATCACCGGTTTTCTTATCAATCAAGGTTAAGTGTAACGGCATTTGGGTTGGATGCTTCCCGAAAATCTGTGGGATTTCGAACCAATCGTGTTTCACAGGAAGATGATCTGGACGCACCCCGTGACCTGATTCTTGGAAACTTCAATAACTGGGGAGCCGAGACCCGATTCTTGCAACGATATAAAATTGGCAGCAGAAACGCAGTTTTTCTAATTGGTTCAAAGTATTATCAATCCAACAATACCTCCGTTCAGGGGCCCGGGACGGCCGGGTCTGATGCAAATTTCTCACTGGCTGATGATAGATTTCCCAATTATCCCAACCAGTCCGATTTTACATTCCCCAACCGAAATGTGGCTGTTTTTGGAGAGAATATTTTCTACCTGCAAGACAATTTATCTGTCACGCCCGGTTTTCGGTTTGAACATATCAAAACGGAGAGTAAGGGTACATACAAACGAGTCAATTTCGATCTGGCCGGTAATCCCATCCAAAACCAAACATTTGAAGACAACCGGGTATTCGATCGCTCATTTGTTCTGTTGGGCCTCGGCTTAAGCTATCTTCCGAAGCCGGGTATTGAGTTCTATGGAAATTTCTCGCAGAATTATCGATCAGTAACATTCAACGATATTCGTGTTGTGAATCCCACCTTCCAGGTTGATCCCGATATCACAGACGAGAGCGGTTTTACAACAGATTTTGGAGTTCGCGGAAACCTGGGAGAAACTCTCTCTTTTGATATCGGCGGTTTTGGGTTGATGTACGATGATCGTCTTGGCGAGGTTTTGCGAGCAGAAACCCGGGTCAATGCAGAGGGAGAACTCGAAGAAACAGGACGAGTGGTTCGATTTCGGGGAAATATAGGCCGTGCATTTATGTACGGCATTGAGAGTTTGCTTGATCTGAATTTACTTCCTGTATTAGGTTTTGATAATCGCCATGCAAGGTTGAATGTTTTTGCAAATACAGCCATTACAAAATCAGAATATCTTAAATCAGATATTCCCGGGGTGGAGGGAAACGAAGTAGAATTTATTCCTTTGATAAATCTGAAAACAGGGATACGGTTTGGATACAAAAATCTCCTTGGAAGTCTTCAGTACACCTATCTCTCCAAGCAGTTTACGGATGCCTCTAATGCGCTGCAAAATGTAAATGACAACCAAAGCGGAATAAAGGGAGAGATTCCTGCTTACGATATCCTGGACCTGTCGCTTTCTTGGTCTTATAAAAAGTTTAAGGTGGAATCAGGGATCAATAATCTACTGGACAAGAGTTATTTTACAAGGAGGGCTACAGGTTATCCCGGACCGGGCATCATTCCATCTCCCCCCAGAACCTATTATGTGACTCTGCAATTTATGCTGGATTCGTAAGACATCAGATGAGAATAATCCCCCTTTGAAGGGGGAAAGTGAAATGAGCGTTTAGCGAATGAACTCGGGGGATGTTCCCTCATCACGTGGATACCTCTATACTCATTCGAGATGGCGCGAGCGTCTCGCTCGTGCCTGGATAACAAATACAGTTGTACTCGTTCCGAAGCTCCGCTTCTCTTTTCATCATCACGTGGACACCTCTCTGTCCCGATTAAAATAGGGACTGTCTCTCCTGAAGGAGAGAATTATTCGTTTCTCGTTTTTAAACTCGTTCCGAAGCTCCTGCAAGAGTCGCCTACTACATGTGATGAAAGAAAATTGTGGTGAAGAGCCGAACTCTGGCAGGACCTCCACTTCGTTATGGACTCTGCCAGGTTCTCTTTTCGCGCTAAACAGGTACGAAGCTCCTGCTTCGGAACGCCCGATGGAAACTCGGCTCCCCGAACCAGTAGAATTTGAAGCAGAGCTTCATGAAATGTGTACCGAAGGGGACCTTCGGTACAAGTAAAATCGGATGGCGCGAGCGTCTCGCTCGTGCCCTATAACGGTATCATACTTCAAGCTACAAAAACTTACTCGCCAGATTCGCCAGCTCAGAGCGCTCTCCTTTTTCGAGGTTAATGTGTGCATACACATCATTATTGTTCATGCGGTCAACCAGGTAGGAGAGGCCGTTGCTTTGCGTGTCGAGGTATGGGGTGTCGATCTGGAAAATATCACCCGTAAATACAATTTTTGTGTTTTCGCCTGCGCGGGTGATGATTGTTTTTACTTCATGCGGCGTCAGGTTTTGAGCCTCATCAATAATAAAAATAACATTATTCAGGCTTCGTCCCCGAATATATGCCAATGGTACAATCGAAAGTTTCTCATTCTGAACCATCTCATCAATCTTCTTGTATTGCTTGCTGCTCTCCTTGTACTGGTTTTTGATGATATTCAGGTTGTCCCACAGCGGCTGCATGTAGGGGTCAATTTTTGATTTTACATCACCCGGCAGGTACCCCAAATCGCGGTTACTCAGTGGCACAATGGGTCGTGCCAGGTAGATTTGACGATATTCCCGCCGCTGCTCAAGAGCACATGCCAAAGCCAGCAGGGTTTTTCCCGTTCCGGCTGCTCCTGTGATGGTAGCGAGCAGAACCTTCGGATTCATCAGCGCATGCATGGCAAAGGTTTGTTCCGCATTTTTTGGAGTGATTCCATAGGCGTTCATCGGCTGAACCAGTTCAACCTTATTACTAGTCGGGTTGTAATAACCAAGCGCGGAACTGGAATGATTTTTCAGAATATAATAGTGATTACTGACCGGTTTCGTTTGATCAATCTCTTCGTAATCGATCTGACCCTTTTTGTACAACTCGTTGATATGGCTGTTATCGTCAAACTTCAGATCTGTCTTGCCGCGGTAGAGATGATTGATATCCTTGATGCGGATCGTCTCATAATCCTCTGCATCCAAACTCAATGCCCGTGCTTTCAATCGCAGGTTAATATCTTTGGAAACGAGTGTGACTTTCTTGTCCGGTTCCTCTTCACGAAGTTTTAGGGCTGAATTCAGAATCCGATGGTCATTTTTTTGTGAGCCGAACACTTCGGAGGCATCAATCTTGCTTCCCTCATCGCTGATGACCCTGATTTTTCCATGAGCTTTCCCGTTCAATGGAATCCACTTCTGGATCATGTTGGCATCGGTAATTTTGTCGAGATAGCGGATAAACTCTCTTGCATGAAGATTCGTCACCGTATTTCCTTTTTTAAACGAATCCAACTCTTCCAGCACGGTAATGGGAATGGCGATATCGTGCTTTTCGAAGTTTTTTACGGCTTCAGAATCATATAAAAGAACAGAAGTGTCGAGTACGAAAATCTTCTTCGCTTTCTTTTGTCTGGGCATAGGCCATCCAAATTTGTGTGAGAGATGAGTGTCTGTATGATGTCTTAGAACAACAATAATCAAACAAACTCTCAGAATCAATTCCCTCCAAAAAAATTTACAGTGAGTTTATTTGGTAAGATCCGCGAAGTTTTTGGAAACTTCGCGGATCTTGTCATGAATTACGTTTCTAAAACCAGACAAGTCTTACTATTAGCTTATTTTACAGTTTCCAGTGTCTTAATCTCTTCCAAGTCCTTCTTCTTGTTTTCAGCTTCTTCCTCAAGATCGTAATCATCTTGTAAGCCTAACCAAAATTTAGCACTGGTTCCAAAGTATTTAGAAAGCCGCAAAGCAGTATCAGCGGTAATACTTCGCTTTTTATGGATAATTTGACTAATTCGGGTTTGTGGCATACATGTCTCTTTTGCCAGCCGATAAGCGGAGATGCCGAGAGGATCTAAAAATTCCTCTTTCAAAACTTCACCCGGATGTATGTTAGGTAATTTTTCCATTGTACTTAATTTTTAGTGATAATCTATAATCTCAACATGATATGCATCATTATTTTTCCATTGGAAAATGATGCGCCATTGTTGATTGATACGGATGCTGAAATAATCCTTTAAATCACCCTTTAGTTTTTCCAATCGATTTGCCGGAGGAATTCTGAGATCATTTATATTTTGAGCATTATTTATCATCCTTAACTTTCGACGGGATTTTGATTGAATATCAGGTGGCAGCTTTTTAGACCTTATGCTATTCCAGATCAACTCCGTCTCTTTATCGTTAAAGCTTTTTATCATTTTACTTATGTTATGCGATACTAACGCATAACATAAGTAAAAAATTTTAAATATTTGATAAAAATTCAGAAAAGAGTTGAATCATCCTTTCGAAAACTCATACAGCGAAATCGAACAAGCAACAGCCGCATTCAAACTCTCCACCTGATTCGGATTTCCATCGATTTTAATTCTATGACGGCCGTTTTGAAACAACTCATTCGAAATTCCATTGCCTTCATTTCCCACAACAAGAATACTTTTTTGTGATTTGGGTCTCTCATCGAGATTATTTGAGACTTCACCGGCATCGAGCAGAAAAGTTGTCCAATTTTCTTTTTCTAATGCTGATAATAGATCATTCAACTTTCCTGATGTGTAAGGCAAAACTCCAGTAGCTCCGGCGGTACTTCGAACTACTTTTGGATGAAATGGATCCACCGTTCCGGTTCCGATCAAGATTCCGGCAACATCAAACCAGCAAGCCGTCCGAATGATTGTCCCGAGATTTCCGGGATCCTGGATGGCATCCGTCGCAAGGATCACGCCTGATTTTTGGCTTAGATTTTCCACACTCGATTCTTGTGGAATCTTACAGACAGCTACAATTCCCTGGGGATTATCTGTATCAGAAACGGTTTCAAAATCTGAAGTTTCTAATTCAAAAATCGGAAGATCTGTTTTTACTGAAAGCTGATTCGGATTCCATCCATTTTCAATGATCAATTCCTGAACCTCAACCTTTTCGTTATCGAGAATTTGTTCCACACACCGAACACCTTCGGCCAGAAATAACCCGGTTTTCTTGCGGTACTTACCCATCTGAAGCTTTTTCCAGCTCTTGAGTTGATTATTGGAAGCAGATTGGATGTTCATTTTATTTTAGTGAAAAGTGATTATGAGTGAAAAGGCAAAACGAAAAAGTGAAAAGTTTTTGGAGTCAGTAAGTCAAAATATAGATTTCAATAAATGGCTGGCGCAAGTCTCCTGACTTGTGCCCTTCGATACAGGACACAAGCGAGACGCTTGCGCCATTGTCATATTAACAATAAACTTTTGCCTTTTCACCTTTGCTCCGAAGGAATCCCTGTGGGACCTTTTCACTTACCCCCATTCCCTCTATATTGAAAGAGATCATCAAATAAAAAGCCATTCAAGACATGAAAGATTTTTTGAGCACGCTCGGTATCGAAAAAGAAAATTCAGGCACATCAACCGGACAAGAATTTTTTAAAGATGACGATTCAGAAAAAATTATCAGTTTTACACCATCAGATGGATCTGAGATTGCCGAAGTGCATGAAACTACAAGGAGTGAGTATGAGTTAGTTGTCAAGAAATCACAAGAGGCGTTTAAAGAGTGGCGAATGACGCCGGCACCTCAGCGGGGAGAGATTGTTCGGCAAATCGGGCTTGAACTCAGAAAATACAAAGAACCGCTGGGGAAATTGGTCAGCTACGAGATGGGTAAAATTTACCAGGAAGGGCCTGGGTGAAGTTCAGGAGATGATCGATATCTGTGATTTTGCCGTTGGCCAGTCGCGAATGCTCTATGGTAAAACAATGCACTCCGAGCGACCCAATCACCGGATGTATGAGCAATGGCATCCGCTGGGGCCGGTGGGTGTAATTTCGGCCTTTAATTTTCCGGTAGCCGTGTATAGCTGGAATGCCATGATTGCCGCAGTTTGTGGAGATACCGTGATCTGGAAAGGGTCAGAAAAAACGCCTCTTTGTGGAGTTGCGGTTCAAAAAATCATCGGAAATGTGTTGAAAAAGAATGATGTGCCGGAAGGTGTATTTGGTTTAATAACAGGCGGACGGGAAGTTGGAGAATGGATGACATCTGACGAGCGAATACCGTTGATCTCCGCAACCGGCTCCATCCGAATGGGCAAGCAGGTGGCGCAAACCGTAGGAGCCCGATTGGGCAAAACGATCCTGGAACTGGGCGGCAATAACGCCATCATTATCAGCAAGGATGTGGATCTGGAAATGGCTGTCAGGGCCGTTGTGTTTGGTGCGGTTGGAACGGCCGGTCAGCGTTGTACATCTACACGAAGACTCATTATTCACGAATCCGTTTTTGAGGAATTAAAAGACCGTCTGGTTTCCATTTATCAAAGTATTAAGATCGGTGATCCGCTGGATGAAGGCACGCTTGTGGGACCGCTCATAGATCACGATGCAGTAGAGGCGATGCAAAATGCACTCAAACAGATCAAAGAAGAAGGGCGGATCAATTATCACCGGTGGGGAAGTGCTTGAAGATATGGAGGGCCATTATGTGAAGCCTGCCATCTGTGAAGTGGAAAATCACTACGAAATTGTACAGGAAGAGACCTTTGCGCCGATTTTATATCTCATCAAATACTCTTCACTGGATGAAGCGATGGAATATCACAATGGTGTAAAACAGGGTTTAAGTTCCGCGATGTTTACGTTGAATATGCGCGAGGCGGAGACGTTTTTGAGCCACCGCGGATCCGATTGCGGAATTGCCAATATCAACATCGGGACAAGCGGGGCAGAAATTGGCGGAGCATTTGGTGGTGAAAAAGAGACCGGTGGCGGACGAGAATCCGGCTCGGATGCATGGAAAGCGTATATGCGCCGACAAACGAACACTATAAACTGGAGTGATGAGCTGCCTCTTGCGCAGGGGATTGAGTTTGATGTTTAGAAAGTTTTTTCCAATACTAAACTTTGAAATTGAGTTTTCGTACACCACGAGTGAACAAAAAATTAATCACTCAAAGGACTACAATGAAGACATTTACATCAAGAATAGCTGGATTCATTCTGCTTCTGATTCTGTTTCAACCACAGCTTTCAGAAGCTCAACACACGTTTGATCAAGACAAGTTAAACACCTATCTGAAGACACTTGAAGAGAGTAATAAATTCATGGGATCGGTGGCCATTCTGGAGGATGATGATATTCTTTTCCGGAATGCATATGGAATGGCAAGTGAGGGGCAGCCGGCTGATGCAAACACTATATACAGAATTGGTTCCATTACGAAGACATACACTTCAACTATGTTAATGCAACTGGTGGAACAGGGAGAGATCAGCCTTTCTGATCCATTAAGGAATTATTTTCCCGAGATTCCTAACGCTGATTCAATAACGATTGAGAATTTGTTACATCACAGATCGGGTTTGGTGAATGTTACAAATAAAGAAGAGTACATGGATTACTACACCGAAGGCTCAACTCGCCAAGAGATGATTGAAAGGATGATTGAGTATGGAACAAATTTCGAACCCGGTGAAAAAATGGAATATAGTAATTCCGGCTACTTGCTCTTGGGATATATCATCGAAGAAGTAACAGGTATGGATTATGCCGATGCTCTTCGAGATATGATTGCAGAACCGCTTGGGCTTGAAAAAACTTATTATGGGATGGATATATCTTCGTACCGAGGGGAAGCTCAGTCATTCAGTTATAGTGAAAATGGATGGGAGGAAAGTCCCGAAACGGATATGTCCGTTCCGCATGGGGCAGGGGCTATTGTTTCGACTCCCACGGAAGTTGGGTTGTTTTTGAATGCACTGTTTGATGGCGAGCTGGTATCGATGGAGTCACTCGAAAAGATGAAAAATCTTAAAGACGGTTATGGATTAGGCATTTCCCGGATTCCGTTTAATGATAAATTTGCATGGGGACATAATGGCGGAATTGATGGGTTTCAGTCCACATCAGGTCACTTTCCGGAAGAAGATCTTACCTTTGTTCTTTTCGGAAACGGTGTGAACTATTCCCTGAATGATATCGCCATTGGTACGTTGAGTATTCTGTTTAATAATGATTTCGAAATTCCTGATTTCTCGAATGAACCGGAACCTGTTGAACTCTCAAAAAGTGAACTTCAGGCTTATACCGGGTATTACACATCAGAGGATATTCCGCTTGAGATTGAAGTGTTTATGGAAGAGGGAGTTTTAAAAGCGAAAGCAACAGGCCAGGGAGCCTTCCCACTTTCAGCCTTTGAGGGTGGTGTGATGAAGTTCAATCCCGCTGGAATCACCATGATTTTTAACGGTCTAACTGATGGAAATTATGAAAGTTTTGAGCTCCAGCAGGGTGGGCAAACCTATCAATTCACTCAAAAAGAGGAATAAACTGAATATTGTTAACTGACGTTATACGACAAAGACATTGTATTTTTTACTATCGATACAATGTTTTGATATGACTCGAAGATCAGAATCATTTCAGAATGTTTAGTTAGGCCGAAAAATACAATGTCTAAAATCTGTTGAAACTCACAACATTTAGAAGTAATTTATGTACATAAATTTTTGTACATAATTAAAGATTATGAAAAAAGTTCAGGTTAACGAGGTTCGTGAAAAACTTGCGAAATATCTTGCTGAAGCAGAGAAGGGAGAGGAGATTGTCATCACTAAACACTCAAAACCGGTTGCGCGATTGATGCCTGTAGAAAGTAAAAAATCTGAATTTCCCGATTTGAAAGAATTCAGGCAGAAAATTAATGTGAAGGGGAAACCGATGTCTGAAGAAGTCAGCAAGATGAGAAAAGAAGAGCGGTACTAATGTATATTGATACAAGCTGTCTTGTAGCTTACTATTTGCCTGAAGAAAAGAGCCAACTTGTACAGGAAAAAATTCAGTCGACCAATGAGGTTATCATCAGTCAAATAACAGATATTGAAATGCTTTCGGCTGTAAAAAAGAAAGAAAGGATGAATGAGATCAGCTCAAGGGACGCGGACAACGCTTTCCAATTGTTTAAAAATCATAGAGATAATGGTCTTTTTAGAGTGATTGAGTTAACGCCAGCTATTTTTAAAAGTGCTGAGTTTGTTCTTCAAGCCTCATCCACAGCACTCAGAACGCTTGATGCAATTCATTTGGGGATTACACACGAATTAAAGCTGGAGTTATTTACCTTTGATCAGGTTTTGTTGAAGAGTGCTGAAAAGTTGAAAATTCGTCTTACAGAGTGGTAAAACAAAGACATTGTATTTTTTCTATCCGTTAAAAAACTCTGTAGAAATATAGATTGTGATACCTGAATCAACATGTTGAAATGATTCGAAAAATACCATGTCTAATCTGGCCGAATTACAATTCATCAATCACCCGAAAGCTCTCCGGACCGTACTGGAATAGCAGATCCAGCAGGCAGCAATTCGGTTCAAATCCTTCAAAATGCTGCCGGTACTCAGGATGTTTAAACTTTATTTTTGATTTATTCTTGCCCTGTCTTTGATAGTGACGGGCACCCGGTTCCTGGAAATATTGATCCGCATTCAAATGTTTGGCCAGTTCATCCGGATCAGAATCATACTCATCCAAGTCTGAAGAGAGGATAAACTCTGGCAGATCTCCCACCTCAAGAAATCGGAATATTCGTTTTCGTATATGGAGATTGAAATTTAACAAGTAACTGTACTCAGTAGCAGATTCAAAATCAGATCGAATCTCCGGCTCATAAAAATCATAGTAAACACTGTTACGATAGTTAAACTCAAGAGATCGTAAAAGGGGTTCAATCCAATCTTCGGAATGATCGATACGAACCTGCCGAATAGGTTTATCACGATCATCGGTCATTATGGGTATGTTAATGTACTGGGTACCCTCTGGTGTTCGGATTTTAGCCCGGTGAACTCGGCTTTTACGTGACCACTCTTCCAGATCCTGTAAAACAACCAAATCGGTATGGAGCATAATTGCCAGATCATGCAGAGTTGGAATGAGTGTAGGGAACAAAATTGCAAGTTTCATGCTGAGTTTGGATCAACTATTGTAAGAATTACCAAAAACATAAAGATAATGAACTAAAGGACGTAACTAAGCCCGGATTATTCACCAAGAAATTTGGATGTCTGCAAGGCGTCACGGAAATGGTGGCGGAAACGTACCTGAGTACGTTGAGCAAACCATTTGTGGGACAACGCAGCAGGCGGACAAATTTCGCAGCTACGGTTAGACACCCAAATTTGGGCTATAAAATATTCTCTGTACCGAAAGTAAAAACAATATATAGCCTATAAAAAATATAACTTAGTGAATAATTCGGGTAAGGGAATCTTTCAAAATGGCGATAGAAATTCGTTTCAGAAAGGTGAATGCCTTATTTTAGATATATAAATGAATTGAAAAACCGGTTTTTATATTCATGGGAAATTATTCCAATCGAAAACATATCCAGCGGCGAAATGCTCTTGCTGATAAACTTCAAAAAAGGGGCATTCAAGATCAGAATGTGCTGGAAGCGATCCGGTCGATACCACGACACGAGTTTGTTGATACGGCTTTAGAAAACAAAGCTTACGAGGATACGGCACTACCGATTGGAGCAGGCCAGACGATATCTCAACCATATACAGTTGCTGCTCAAACTGAACTACTGGAAGTAAAAAAGGGAGAGAAAATTCTTGAAATCGGGACCGGATCTGGTTACCAGGCAGCTATTTTATGCCATATGGGGGCAGAAGTATATAGTGTGGAACGCCAGGAAAAATTATATCACAAGGCAAAAAAAATTCTCGGCAAATTGGGCTATCGGCCGCAGTTAAAACTGGGTGACGGAACCCTTGGCTGGAGCGCGTATGCTCCCTATGATGGAATTGTAGTAACCGCCGGAGCCCCCGGTGTGCCGGAAGACCTTGTGGAGCAGCTTAATATCGGAGGCCGGCTGATTGTGCCTGTGGGTAATCAGAAAAGCCAGGTGATGGTGCGGGTTACCCGGGTGTCTGAGAATGAGTATGATGAAGAGCGCTTGCAGCATTTTAAGTTCGTGCCGCTGATTGGAGAGAAGGGCTGGGATTAAAAAATCTCTTGTTACGCTCAAAAAAAGCTTATCTGTCAGATTATTCTTTTTTTTGAATGCTATCAACAAAGGTTCCATTGCGCCACTATTCATTTACATGGCAATGATTTACGACAAACTTTTCTTCTTTTTAAATTTATAAAAAACAGGGAATTCAGGCTATGGGCCGGATGTTAGTTAATAAGTTCTCGAGAGCTAATTAATTACAAACCAATAATTTAATCCCCAATTTTATGAAAGCTATTAAAACATTAGCTCTAACTATTACTGCGTTCTGTTTTCTCGCAGCTACACCTATTTCAACCAATCTTGGCGCATCGAATGTCAGTCATCACGACATCGTAAGCATTGCAAGTGGTGCTGATAATTTATCGACACTCGTAAAAGCGATCCAGGCTGCCGGTTTGGTTGAAACCCTGCAATCTGATGGACCTTTTACGGTTTTTGCACCTACGAACGAAGCGTTTGCGGCACTCCCCGACGGAACGCTCGAGTCACTCTTGAAGGAGGAGAACAGAGATAAACTGGTACAAATTTTAACCTATCATGTTGTTCCCGGAAAAGTGATGTCCACCGACCTGGAAGATGGAATGATGGCTGAGACCGTTGAAGGATCAAGCATTACTGTAGATCTTAGTGATGGAGTAGCGATTGACAATGCGAATGTTGTATCTGCGGATATTGAAGCAGACAACGGAGTTGTTCACATTATTGATTCTGTGATCATGCCAAGCGACGATTCAGAAACTTCCTCATACTAATCCTTCGATTGAAATATAAAGTGTCATTCATTTTCATAAAATGAGTGGCACTTTTTTTTATCAGGTTAATTAAACTTCCGTTAAAAGTTAATTATTCCCGTACGTAAATGTGGGAGTAACAATCTGCACAATTCTCCCGCAAACGTAAAGTGTCGGAAAGTTCCATGATTACAGCGTAGTAAAATTCTATGGAATCATATTGAATAGCCATCCTGTTTTCTTCATCATATTCGATGATTGTTATTTCGTATGTACCTTGTTTATGGGGTTTACCATCTCTTTTGATTGAATACGTTTGATCTTTGTGAAAATTTAATGTCTGAAAGTAGCCTTCAGATTTCGGAGTAAGGGTATGCCCCACAAAACCTCCCTGGGATGAAACCCAATTCCAAGATCCAACGAGTTTAGTATCATCCTGTCCCGGAAGTAATGAACATCCTGTTAAAAAAAGAAGAATAGATATTGTTATGAATGTTCTTATTGTTATGGTCATGATTACAGAAGATGAAAAAAAAGCGCAGTCCTCACTAACTGAAAGAAGGGCTGAGGACTGTGCGTGTTTGGGGTAAAACTAAAAACGAACACGCATCTGTAAAGCTGGAACACGCTCGCCTGTTCGTATCGGGTTCGGCTCAAGTTGAGTCACTCCAAATGATGTTGATGATGAATCATCTCTCGGTTCTGTTCCTTTTCTGGTTGATTCATGAATTCACTCTGTCGTTAATACACAACTGAATGGAATGATACCTACATAATAAATGAATTAATTCTCAGCTCAATAAATGATATATGAATGATTTTAAAAGGAGTTACTTGTTAGAGATGGTTTTTAGAATTCTCTTGGTTTATGAAATGAACAGTTTAAAAAACCCACTCTTAATTTTTTAGATTGGTCAGGTGAGATTTATTACTCTCTCTTATTTTGAAATTGTGATCAGATTATTTTTCTTTTGTTATATTATTTTACGTATTTATAGAAAAATAACAAATAAAAGAAAATTGTTGTGTTTAAAACAGTTAAAAAATAAATAAATAAAAAGTATAAGTTGTTTGTAGTGTATGTCTATTTATGAATCATAAGAGGTAAAATAAAAACCAAGAAATGTATGGGGACAAGCCGAAAAGATTTTTTAAAACTAACAGGGGTTGTAGGGTTGAGTGTAGCAGGCTTGGGAGTGATATCTGCCGGTTGTAATTCGAAAAATGAAAATTTGTTTAGAAGGACACAAAAAGACTGGCAGTCCGATCCGGAGTGGCAACAAATTAAGTATGGTGACTGGGGAGGTCCCGGAGTACCACCTGGGCCGGGGCCAATGGATCACGTTCTGCTGAAAGATCATGCCCCGAGATCTTCCGTTGTGGCGCAAGAGACATTTATAGAGCAGGCAAAATTTCCTGTTATAGATGTGCATATCCACAATTATCCTGAATCTTCAAAAGATATTTCTTCAGAGGAAGCCCTCGCAAACTGGGTGGATAATATGGATGAAGTGGGAGTTGAATTGTCAGTGGTTTTAACCGGAGAGATTGGAGAGAACTTCGACAGATTGGTTGATTTCTATTTGACAGATTATCCAGATCGATTTCAACTTTATTGTGGTATTGAATCGGATGGAATTGACCAACCGGATTATCCGGAACGGGCTGTAAAAGAACTTGAGCGCTGCTATGAAATGGGGGCGCGAGGTCTTGGAGAAATTACCGATAAAGGATTCGGAATAACACGAGATCAGGATTTGGCTCCAAATGAGCGTTTACATCCCAACGATGATCGCCTGGTACCGATTTGGTCAAAAGCAGCAGAATTAAACATGCCGGTGAATCTTCATATCGCAGATCATCCATCAGCATGGCAGGCTCCGGATGTTTTTCAGGAGCGGACCCCCATCTATCAACAATTCAATCAACATCAAAGCGAAGGGCTTCATTATGGTGAGTTATTAGATTTATTACCTCAGACTCTTCAAAAAAATCCAGATACAACGTTTATAGCATGCCATTTGGCAAATTTAGGAAATGATCTGGGCAGGTTGTCCGATCTGTTGGATCAATATTCAAATCTATTTGTACGATATCTCAGCACGAGATTATGAAATCGGCCGAACACCCCGAGCTGCAAAGGAATTTTTTACGAATCATAAAGAACGCATACTTTTTGGTACGGATATGGGAATGCAGAAAAGTATGTACCAGGCTTGGTGGAGATTATTGGAAAGTGCAGACGAACACATGCCCGGCCGGGTGTGGTGGAGATATTACGGTACCGATTTATCTGATGATCTGCTCAAACACCTATATAGAAGTAATGCTGAGCGACTTATGAATTGGGAATCGGTATAAGTAAATAAATGTCTTCTTTCAGTTACAGAACTTACAGATGATTAATCAACTAAATTCAAAAGAATGAATAGCAATCGTAGAGATTTTTTAAAAACAGCAGGTTTAGCCGGAGCCGGAATGCTGATGGGTGGATCTAAAACTGGACAAAACGATCAACCGTTTAAGCAGAATGAATCACAGCATTTTAATATGCATGGTTACGCAGCGCCAAAGCTGGAACGAGTACGCATGGGGTTTGTTGGTATAGGAAGTAGAGGATCCGGTACAGTTGAACGAATGGCCGTAATTGAAGGTGTAGAAATTACAGCACTTTGCGATCTGTATGATGACCGAATTGAGAAAACCGTCCAATCCCTCCGCGAATTTTCAGATCATGAACCGGACCGATACTCTGGGAATGGTGATGCATGGAAGGAGATGTGCAGCAGAAACGATATTGATCTCATATATATCGCAACTCCATGGGATCTGCATGCAGAAATCGCTGTTTTTTCAATGGAGCATGGCAAGCATGTTTTTACAGAACTTCCGGCAGCAGTTACCATAGATGAATGCTGGAAGGTTGTTGAAACCTCCGAAAGAACCCGAAAGCACTGTTTTATGGAAAGCAGCGATTGCCACGGCGGAATATCGTCAGTCTTATTGAATATGGTTCGCGATGGTTTCTTTGGCGAATTGATTCATGCAGAAGGCCACTACATCCATGACAGAGTGTCTGATGATAGCAGATGGACAAGAGATGAGGACAATCACCAATGGTTTGGATACCGGCCCTGGCGTCTAAAAGAAAACATCAACCGGAATGGAAATCTTTATCCCAGCCACGGTTTAGCGCCTCTTTCTCAAATGATGGACCTAAATTACGGTGATCAAATGGATTACCTGGTTTCCATTTCAAGCAATGATTTTACAATGGCAGACCGAATGGAAGAACTGGCCAAGAAAGATGACTTTTATGAAGCCTATGTGGGACTGAATTTCCGGGGAAATATGAATACAACGGTCATCCGGACCAAAATGGGACGAACCATTATGCTTCAGCATGATATCAGTTCCCCGCGACCCGGCAGAAGATTTCATCTGATCAGCGGAGATAAAGGTATCTATGAAGCTGAACCATCCAGGATTGCCATGAGTCATGACGGATGGATTCCCGAAGAGGAATTTGAAGCGTTGGTAGAAAACTACACTCCTGAAATCGCAAAGAAATTTAATGAGAAAGTACAGCAGGCCGGTGGGCGCAGGGGGGACCGCTCGTATGCCCGCGTTACGCCGAGTGACTGGAGATTGATCGACTGTCTGCGAAATGGACTCCCGCTCGAGAAGGATGTTTATGATGCAGCTCTTTATAGTGCAGTTACACCCTTAAGTGAATGGTCAGTTGCTCGAAAAGGAGCTACTGTGAAAGTGCCGGATTTTACGGCCGGTGCCTGGCAGACCAATTCAAGAGGTCTCGATATTTCGATTCAAAAAGGGGGAACGACGAATCTATTATGAATCAAAAATGGAAATTAGTCTGGATTGATCTCATTAAAAGAATTGGTAAGGTACTGATTCTATTGCTACCCATGTTTCTATTCTTAAGTGAATTTGTATTTGCTCAGGATGAGTTGAATGTCATCAGGGGGGAATCTTCGAATAACCGATGGTTACACTATAGCGATGCATCAAACGCTTTGTATCATCATGTAGCCAATCAGGCTTATCAAATTCTTGAAGAAAGAGAAAAAGAAGTCTCTGGACTGAAAAATCTATCTGAGTGGCAAGAAAGGCAGATTGAGGTTCGGCGAATTTTATCAAATATTGTTGGACCCTTTCCGAAAAAAACGCCATTAAATGCCAGGATACAACGAACTGTTCAAAAGGATACTTATAAGGTTGAACACATTGTGTTTGAATCCCAGCCTGATTTTTTTGTTACCTCTTCGCTTTTTATCCCAAGTGGACTTACTGAAAAAGCACCGGTTGTGATCTATGTAAGCGGACATACAGCGGAAGGATATCGAAGTGAAACATATCAACATAAAATACTGAACCTGGTTGAGAAAAATTTCATTGTATTTGCATTCGATCCTGTAGGCCAGGGAGAACGTCTTGAATATAATCATGCTGACTCAGAAACTCCTTCATCATTTCGCAGTCCGGCAGGCGGACATTCTTATTCCGGTGTACAGGGATTCATTACTGGAAATCCCCAATCCCGAATTATGATTTGGGATGGAATACGTGCTGTTGATTATCTGCTAACAAGAGATGAAGTGGATCCTGACAGAATAGGCATTACAGGGAGATCAGGCGGCGGAACACAATCGGCCTACATCGCTGCTTTTGATGATCGTATTTATGCGGCAGCACCGGAAGCGTATATCACAAATTTTACCCGGCTTTTACAATCTATTGGCCCACAAGACTCTGAACAGAACTTTTCAGGTGGAATTGCAAATGGGATTAATCATGCAGATCTGTTGGCGGTGCGGGCGCCAAAGCCGGCATTAATGATTACAACTACGGAAGATTTCTTTAGTATCCAAGGCGCGCGGGAAACAGCAAATGAGGTTTCAAAAATCTATTCAGCGTACGGCGAAGTAAACCATTTTCAAATGGTTGAAGATTTCGGGGAGCATGGTTCCACTGAAAAAAACAGAGAAGCGATGTACAGTTTCTTCCAGAAACATCTCAACAATCCGGGTGATTCTGAAGATGTTGATGTTGAGATTTTATCGGATGAAGAGATTCAAGTTACAGATACCGGTCAGGTTTTTACATCGCTTAATGGAAAAACAATTTCAGACTTAAACCGGGAAAAGGTAGAAGTACAATTTTCCCAATTAGAGAATTCGCGAGAAAATCTTGATCGACATTTGTCGGAAATTGCAGAATCTGTTAAAGATTTATCAGGGTACAGGGAACCGGAATTAATCGGGGAGCCGGTCTTTACAGGTCGAATATTGAGAGACGGATACGTTGTTGAAAAGTATTTTTTTGGAGGTGAGGGAGAGTACCCCATTCCATATCTGATGATGATTCCCGAAAATTTAAATGATAAAGCGATTCTCTATCTGCATCCGGAAGGGAAAATGACGGATGCTTCTGAATCGGGCCCAATTGAATGGTTCGTGAAAAAAGGATTTACAGTATTGGTGCCTGATCTGATCGGTACGGGGGAAACGGCATCCGAAAGACCTCGAAATTTATTAAAAGAGTGGCATGCTTCAGTTTTAATCGGAAGAAGCATTACTGGAATCCGGGCCGGAGATGTTACCCGTCTTGTTCAACTTTTACAGCAGAAATATGGATTTTCTGAAATTTATGGTATCGCTGTTAATGAAATGGGGCCTGTTTTACTGCATTCGTCTGCTATTGATGAATCATTTTCTAAAGTGGCTTTGATTAAACCACTTATTTCCTATCGATCATTTGTATCCACAAAATATTACGATCCTGGTTTTATATCCGGCGCCGTTGCTGGATCCATACAAGTCTATGATCTGCCTGATCTGGCTGCCAGTTTTGCTCCGAAAAAATTGTTAATCATAAACCCGGTAAATGGAGCAAATGAACCGGTAAGTAAAGAAGATTTTAATCAGGATACGCGGATTATCTATAAAGCGTATAACCATCAGAATGTCTCGGAAAATATAAAGATAACCGGTAATCAAACCGTAAAAGAGAGGGTTAAAAGTTTAGAGAAATGGATCAATAACTAACTGAAAATGGATAGCACTATGAAAAACAATAGAAGGGATTTTATCAAAAAAGCCGGGTTAGCAGGATTAAGTTTTGCAGGAGGAGGTCTGTTTGGAAATATGGCTTTTGCAAAGGGTATAGATCAAAAAAGAAAAAAAATTCAACAAGGTATAAATACAACAATGCTAAATGGAAATGAGACGCTGATTGGTGCATATGGCGAATGGGCGGCTTCATTAATTGAGGATAAAATACCTTCTCACTCATTAAGGGGAGATCAGTGGAATGATGTGGATGAGTGGAAAAAAGCAGCCAAGGAACGATATGCAGAACGTATTGCAGTACCTGATATCGGACCAACACCCACTGTATCCGTAGATAAGCAGCACACTTATGACGGATTACACATTGAAGAGATAAGCTGGCAGCTTCCGTATGGACCCAGAAGTGAAGGGATTTTATTGAAACCGAAAGGCGCTACAGGTGAGCTTCCGGGTGTACTGGCATTTCATGATCATGGAGGAAATAAATACTTTGGTAAACGGAAAATCACACGCACAAGTGACAACAGGCATCCCTTAATTGAAGAACACCAGACTCACTATTATGAGGATGTTGCCTGGGCCAATGAACTTGCTAAAAGAGGATATATGGTTTTGGTACCGGATGCATTTCCCTTTGCAAGCCGAAGAGTTCTGTTGAAAGACGTGCCCGAACATTTAAGAGACGGCCTCACGGATGATAATCCTGAGAACCCGGAAAATATTGAGGCGTATAACGATTGGGCTGCATCACATGAGAGTGTGATGGCACGATCACTTTTTAGTGCGGGTACTACGTGGCCGGGCGTGTTTTTTGCTGAAGATCAACAGGCATTAAATATCCTCGCTGAGAGGGAAGATGTGGATGAAAATCGCCTTGGCTGCGGTGGACTTTCCGGTGGCGGCATGCGAACGGTTTTTATGGCCGGCATGGATTCACGAATCAAATCATCGGTCTGTATGGGGTTTATGACCACCTGGAAAGACCTTGTTGTTGCAAAATCATATACTCATACTTGGATGACCTATGTGCCGATTCTGCCAAATGAGCTTGATTTTCCTGAGATCCTGGGACTTAACCTGCCGAATGCAACATTTGTTCAAAATTGTAATGAGGACGGATTGTACACGCTATCGGAGATGCATGTAGCTGATGAAATCCTGCGGGAAGTCTATGAGAAAGCCGGCGTTTCTGATAAATATAAGTGTACGTTTTATCCCGGTGGGCATAAATTTGACAAACCGATGCAGGTGGATGCATTTGCTTGGTTTGACAGTACGCTAAAAAGTTGATCACCGGAGGTATTATCTCCCATTCATAAAAACTAAACCGGCTAATTTGTTAGAATGTCTGAAAATATCATAAAAAAGGGACTCATCGCTGTAAGTGCTGTCGGACCAGGTCTGTTTCTGATCGGGTACAACATCGGAACCGGAAGTATTACAACCATGGGAATGGCGGGGGCACAATATGGAATGACATTATTGTGGGCTCTGATACTTTCGGGTGTTTTTACATACATTCTGATGGTAGCATTTGGCCATCTTACCTTGGTTACGGGAGAAACTGCACTTCATAATTTTAAGAATGAAATTCCTTGGATTGGAAATGTTCTCGCTATCTATATAATGGTTGCTTTAATGATGGGTGAGTTGCTTGCATTGATCGGAATCATGGGAATTGTTTCAGAATTAATTCAAGAAGGTATTCGCCTGGTTTCAATAGAGGGGAATCTGTTGGTTGATACATTTTGGATCATACTTGTTATTAGCATTTTAATATTTATAGCTCTTTGGAAAGGTCAGTATAAATTGTTTGAAAAGATACTGACAGTCTTTGTTATCCTGATGGTTTTCTGTTTTGTAGTTGTACTGTTTATGGTTGTGCCGTCTTTTTCCGCTATCGCAGAAGGAATAGTTCCTGGGATCCCGGATACGCAGGGGGCTAATCGATTGGTTGCTGCCATGGCTGGTACAACATGTTCTGCAGCGGTTTTCATTATTCGTAGCACAGTTGTTGCAGAAAAGGGATGGGGCATACAGCATCTAAAACATGAAAAGAAAGACGCTTTGGTATCTGCGTCGGTTATGGTTTTGTTGAGTGCAGTGGTAATGGCAGTTGGAGCGGGTACGCTGCATGTAATGGGCTTAACGATGGAAACAACCCTGGAAATGATTCACCTTTTGGAACCGATTGGGGGTGATTTTGCAGCTTTTCTTTTAATTATTGGCATTGCAGGAGCCGGGCTATCCACTATTTTTCCGATTGTTTTAATCGCTCCCTGGTTGATAGCTGATTATATGGGGTGGGAGAGAGATATCCAATCCCCCATGTTTAGGACGTTGATTATTGCCGGATTACTTTTTGCATTTGGTTCTGTTTTTCTCGACCAAACTCCACCAGTACTGATGGTTATCTCACAAGCATTTCAAGCTACAATTTTGCCTGCCGTTGCTATCCCTGCTTATTATCTGTTGAATAAATCAAGTCTGATCGGTACAAATCATCTCCCCTCAAATTTTAGAAATGCAGGTTTAGTCTGCGTGATTCTCTTCTCTCTCGTTACCACGTACTTTGCCATTCTTGGATTTTTATAATGAAAGCTCATAAAGACTATAGTTCTAGGCTTTAGTTATCAGACAAGAAACCTGATGAAAGATTTTCTATTCAGTGAGTGTATGTTAACTTATCAATTCATAATTTGGATCCGGTTTCATGAGATGAAACATGGCAATGGGTTGAATTCCTATTTTATATAAGATTAACAACGTAAGTATTCAATAAGAATGACATCCAGAAGAAAGTTTATAAAAAATACGATCCTTTCATCCACATTAATGCTTCCCGGAGCGGTTAAAAGCGGGGTTGATCTATTCTCACCCAGAAGGAAAAAATCACTCCAAAAGCCACTTTTTCTTTCAACGTGGAATCACGGCCAGGCTGCAAACGAAAAGGCCTGGAGTGTTTTAAAAGAATCGGGATCTGTTCTTGATGCGGTTGAGGAAGGCGTAAAGGTGACCGAGGCAGATATCAGAAGTCGTTCGGTAGGGCTCACAGGTTTTCCGGACCGCGATGGTCATGTAACGCTGGACGCCTCCATCATGAACAGTAATGGCGATTGCGGTTCGGTCTGTTTTGTAGAGCGGATTAAGCACCCAATCACACTGGCCCGAAAAGTGATGGAAGAAACACCACATGTGATGCTTGCCGGAGAGGGCGCGCAACAGTTTGCACTTTCGCAGGGAATGCCTCTGGAAGATGTGGATATGCCGGATGATGTAAAAAGAGAATATGAGGAGTGGAAGGAAACATCCCAATACAAACCAGAAGTGAACTTCGAAAACCACGATACTATCGGGATGATAGGACTCGATGAAAATGGAAACCTGGCCGGATCATGCACAACCAGCGGACTGAAATTTAAAATGCACGGACGTGTGGGTGATAGCCCCATAATTGGTGCCGGCTTGTATGTGGACAATGAAGTGGGTGCCGCTACTGCAACCGGAATGGGCGAAACCATTATTAAAGTGTGCGGAAGTTTCCTGGTGGTAGAATTGATACGCCAGGGGCGAACTCCACAAGAGGCGTGTGAAGAAGCGATAGAAAGGCTGCTTCAAAAAACACCTTTTAATGATGAAGATTTGCAAGTCGGTTTTCTGGCAATCGATAAAAATGGGGATCACGGTGCTTATGCTATCCAGCCCGGGTTTACCTATGCGATGCATCACCAGGGAGGGAATTCAGTCGAGAAATCTGATTTTCGGTATGAAACGATGGGTGAAGAGGAATAGAGTTTAGTAATTATTAACTTTTTGGACTATTATAGTGTCTCTAAGAGTTTTCTTACAACCACTATTATAGATATAGTTCTGCAAGATTTTATCTTTCTAAAGGTTAATGAAGAGAAGCAAGGAGCCAGATCATGATAAAACAAAGTGAAGTAAAAAATTTATCTACTGAAGAGAAACTTCTATTAATGGAAGCTCTGTGGAATGATCTTTCTGAAAAGATAGAATCAATGGAGATTCCTGAAAGGCATAAAGAAATCTTAGACGAGAGAGAGAAGAAAATTCAGGCCGGAGAAGCCAAGTTTGTCGATTGGGAGAAAGCTAAAAAGCAGATCAATAAAGCAGTTCAATGAAACTTCAGATCCTGGATGTTGCAAAGAATGATCTGATCGAAGGATTTCATTTCTACGAACAACAGCAACAAGGCTTAGGAGATTATTTTCTCGTCAATCTTTATGCAGATATTGAATCACTGAAAGTGGTTGGTGGAATTCATCAAAAAGTATATAAAGACCTTCAAAGAGCCTTATCAAGAAAATTTCCATATGCCATTTACTACTCGATTGATGAGGATATCGTGAAAGTTAGAGCCATCATTGATTACAGGCGAAGTTCTTCCTGGATTGAAAAGCACTTAAAAGATGCCTGAAAAAGTTATCCTCGAATCACCGGTATTTGATGTCGAATCAGCTCTGAAAGCGGCAAAATATGGAGTGGATCGCCTCGAACTGTGTTCATCCTTTTCCGAGGGCGGATTAACTCCCGGTCCCGGCCTGTTCTCATTTCTTAAATCAACTATCGAGATCCCCATTTTTGTAATGATTCGTCCACGCGGCAGGTGATTTTGTATCCTCTGATGAAGAAGTTAAAGTTATGAAAGAGGAGATCAGAATCTTTTCCTCGTTAGGGGCCGATGGATTTGTATTTGGAGTTTTAAATGAGGATGGTTCTGTTAATCAAAAAACGTGTAAAGAGCTGATCGAACAGGCTGATGGAAAACCCTGTACGTTTCATCGTGCATTTGATGTTTCAGCCGACTTGAATCAGTCGCTCGAAGATATTATCGATTGTGGAATCCACAGAATTCTAACCTCTGGCGGAAAGGAATCTGTAGAGTCAGGACTCCCTAAAATTAAAGAATTGATGGAACAGGCAGGAGGCAGAATCAGTATTATGCCCGGAGGCGGAATGAAACCGGAGTTTGTCCCACCGCTTAGAAAAATCGGCTTATTAAAGGAAGTTCACGCAAGCTGTAAGAAAATTGAGAAAGCTCCGGGGCGTTATGTTCACGAGGAATTACAATTCACAATTGACGGCCTGGAACCGGATCAGTTTTTGTCGGTAGATGAACAGAAAGTCCGTGATTTTAAAAAGATTTTGTTAAACTGATTTTGATTTGTTCAAAAAGATATTAATTATTGAGCGCCAACTTATTGAATGAAACAAAGACTCTGTCTGTTTACATAACCAGTAATAAAAACCAAAACAAAAAAAGTACAATGAGAAACCTTTTAGTTAGTTTATTGACACTGTTTTTACTTGCATCATGTTCGCAGGGAGACATGTCGGATTCTGCAACAGAAACAGAAATGGAAGAAACGGTGGTAAATGCACCAGAAATTACAAAAGCTACTGCGGTTCTTAGTCCTACCGATGGCAATCAAACAGCCGGCGTGGTAACACTTACTCAAACAGATGAGGGTGTGAGAGTTGAAGCAACCGTTTCTGGTCTTGATGCTGAATCACGGCACGGATTTCATATACACCAATTTGGTGATTGCAGAGCTCCGGACGGAACATCAGCAGGAGGACACTTTAACCCGGAAGATGTTGAACACGGTGCTCCAACGGCCGATATTCGTCACGTAGGTGATCTTGGAAATCTGCCCTCAAACGCACAAGGAACAGCAGACGTTGATTTTATAGATACACACGTTGAACTAAACGGACCTAATTCAGTACTTGGCCGGGGTGTGATTGTGCATGCCGGAACGGATGATTTTCAATCTCAGCCTACGGGTGCTGCCGGATCGCGATTGGCATGTGGTGTTATTGGAGTTGCAAACCCCAATATTACCGTTGAATAGATTGTTATGAGATACAGGAGATCATTAATTCTTCATTAGGTTATAAAAAGCCCGGAAATGTATTTTCGGGCTTTTTTTTCTTTGATCTTCAAAGACATTTTTTGTTTTAAAAATTAAAATGGGGTTTTGGGAAATGGTTTACCGAAATGATATTTTATTAGTGTTGAAGTGAACTCATCTCAATTCTTATACATGTTCAAAGTACTTATTAGAATACTTGCCTTTTTATTATTGTTTGTTTCTGTACCCCTGCATGCACAAGAGATCTCGGATATGGAGGGTGATTGGACCGGTTCCATACAAACTGATAACCGGGAGATGAGAATTGAAATTACTTTTTCATATAGTGATGAAATTATTGATGGCACTATTGATATTCCGAACCGCGGTACGTTTACGATACCTGTTGAGGTAATTGAAACAAAAAATAACCAGTTTGTTTTCCAGTACGAAACGGGCCACGGACCGGCAGTTTTTTATGGGAGTGTGAATTCTGAAAGAGATGAAATCAGGGGAGAATTTGAAGAGTCCGGTAAGGTTTACCCATTTTCACTAACCAAAAGTTCAGTCACAGGTGTAGATTCAGATCTACCCGAGTCGGAGATCTCTATATCCACAGAAAGATCTGATATAGCCGGCAGCCTGGTTTTAAGAGCTGAACGTTCGCCACTTGTTATTCTCGTGTCGGGTTCAGGTGGAAAAGCTCGCAACTACGAGATCGGAGGGTTTCAAATTTTTAAAGAATTGTCATTAAAGCTCTATGATGAGGAATACTCCTCCTTTCGTTATGATGACCCGGGAGTTGGAGAATCAACTGGAAACTCTGATGCAACTCTCCAGGAACAGTCAAGAAGCTTGATTGAGATTATTCAACATTTAAGAACAGAATACACCGAAAATATTTCGGGAATTGTATTACTGGGTCATAACCAGGGAGGGATCGTATCATCTATGGCAGCTGCAGAAACCAAAGTGGATGGTATTATTTTGGCTGCCACAACATTTGTTCCAGGAGATGAAAATATTGCAAATCAAATTCAAAAAATTTCTGAAGTAAAAGATGTCTCTGAAGAAATTGTCCAGCAAAACCTGGCATTCCAGGAAAAAATCTATAAAGTAGTACGCGAGGATGGTGATTGGGCTCCGATTGAAGAGGAACTCGAATTAAGGCTTCGAAATCAAATTGCAGAGCTTCCTTTTGAACATCAAAATGCACTGGGTGATATGAATGCATTTATTCAAAGCCAGATCGATCAACAGTTGGAAACCGCCAAAAGCCGTTGGTTTAAATCCTGGATAGAAATAGAACCAATATCCGTTTATAAACAGACAGACGTTCCTCTACTGGCTCTTTTTGGGGCAAAAGACAGCCAGGTTTTTCCTCAGCCAAATGTAACAATAGCAGATTCACTTGCTACTTCTACGGATCTCTATTTGCAGACGGCTTTGATACCTGAAGCGAACCATCTTTTTCAAAAAGCAAATACAGGCATGCCCACCGAATATGGAATTCTTGAAAAAGAGTTTGTTACCGGTTTTATTTCTCAAATCGATCAATTTCTCAATTCCATACAGTTCGTTGCTCCGGACTAAGCTTCTCTTGATGCTATGAAAAGTTCTTTACTCCTGTTCTTGTACCTGGTTCTATCTATCTCTCTTTCTGCTCAACCTACGTTAAGCGGGACTTGGGAGGGGGAAATTACTGTTCAGGGACAAGATCTCGGAATCATTTTTAATTTCGAAGGAGAAACCGGTAACTATTCCGGATTGTTAGATATACCGGCGCAGGGTGCAAATGGTCTGCCGCTCATCTACGTGGTTGTGCAGGCCGATTCAGTCACTACGGCTTTTAATACAGGAACGGGTTTGGGAGAGTTTGAGGGGCGTTTTGTAAGCCCAAACAGCATAGAAGGCACCTATACTCAATCCGGTTCTGATTTCCCATTCCGGGTAGTTCGACAAGATTCATCCGCCATAGATGTTGTTGATACCGGGGCAGGTGAGGAGTTGATCATCACTCATGAAGATGTTGAAATAGCGGGAACATTGGTACTACCTGAAAATGTAAATCAACCAGAGCTTGTAATTTTACTTTCAGGAAGCGGAGCTCAAAACCGGGATTCTGAAATTGTAGGATTCAGGCCATTTGCCGATCTTGCTGAATATTTCAAATCCCAGGGTATAGCAAGTTTTCGGTTTGATGACCGGGAGGTTGGACTATCAACGGGGAATTTTTCAAATGCCAGTCTTTCTGCACTTGCCACCGATGTGAATGCTATTATTCGGTTTATGCAGGATTCTGTAAACACTCAATTTGAAGAGGTTACTCTTTTGGGGCACAGCCAGGGGGGAGTTGTTGCAGGAGAGGTGGCCCGGTCAAACCCCGCTGTTGACCAGTTGATACTGATGGCTTCACCTGCGGTACCTTTGATGAGAATTTTGCGATACCAGGTTCGTCAAGCTTACGAGCAAATTGGTTTACCTGATGACGCTATTCAAAATGAAATTGATGCACGTGAAGATTTGATGAGGGCAGTATCGAGTAGCGATGGAGTAGATACTGCAAGAGAACTTTATAAAAATGCATATAGCGATGTTTTAAACTCACTCACGGATGAGCAGTTGCAGGCTGTTCCTGAAGACAGGGAAGGGTTTGTTGAAAAGCAGGCAAATCAACTGGTATCAATTTACGGCACATCTCAAATGAAATCACTGCTTTTTCATGATCCCACGGAAAATCTTTCCAAATTATCGATTCCTGTACTTGTACTTTTTGGCGGAAAAGATACCCAGGTTTCGGATGAATTAAATGAACCACCGGCCCGGCAAGCATTGAATGAGGCGGGAGTGGAGTTTAAGATTGAGATCATTGATAATGCAAATCATCTGTTCCAGGAAGCAGAGACAGGGGAAGTGAGCGAATATTCAAAACTTGATAAAGAGTTTATCGAAGGTTTTTTGCCGATCCTTTCGAACTGGCTGAAGTCGAATTAAATAGATAGCATTAGCGAAAGGTTCACTCAATCAGCTATTAAATAACAGGGTTTGATAACCCTAAATCATCGGATGAGTGAACAAGCCTGATACTTGCATAGCAGGATTAAAAATACTCATCCGATGAGTCCTTGATTTTCTTTAATCTTCAGGCGTCCACTCTTTCATTTTATCCCGAATCACATCTGCAACTTTAGTGGCTGGAATGCGGTCTTGGGTCATATCGTCCCGATAACGGATTGTTACCGTATCTTCACCTTCCGATTCCACGCCATCAAAATCAACCGTTACGCAGAAAGGAGTTCCGGCTTCATCCTGCCGCCGATACCGTTTACCGATGGAGCCAGATTCATCATATCGAACGGTAAATTCGCCCCGCAGATCTTTCTCAATTTTATGTGCCAGATCCTGGAGCTTGTCTTTTTTGATAAGCGGAAAGATTCCCACTTTAGTTGGCGCCAGTTTTGGATTCATTTTTAGAACAGTTCGGGTATCTCCGTCCACCTCTTCTTCGCGATAGGCGTCGCATAAAATCATCAGCGTGGTTCGGTCCAGTCCAACAGAGGTTTCAATCACATAGGGAATGTAGCGTTCCTGTTTTTGCTGATCGTAATATTCCATCTTCTTACCGGAGTATTCCTGGTGGCGGGAAAGGTCAAAATCCGTCCGGTTGTGGATGCCTTCCACTTCCTGCCAGCCGATTGGATATTTGTATTGGATATCAGCTGCAGCTCGTGCATAGTGAGCCAATTTATCCGGTGGATGGGGGGAGGTTCGCAAATTGCTTGCACGCACACCCATTTTTTTATGCCAGTTCAATCGGTTTTCTAACCATTTTTCATATTCTCCTTCATCGGTTCCCGGTTCAACAAAGTATTGCATCTCCATCTGTTCGAACTCTCTCATTCGGAACACAAACTGCCTGGCCACAACCTCATTTCTGAATGCCTTCCCAATTTGGGCGATTCCGAAGGGAACCTGAACACGAGCGGTGTCCATCACATTTTTATAATTCACAAAAATTCCCTGGGCGGTTTCGGGCCGAAGATAAATCGCGTCATCATCTCCACTTGAGGTTGCACCATAATGAGTTTTAAACATCAGGTTGAACTGACGGACCTCGGTCCAATCGAATGCTCCTGAATCGGGAGCTCGAATCTCTTCCTCCATGATGATTTCATACAGATCTTCGCACAACCCTTTTCGCGTGCCTGTTGTATCGAGCAATTGCTGGATCTCATCGGCTTTATCATCTTTTCCTTTATCTCTCAATTTCTGAATATGCTGCTCAATCAGCATATCTGCACGATATCGTTTGTTTGACTGTTTGTCGTCAATCATGGGGTCATTGAACCCCTCCACATGGCCGCTGGCTTCCCAGGTCTTCGGGTGCATAAAAATTGCGGCATCCAAACCAACAATATTGTCGTGAACCTGCGTCATAGATTTCCACCACTCCTGCTGGATATTTCGTTTTAGCTCTGCACCAAGTGGACCATAATCATAGACCGCTCCAAGTCCTCCATAAATATCGGATGACTGGAAAATAAATCCCCGTGCTTTAGAGAGAGATACGATTTTATCAAGGTTATCTAAATGGGTTATTGACATATTCTTTGAGAATAAATGTTCGTTAAAATTGTTGGAAAAATGTAGTCATCGGATGAGTGTAAATGCTAACATTTTTTGATTAGGCCAATAATGCTCATCCGGTAACTCTATAAATCTGCTGTGAAAGGGCAAAAGATAGCAAATTTCTTTCCTTTGATGAATCGTTTGTCCGAATCATTTACTATTTTTACTCTCTTTCGCAATTTAACAAGAACATAAGGGTTTAATCAGCTCTTGGATAAAATAATTATTACAGATTAACATGTATAAAGCAGGTATTCTTGGCGCAACAGGAGCAGTAGGCCAGAAATTTATTCGGCTCTTAGAAAATCACGATTGGTTTAAAATTCAGGCACTTGGTGCTTCCGAACGTTCTTCAGGCAAACCATATAAAGTGGCGGCGAATTGGATTGAGAGTACGCCCATGCCAAATAAGGTGGCTGATTTGGAAGTTCGTAACTGTGTTTCTTCTGAATTTGATGATGTCGATTTTGTATTCTCAGGACTGGATTCCTCCGTAGCTACGGAAGTTGAGAAAGATTTTGCTGAAGCTGGAATTCCGGTTATCAGTAATGCAAAAAATTACAGAACGGATCCTACAGTTCCCCTCCTGATTCCGGAAGTAAATCCCGATCATATTGATATGATCAAAACCCAATCCTTTACTGATGATGAAAGCGGGTGGATTGTGACAAATCCGAATTGTGTGGCAATTCCATTAACCATGAGTCTTCGTCCGCTTTATGACAATTTTGGAATCAAAAGTGTAGTAGTTACGTCTATGCAGGCGATCTCCGGCGCAGGGTATCCCGGTGTTCCCAGCCTGGATATTTTAGGAAATGTGGTTCCATTTATTGGAGGAGAAGAATCAAAGATTGTACAAGAACCACTAAAGATGCTTGGAAAATTTGAGGAGGGTGCGATTCAGCATGCCAGTTTTGCAGTTCAGGCAACGGCCACAAGAGTACCTGTTCTGAATGGTCACCTGTTATCCGTAACTGTTGAACTGGAAAACGAAGCAGATGAAAAAGATGTAAAACAGGCATTGAAAGAGTGGAAAAGCCCGATTGCCAATTTCAGGCTGCCATCTGCTCCTGATTACCCGTTGCATGTGTTTGATGATGATCGGTATCCTCAACCGCGTCTCCACGCAGATAGTGAAAATGGAATGCAGACAGCGATTGGCCGGGTTCGGAAATCAAATGTTCTGAGTATCTCATACGTGGCGATGGCACATAATACCATTCGTGGTGCAGCCGGCGGAGCTATTCTGAATGCTGAACTACTTGTGAAGAAGAATTATATCTACTAAAAACAGGTGTCGAAATTTTGAAAATTCGGGCGTCTTGCGCTTGTTTCCATATTCCATGAGCATGGGTAAGACGCTTTCGCCATTTCGTTTTCTAAATTCGAAGAATATAGCGCGAGCGTCCTCGCTCGTACTTTCAACACTATGTCTATCTCATCTCTCAACTCTCAAGTCTGACACTAAATTCCCCGTCTTAAACCTCTAACTGTAAAACGCCAGTTCGGTATATCAGCATTGATCTCTCTTTCCTGCCAGTTGAGTTCAGTTTTACGGTCGTCCCGCAGGTCGTACATTGTCATTTTTCGGGGACTCCAAAGCACGTCGGTTATCTGTTCAAAATTTTCTGCTTCAAGCCGTTTAATCATCTCTCCGGTGTCACTGAAATAACGAACTGTCTCCAGTGCGTAGGTATCTTTTCGGATCACAAATTCTACAGATGAATATTGATTGGAGTTTGGTTTTGTAGCCCGAACGGTATGATGAGTTTCATCGGTTTCGAGCCATTCAAATTGATAATCATCAGGATCCTGGTCACCAAGATCTTCGTAAGTAAAATCACTGCCCATAAATTGATCGCCCTGTTCAGCCGCACTGATTACCTGGATTCGGCCGATTGAGGGGAGATAGAGTCGTTGTGTTTCGTTGCCGTCTTCGTTTACAGATAGAAACCCCGTTCCGCGCACAGTTGCCGGTTCAGAAAAAATAATCAGGTTATCGGTGTTCTCATCTCTGTTTCGGGTCCAGGATTGCATGACACGGGTTCGGGTTCGTCCACGTGAATCGGTGATAATCATCTCCAGAACCGAAAATTCCGATTCTATGGAACTGCGACGCTCTTCAACTTCATCAAAAACAGCCCTGGCTTCATCTTCGCTGGTAATTCTCTCCTGGGCTAAAAGTGATGGAACAGAGAGCAGTAATATTAAACAAGTAAAGTAGTATCGAGTCATAGTTTTGATTTTGGTAAGGTAACATCAGTTGAAGGAGTCGCGTTCGAGATCATCAAGAAAAAAAAGTAAATGATCTTTATCTGAAAAAACGGATGATTCGATTCACCTTTTGATCAATCCATTTCAGGAAGGTTACAGTTTCCTTTACTTCAGGATGCCGTAAAGGTGACGCCAGGATAAGTCGTGCAATGACCGCAGCCTGTTCATCCAGTGATTTGCGGAGGATCTTTCGTTCCAGGTTTGATTGAGCGGCTGTTAATGCAATAGCCATCGACCAGGCATGTTCTCTTGCTTTGGGAATGCTAAAAGCGGTAATCTCATCATCGATGGATCCCAATCCTCTGTCTAATCGATTTAAAATAGGAGCATATTTGTCAGCCACATTTTTTTTCAAACCATCGGTTGCTTTCTCAAGGATAATATTGATGTCGGTGTGATCTTTATACTTTTCCTCCCGGTTAGGATCGATAGATGTTTGATGTAATGCCAGTGCCAAATCATGGTTTATATGAGCGTTAATTCCCAGCATGAGGTGTTGAATAACATATCCCTCGTTACTCTTTGACAGGTTATATGCAATTTTCCAGGATTTAGGTACCAGATCTAAATGACCCCGCTCGTAGTTCAGCATCGCTTCACGATAGAGGTTGGCAAAACAGATTAGGTAATCACGGCTCCAGGAGTTGTCGTGAAACGAGTTTTCTTGAAGAGCTGCTCCTATCGACTGAGTGATATGGAGATAAGCAGTTGTAAACACACCTCTGAGATCATCATGGTTAAAAAGATATTCTTCGAGCCATTTAAAATGCTCAATTACCTCGGGTACAGATTGATATTTTTCCTCAAGGTTTGATATCAATTCTGTATGACTCATGAGAATCGATTATTTCTTCCAGTTGACCTTCTTCCAAAGAATCCAGATCCCGATCAAAACAAGCGGTACACTTAACAGCTGTCCCATATCCAGAAGAGATCCTTCAAGGAAATCTGCAAGTGTTTGCTTTGTGAATTCAAGGAAAAACCGGGCTCCAAACAAAACAATCAAAAAGGTTGCAAATAGTGATCCTTCCGGTGGTTTTTGATCATATTTTTTATAGAGAGCGATCAACAGAATCAATACAAAAAGACAGAGGATTGCTTCATAAAGCATGGCTGGATGACGCGGAAGCATATCAATTTTTGTAAACACAACAGCCCATGGAAGATCTGTAGGAACACCGATAATTTCTGAATTAAAGAAGTTGCCAATTCGAATAAACATACCGCCGATGGCCACTCCGGGAACCACACGATCGGCCACCCACAAAAAAGTAACTCCATGGGTTTTCTTGGCAAATAGGTACATCGCTATTATAATCCCGATAGCCGCTCCGTGCGATGCCAGTCCGCCGGTCCAGACTTGTGGAATCAGATGCACATTCCGCAGGTAAAAATCTGCTTCATAAAAGAAAACATGTCCAAGACGAGCACCTATAATTGTGGCCACAAGAACATACATCAATAGACGATCCAGTTCTTCAACTGACCTGCCTGCATCTTTGAACATTTTAAGGCCAATCATATAACCGGTTCCAAAAGCGCAAACCCACATTAATCCATACCAGCGCGGCTGAATGGGGCCAATAGATGTTAAAGTTGGTGATTCAATAATCAGAAAAGGAAGTTGACCAATTGCAAGAGCCCCGAGAATAACTCCCCATATTTTCCAGGCCTCCGGTTCCTGTTTATTCGATTCCGGTTTAATCTGTTGGAAACCAAAATAGATTAAAATAAACCCAAGGACGAGTCCCCAGACAGATAGTGGAAAAGGCAGGTTAAATTCGGGAATGGTAAAGATGATGGGATCCATTTCCCAAGTGAAATAATTGCTCGAATTCATAAACTTATTTGGTAGTGATAAATAATTATAATAAGAAAATACGAAAGGCAGGCGGCAATTACAGATTGGATAATTAGTTGAAGATTATTTAACGACAGGTGAAAGCCAATCTGTTTACTTGTAAAAAAGTTGGATAGAATTGAAGACAAGATTATTCAGAATCGGAATCTGATTTTGACCTGAACATATTTGCAACAAAGTACACAGCTCCTAAAACAGCAACAGCTATCAGTGCGTACCATGTCCAGTTCATTCCTTCTTTTCCAGGCTGTTCGGCAGCATCCATTTGCTGTTGGGTGGCATCTTGCTGAATTTGGCTTTCTTCCATTTCAGCATCAGTTGTATCTGTATCGGCCTGGGCTATCTGTTCGTCAATCTCCCCATCAGTATCTGTTTGTGTTTCGGGTTGATCGGGTTCAATATCAGCAGATGCAATCTCTTCAGAATCGTCAGGCGTGACTTCCTCATCAGGTTGCGGCTGTTCTTGATCCGGATCCGGCTGTACAGGATCTTTCTCTTCAGGTTTTGGAACTTCAAGGTCTGCTGTATCAGGACGGGTTACATCATCCCGAACATGAGCCATGCCCTGGCTTGTGCTGTCCAGTTCTTCGATTGAATCAACAACTCTTAGTGAATCGGCTCTTTCAAAAACATCTTCCTGTTTCTCTTCAACTCCCGGTTCTTCCACTTCTGCATCAGCAAGCATCTCATCAGCCGGTTCGGCTTCAGGAGTGGCCTCAAAAATAGTATCGGTTAACGGTTCAGGTTCTATAGTTTCATCTTCGAAAGAGACATCTTTTTCACTTTGAACTCTTTTTGTAATCTCTTCAAACTCTTCTGATTCAGGTTCTGCAATATCAAGTTGTTCCGGGTTTACCTGGGATTCTTCTACAATCTGTGTTAAAGCATCGGCCTCTTCAATTTCCTCGGGTGCATCCGGTACAAGAACAATTTCCACCGGCAAGGGTTGGGGTAACTGCCTGACGCCAAGCATTTCACCCTGTACCCGGACTCTTTGAATCGCTTTTGTTCGGGGTCGTTCATCTCTTTTAGCTGCGTCAGCCGGCTGTCTTGTTTCTTCGGCGATAGTGGGTTGTTGTTCTTCCGTTTGTTCTGCAGCAAGCGCACTTTCAAGTTCGGCTACCTGTTGTTGCAGTTCACGAATTTGTTCAGCCATCTCCTCATTTTGAGGTGCTTCTTCGTCCTGCTGTTCTTCTAACTGCTCCGCCAACTGTTCGTTCCGCTGTTTCTCTTCAAGTAAAGCCAGTTCAAGCGAATCAATTCGTCCGCTTAGTTCGTCGATCTCTTCCTGAAACATTTCTGACTGACGAGCCAGGAGCTCTTCGAGGCGTTCGAACATATCACGTTCAGGTGGCGGCTCGGGAGCAATCACACGAGATACGGTTGGCCAATCGGCATCCACGCTACTTGAGCCAAACTTAAACTGTATGCCAAAAGTAACGGCACTCCATGAATTGGAAATTTCAGATGACCCGCCAAGATTCAGCAGTTCGCCAATGAAGTTACCATCGATAATATCTCTGCTGGCTGAGGAGTATTCATATTGAGCATATGAATCGATTCGATTTCCGAGGTTGAAGCGAATTCCACCGCCGAATGTTGTAAAAAAGTTTGAGAAAGGATGGTCGGCGGGAGTTACATCCGAATTCATAATTTCCGGAGCTTCTGAATCAATGGATACATCGTTAAACATCAACCCGGTACCAAAACTACCAAATAGATTAAAATTTTTAGCCGAAGCTCCAAAGATACGAACAAGGCTGAGTTGAGTTGTCAGAGAAGTGGTAACATAGTTGTTATTGAATGTAAGAGCATCGTCTGGAAAAATGTCACTAAGGAAAGAAAATTTTCCAAAGACTACATTTGTTTGAAGAGCAATTTCGGGAGTGGCAACATACCGAATATTGAATCCAAGAGTATTATTAAGCCGTTCCTGGAATTCAAAATTCGCATCCACCGAGGATTGAAAAGCAGAACCGAGATCTAAATGACCGGTTGTAACGGCCCCCATTATTCCGATACTCAGACGATTGGGTTCCTCCTGGCTTGATTGAGCCGATATCTGTCCAATAGCTCCAAAAGCCAAAAGAAAAGCGCTAAACGCTAATTTAACCCATTGACCCATTTCGTTATTCCCTGTTGTGACCTGTGATGGTTAATTAGAAATCAATAACATTATGGGAAACAATACGCTATTGTGCAAGAAATATCAATAGAAATTATGTTTTTTTGGGTTGTTAAAGGATAAAAAAGTTCAGCTTAAGATCCGTCAAGCAAATTTCTTAATACATTAGAGGCACCATCTCTGATATAATCCCTGACGATTTGATCAACTTTGGAAGTATCAGGACCAACCTTCGGTGAAGCTGTTGTACCTGTTATCTGTATCGGGACTGCCATTCTGCCATCTTCAAGTTGAAGTGCATCTGCCGCTCTTCCGGATATAACTGTTGCAATCCCTTTTTTGAATCTTTCAGGTAGCAAGAGGGTCGCTTTATAATCAATTTTATCGGTGACCATATTTAAGCTTCCGTTCAATTCAAGTCCAAGATTACCGCTGGTCAGATTAAAGTTTTGTAAGGTCATGATCTCATTATCCATCGTAAAGTCTGCATTCCAGCGGTCGAGTGTAAGTGATGTGAGTTCCGGTGTTTTGAGGAACTCGGCAATTTTAGCCTGGATTGGATGGCCGGCAAGCCTCACTTTGCTCATTCCAAAAGTTCCGCTGGCATCGGCGGTTGAAATATCGGGGGAAAGATTTGGTTGAAGCTGAGCTGCATAATCTACATCAGCACTAAATGTTCCGGTAATATATTGATGAATGGTACTTTTGGGGCCAAGAAATCCGGTATCTCTGAAAAATGATTTTGCTTGCAGGCTATCGAGGTTTCCCGAAAACGAAATGCTTGTGTTAAGGGGGCCTGTTACCGTCCACTCCATCTCTCCTGTGGCTTCTCCATCAAACATTTGTGCGGTAGCATTCGAAACGCCGATCTCGCCGGGAGTCATTCGCCCGTTACCGGTAAGATTAGTGATGGAAAGGCCAAAAATCTGAAGTTCGCCAATTTCAGACCGAACAGACGCTGTAAGTTCAGGAAGCTCGATGGGAATGGGTTCTTCATCAGTTTCCTCTTCCCAGTCTATCATCTCGTCTACATTTAATAAACTACTTGTGTACGTACCGTTTACGGATGGCATCGTGGATGATTCTTCAGCTAAAAAGCTCATGTAATTTTGAAGAGCACCCTCCAGTTGAATGTCTGATTCTCCCAAATTCATCGAGAATTGTTCAAGGTTCATTTGATTCGGTTTTGCACTCATCCGCCCGGAAAGTTGGGTGATGGGCAGCGGAAGCGAGTCGCCTCTTGCACTTACATTATCAACTTCAAGTGAGCCATCCAGAGCTATGTTCTGCATATTTCCAACCGGTCCGCGTACATTCAGGTTCAATACGGCGTTTCCGGTTAGTTCCTGGATCATCGGTTCAAACGAGTAGTAAGAGGTGATACTGCTGAATGCGGCATTTCCGTCAAATGTCAGGTTAATGTTTGGCTCGTCACTCAGGTAATCTGTAACTGATCCTGTCATTGCGAGAGCGTTTTCTCCACTGGTAAATCGAGCTTCAGAAATCGTTAATTGCCGTCCCTGAGCCTGGGCTCGAAACGTGAAGTCCTCTAAAGGATTCACAAGAGATTTATGCGAAATATACCCATTCGTCAGATCAATGGTTCCGCGCTGCAGCACTGTCTCAAGTTGATCGGGGTCGGGCTGACCTTTCAGTGCAACTTCTGCAATCAATTTTCCGCGCATTTGCAAGGTATCTTCATCAATTGGGTAGAAATTTTTGATGGTTGCAAGGTCAAAGTTAACGTTTGAAACCACATCCACTGTTCTCTGATTTTCATCCAGCGGATTCAGGATAGTCCCGGAAAGGTTGAACTGATTTGTTGCGGCCGTAAATCCCGATTCGGCAATATCGATTCGGTTTTGGTCGGCTTTGATTCTTGCATTAATCGCTTCAATAGCATTTGGTACATCTGCGTATTTGAGGTTTCCATCAGCCAAAATAAATTCGCCGGAGAATTGAGCATTTTCAAAATCATCCATACGTCCGTTTGCAGATGCGTCGAGGTTTAACTGACCGCTAAGACGTTCGAGCCCCAGATCCTGGATAGGGTAAAAACTGCTCACCGTCGCCAGGTTGATATCGCCGGTTACATCGAGCGTGAAAGATGCATTTTCCTCGAGAGGCTGTTTGATTTGTCCGGAACCGCGAAGATGATTCTCACCGGCTTCGGCGCTAAATTGGTCAATGGTTGCCAATTCATTATTCACGTTTGCAGAGATGTTGATATTCTGAATTGCTTCGGGAAGGTCGGGATTTTGGAGAAATCCATCATTCACACCAATGGTAACATTAAAGTTTGGCAAAGATTCTTCCGTAAATGCTCCGTCTATATTTCCTTCGAAAACAAGTGACCCACGGGTGTTTAATCCACTTAGCTGATCCTCATATTCAGGGGGAGCCAGTCTCAGAAGTTCACCAAAATTATCTGAATTTGAGTTAAAGTTGAGTGAGACTTCAGGTGCCTCACCACTCCAATTGGATACGGATCCTGTGAGATTTAACGCGAGCCCGCGGATTGAAAAAGTGCCTTCGGAAAATGTTAGAACCTCATTTTCCATGTCCAGGGTTGAGGTTTGCTCCATACTAAGGGCCAGATTTTCAACATAGTTGGTTTCACCGACAGAATAGGAGAGAGAGGCTAATTCTGCAGCAATTGTACTTTCGATGATATCTGAAAATGTGAGGGTGATATTTGCATCTAAATCTTCGAGATGAGCTTCTGAGTTTGAGGTTTGATCTGCATAATGGATGGATCCATTTGTCAGCTCAAAACCGGAAATTGAAATGCTGCCCGATTCCTGAGATGTTGTGGTGTCGCTTTCGAAGGATTCAAATAAAAAATCTATATTGGTTGTAGAATCGGCCCGAACTGTGTAATAAACAGTGGGTTGCCGAACGTTTAAATTTGAAATAGAGATTTGGTCACCAAACAGGCTGAAAAAATCAAGCGAGAGTAAAATTTCATCAACCGTGGCAATGGGGTCTCCTTCCGGATCCGGAACTTGGATACTTCCGAGCTCTACACCAAAGCTTGGAAATGTTCGGAAGAATGTGATAGACATATTCTCAACCTGAACATCACTTCCGGTGGCACTACGGACTTTGGGTAAAACGGTTTCTTTCAGTCTCTCGTCAGTGAAATATAGATTCAGGCCAACCAGTGCCAGAATCAGAAAGAGGAGAATACCTGCAATAATCTTTAAAAAAGTCTTCATAAATAGTGTTTTCGGGTTTATTAAAACAAACAATTAACAGGTACATTTGTTCCATAAACCAATGATATATTAACTGAATATACTCTTTTAATTGAATTCAAAAAGCAGCTTGTAAAACAACTTGAAAATTTCTTGGAGGTGCAAAAATAGCAGGCCTTTCTACGTAGTAATAATCGAACAGATTATTGATCAAAAGAGAGGCGTTTAGGTTAAGTCCGTCATTAATTTTCGGCAACTGGAATTTGAAACGAAGATCGGTGATATATTGAGCCGGGAACACTTCTGCATCCGGTACGAAAAGAGAGAAATCAGTATCCACCCGTTCGGGCGGACTTGCAGCCCGGAAATCTAAACCAACTTCCATCCAGTCTGTAATCATTGAGTTTGCGGATGCATGGAACAGATGTTTCGACCGATAGAGCAGGGGTTGATTCAATTCCCGGTCGGTCGTGTTCAAAAACGTATATCCCAATTTGACCTGCCGGTTTTGATCGAGAGTAGAAACAGAGATCGATGCTTCGGCTCCGCGAATTCGAGCTTTCGTAACATTTACAAATTGGAAAGCAGCGAGTTCCTCAACAAAGGTGGGCTCAACCAAACGGCGATACTCATTCCAAAAACCAGTCAACTCGGCTTTTAAACTGTATGAATTTAGAACAGGACTGATGTACGTCATTCCGGTTTCATAACCGGTGCTGGTTTCAGGTTTAAGAGTCAGGTTCGATTTAAGCGGGAAAAAATCGCTGTTGTTTACAAAGCGTTCCGCCACACTGGGTACACGAAATCCTCTTCCAAAAGAGGCTCGTGCGGTGAGGTTGTCAGAGACCGAATAAGAGGCACTGAATTTCGGGCTGAATTGTGTGGCTGTACTCCGTGTGTGAACCTGGTAAGCATCGTATCGAAGGCCGGCAGTGGTTGTCAGCCGATCATTCCAGGTGTATTCAGCCTGGAAAAAGAGTGCGCCTTCGGGTTGATTTCGAACCGTCAATGAATCTTCTCCCACAAACACATCTGAGTTTATCACATTTTCGTCAAAAGAAATTCCGCCGCTGATGATCATCTCATCCGAAGCCTGGATGGTTGTTTCTGCTTCTAATCCATATCGAATGCCCTTGTTGTGCCTTTCAGACGGACTGATATTGCCATTGCCCTTGAGCGGCCGAAATGCCACGCCAAAAAGCCGGCCTTTTAAGGTGTATTGAATATTTTGGTTGATGGAGTGCTGAAACACGGGAAGAATTGTGAGCCGGTCGGAAAGCCCGTCATTGGCACCACTGGCTTCGTCACCGGTCAGGCTGATGGAGCCTGGACTCAAAACATTATCCAGTCCATCCCAATATAGAAACTGTTCGTTATTATTTCGGCGGATACCGGTGTACATCGAGATATTCATATCCTCAAAAATATCCCAACCAAACTTGATGTAGGTTTCAAATCCTTTTCGGGAACTGTTTTGCAGGTATCCTGAATTATTATGGAGTTTACCGCTGATCCAATAACCAAATGAATCGGAAACCTGGTGAGATCGCCCGAAAATAACGCCTCCCTGCGGACGAAATTCAGAACCATCACTCCAGCCGGATCTCCACGTTTGATAACGAACCGGTTCATATCCTCCTCCATAAAACCGAACAGTGTTCTCCGGTTCCTCAGAAAAATCTTTGGTGATGATATTCACAACACCGCCCAGTGCTCCTCCGCCATAAAGGGCTGAGCCGGGACTTTTTAGAATCTCAATTTGGCGTGTTTGAATCAGTGGCAGTCCGTCGAAATCCATCCCGCCGTCATCGGGTCCCATCAGCGGAACGCCATCCACCAAAAGCAAAACACGGCTTCCAACCCCATACGAAAATCCTGATGACCCACGGATATTTACCGAATTGCCGTGAACCTGAACGCCGGGCACATATTCGAGGGCCTGGTCGAGCGACGTAATATTTCGGGAGGTCAACTCTTCGGGTGAGACGGTATTCATGCTCACAGATACTTTTCCAATGAGCTGACTCCGGCGTGAGGCAGTAACGACCACTTCATCAGACTGAAAAACCAATGGAGTCAGTTCAATGTTGAGAGTTATTTTTTCTCCATTTTTCACGATGATACGATCAGTTTTTTGCTCAAACCCGACCATGGAGATTTGCAGAAGATGGGTGCCCGCCGGAACAGAAGCCAGGCGAAATTCTCCATTGGCATTTGTAACGGTTCCAATCTCCAAATCCGGAATTGTGACATGAACTCCCGGCAATGTTTCTCCAGACCTGTTTTGAACAGTTCCCTCAATGATTCCGGAATTTTCCTGAGAATATGCTCCGGAATGAATCATCAAAAAAAACAGGAGATTCAAAAGAAGCGGTTTGATATTTGTTTGTAGCATTTTCATCTACTCAGGAGGAAAGGGTGGCGGGTTATCAAAGTCAACTTCTATCTCAATCGAAACGGTATTGTCATCAATAATTATAATACCATTGTTTTTCATATAGAGTCCAACAGGTTTCCAGTCTTGTAGAATCTGATCTCCAAATTGTTGAGCTATTGCGTTATAAACATAGACTCCGTTCCGCACGTTATCTACTCTGAAGGAATCTCTTTCAACATTGTATTTGAGTCTTTGGCTGAACGGGAGATCAGGAAAAACCGAAACAATATCAGCTGCTGACTGAGGTTTGGATTTGAGTGCAACAAACCGGAGGTCTTTCAATGAATCTTCCGGCGGCCATTCTCCCGAGTAGGTTATCTTTCCAGAAATCACACCGGTTGGATTTGATTCCTCCATCGGCGGTTCAAGTCCGCCCTCGCAGCTTACGAACAGAATAGATGCGAAGAACAAAACAAATGGTATGGATAGGGATTGCTTCAATAGCTTTTTCTCTAATATGAGCAACGGACGGGATGCAATCAAGAGGTGTTGTACTCCCTTCTTGAGAGCAATGTCGCTAACTTTAAATTTATATCAATCAAAAAATGTTAAAAAATTTACTATTGAATGGTGGCGTGTTGGTGGTCCCAATCGGTCCGGCCTTTGATTGCTGAAGGGGGTGGTTGATTTGCGGGGAGTGCATGCGATGGTTGTAAAAACATACCGGATCAATTCTTATTTACGGCGACAGAGTGATATGGACCATTGTTTTTACATCGCAAAATGGACCGCAAATCCCGACTGAAGCAATCACCAGCCCGGCGGGTTTTGGATACTTTTGACCGTTCAAAAGTATCGGGGAAAAACTCTGATAATAACGAATGTTAGTGACATTACTCTTGAGAGGGTAAAATGAAATAAGCGGTTAGCGAATGAACTCGGGGTGTGTTTCACTAATTAATCACACATCGAGAACCCACCTCTTCCCGAAGTGTCGGGATGTCTCCTCCCAAGAGGAGAGGAATTTGCCCATGTTTTTTTGCAAAGGTAAAGGGGCGCAAGTGACGCTTCGCTTAACATTTGCGCCAGTCGGATGGTGTGTCGTCGAATACCCGTCAGACCGCTCCAAGCGGTCAGACGGGTGGAGTGCTATCCCAATTTTTCGAGTGCTGTATCAATACGTCGAATCACAGCATTTTTCCCAAGCAGTTCCATCGAAGAAAAAAGGTCTGGGCCAAATCCCTGGCCAGTGATGGCAATTCGAAGCGGCATCATCAGTTTTCCGAAACCAACATCTTTGGCGTTGATCACAGATTCAAGGGATGATTTTAATGGGCCGGCTTCGAATTTATCTTCGGGCATATCTTCAATTTTTGCTTTGTAGAGTTCAACGAGTTCGCCACTGTTGTCTTTCCATTTTTTGAGGGCTTTTTCGTCATACTCTTTCGGATCTTCAAAAAAGAACCGTCCCATCTCGAGAATCTCATCAATTTTGCTGATCCGTTCTTTCAACAACCCGACTGCTTTTTCGAGATATTCGACATTTACATCATCTATCAAACCGTCGTCAGTAATCTCTTTTAAACGCTTAGCGATCTGTGCATCCGGTTGTTCGCGCAGATAATGCTCGTTATACCACAACAGTTTTTTGTGATTGAATACGGCGCCGCCTTTGCTCACGCGGTCGAGGGTAAAGAGCTCAATCAATTCATCAAGGGAATGGATTTCGCTGTCGTCGCCGGGACTCCAGCCCAGATAAGCGAGAAAATTGATCAATGCTTCCGGCTCATAATTCTGTTCGATGTAATCTTTGGTGTTAATCGGAATTCCTTCGGATTCTGCTTTTCGTTTCGAAAGTTTTCCGCCGCTGGGCGACATAATCAACGGGAGGTGTGCCATCTGTGGAATTTCCCAGCCAAATGCGTTGTAAAGAAGTACGTGTTTGGGCGTACTGCTGAGCCACTCTTCACCGCGGATTACATGAGAAATCTGCATTTCATGATCGTCCACCACATTTGCAAGATGGTAAGTCGGCATGCCGTCTGATTTTAACAGAACCTGGTCGTCGAGTCCTTTGGTTTCGAAGGAAACATGACCTCGAATCAGATCCTCAAACCGAACCGTTTCCCGTCGCGGAACTTTAAGACGGACTACATATTCATCTCCCCGCTCCAATTTTTTTTCAACCTCTTCCTGCGGAAGAGTGAGGCTGTTTTTCATCGACTGACGAGTAATCGCATCATACTTCGGTGATGGATTACCTGATTTTTGCAGCCGCTCCCGCATTTGATCCAGCTCATCGGTGGTATCAAACGCATAATAAGCTTGCCCTTCTTCAATCAGTTGTTCGGCAAATTTATGATACATCTCCTTACGTTCGCTTTGCCGGTAGGGACCAAAATCTCCAGGATTTTCAGGACCTTCGTCAACTTCAATTCCGCTCCATTTCAGGGAGTTAATAATATCTTGCTCAGCCTCTTCCACGTACCGGCTCTGATCGGTGTCTTCGATTCTCAGGATAAATTTGCCGCCGTGATGTTTGGTGAAGAGATAGTTGTACAGTGCCGTTCTGAGTCCGCCAATATGAAGAAATCCGGTGGGTGATGGTGCAAATCGTACTCGAACAGTGTTACTCATAAAAGTATTATCATTTATTTTTAATTATCAGTTCAAAAATACGGGGAATTTGAACCGATGGCTAATAAATTCAGCGCTTGTTTCAGATCTGCGAAGTTTTGAAAACTTCGCAGATCTAACTTTGATGTTAAGATGAAATTTCTACTCTCAATTTTATACATTATGGTATAAACCTTACTCAAATTGGCAACTATGCTCTATTCAAGAATTTTGTTCTACCTGTCTTTATTAGCTGTACTTGTATTCATTGCATCGGGATATGGATATAACTGGGAAATTTGGTCGCTCGGTATGGCATTTACACTGCTTACCTACAGTGCATATGCAACAATTGGACTTGCAGTTATTGGGCTGATATCTATCTGGTTTCTTAGAAAACGCCGTGCAAAAGCGATCGTTTTTGCAGTGCTGGCCGTGCTTTTAACGGGGGCAGTTTCCGTAACGGCGCTTTACTGGCAACAGCGGGCTCAATCAGTACCACCCATTCACGATATTACCACTGATATTGATAATCCGCCGGCGTTTTCTGCGATGGTGAGGCTGCGGGCTGATGCTCCAAATCCGCCGGAATATGCCGGGGCCGAAACGGCCGAGATGCAGCGTGAATCCTATCCGGAAATTCAGCCACTCATATTATCACACAACCTGCAGGATGTAATGGATGCCGCCGTGATGCTGGTTATGGATCGGGAGTGGGAACTGGTGGCGATCAATCGTAATCAGGGGCGCATTGAAGCAACAGAAACCGTGGCATGGTTTGGCTTTAAGGATGATGTGGTTCTCCGATTCACTGAAACAACAGAAGGAACCCGTGTCGATATGCGGTCAAAATCCAGGATTGGCCGGGGTGATGTGGGCGTGAATGCCCAGCGGATTGAGGAGTTTTTGGAGGATTTGGAGGAGAGTCTGGAGTAGATTTATCTTGCAGATTTTTGAAGAGCTTTTAAGCCAAATGAAATCTTGGTGTAAAAATTAAATCTCAACATATTTAATTTACTTTAAAATGAAAGATACAACGCCCGAAGCAGAACAATTACAACGAGATATCATTCATTCCAAAACAGACCATGAGAGAGCTATGATGGGTATTGATATGATTGAAAGTGCCCGAATAATTGTCATGAACAGTATTAAAATTAAAAACCCTGATTTAACAGAGCGGCAAATTGTTGCAGAATTATTTGAAAGATACTATGGTCAGGAATTTTCAGAAGATGAGAAACAGGTCATTAAAAAGGGAATTATTCAATATCAAAAAAATTAATATTTCAGAGAGCAACATATTCATTGGATGGGTATTGGATGCCTGGACTGAAAATCTTGCTGATTCACTCATTCAATGACTCAACACAAGCAATAGACAACAAACAACTAACATTATCTAATGAACATCCCCCGCTTCCACCTCGCTTTTCCCGTTAAAGAACTTGAAAAAACACTCACCTTTTACAGAGATATTTTAGGCTGTAAAACCGGTCGCAGTTCCGATAAATGGATCGATTTTGATTTTTGGGGTCACCAAATAGTGGCGCATGTCAGCCCGGAAGATGCCGGAAAATCGGCTTCGAATGAGGTGGACGGCCACGAAGTCCCGGCAAAACATTTTGGTGTGATTTTAGAATGGGACGAGTTCTTTGAACTGGCCGAACGCCTGGAAGAACACGACCTGGATTTTATCATTGAACCGTACGTTCGGTTCAGAGGAAAACCCGGAGAACAAGCAACCATGTTTTTCTTGGATCCCAGTGGAAATGCGCTGGAGTTCAAAGCGTTTCGGGATGAGTCGCAGATATTTGCGAAGTGACCCATCCCCTCAATCCCTTTCCCTATCTGTCAGCCGATGAACAAGGAAGGGGAAGTAAATCTGCTGTCAAACAAAAGCCCCTCCTTGTTTCAATAGTGCTGTTCTATTGAAATAGGGAGGGGTTGGGGTGGGTAAACTCAGGAAGATCTTTCAACTTCAGCATCCTCAATAAATGGAATAATTCTTCCTCGCAGAAATTCGAAAATGCGATCCTGATAACGGCGGGAACCGCTGCTTCGTCCCAGATCAGAAGTGATAGAGACCACAGCTTCCAGTTCCGGTAGAATCATGATATACTGCCCGCCATTCCCCCAGGCAAAGAAAGAGCTGGTATTTGCCCACCGGCCGGCGCCACCACATGTAGCCATAGTTATAAGGATTATAGTTGCTGCGGGTATAGATCTGTACCGATTCCAGAACCCAATCTTTCGACACGATTCTCTGCCCGTTGTACTCGCCCACATTCATCATCATCGTGCCGATTTTCAACAGATCAAGCGGGGCTACAGCAAGATTATTTCCTCCCATATAATATCCCTGGGGATCACGATCCCAACCTCCGATTCGGATATCCATCGGTTCAAACAGGTACTCGTTGGCAAAGGCTCTTGTGGACATTCCGGTGGCTTTGGTTAAAATCACAGAAAGCAGGTGAGAGGTGCCGGTGCTGTATACCATTTTCCCGCCGGGTTCTTCTACAAAAGGCTGATTAAGCGCAAACTCCACCCAGTTGTTGCTCATTACCCAGCGTCCGTAATTCCTGAAACTGGTGGTTTCGAGCCCGCTGCGCATCGTCAGCAGATCTTTAATTGTGATAGCAGCTTTGGCCGAATCGGGATTTTCTTTGAAATATTCGGGGAAAAATTCTCTGATGGGTTGATCTACTCCCTCGATAAACCCCTTGTCAATTGCAATTCCAATCAGTAAAGAGATGATGCTCTTAGAGGCCGATTTGATATTGGTCGGTTCATCGCCATCAATTGAACCGCGATACTCCTCGTAAATAATTTCGCCCTCTTTCTGAATTACAAGACTTTGAATAGTTCCGATCTCAAAAATATCATCCAGAGAATCCACTTGGAGAGCAAATCCATTGGTGAGCGAAAGCAAGCTGATGATAAGCGGGATAAAAAATTTCATAGCAATAAATACAACAGTATAAATTTAATTTCAATGCCTGCAAAGGTAACGTAACCCAGATTTACAACGTTTTAAATTTTTATTGGAAAGTGATTTTATAAACACGTTTGAGCGTCGCTTACCATGTTGTATATTTGGGAAAAGAAAAACCGATATGACTGATACCATTCAACTATCCATCATCTTAACAACTCATGCCAGGGAAAAGCATTTTAGTTCCTTGTTAAACAGCATACTGGCGTTTGAACACGGGAAGTTTGAGCTGATTGTAATTGATGATGCATCGGACCCCGTGACATCCCAGGCGATTCAAAAGAAGATTGCTGCCAGCGATAATGACCGGGTCTATCTTTTTGAACATGAAGAATCGAAAGGACGGGGAGCCTGTCTGAATGAGGCGCTGGTTCAGGCATCCGGTACCCTGGTATGGGCACCGCTGCGGGCTGATCGTTTGAATGAATCATTGTTAAAAGAAGCTATCCGCCGGTTCAAGGCAGATCCCGCTGCGTTTTGGGTGTTAGATTATAAACTTCCCGAAGATGCGGTAGACTGGATTCATGCCGCCGAGGAAGGTGACCTGCCGGACGACAGCTGCCTGGTCTGGAATCGGAATGTAATTCACCCGGAACAGCTTTTTTTTAACCCGTTTTTAGATCAGCTACACGGAGCAGAACTGGCGTTCCGGCTGATTGAAAGTAATGTTTGGTACACCACCGATCCGTTCTTTGTGGTTGCAGATGATCAGTGTATTCATCCTTCACATATTGATACGCAAGAATTTCTATACACTGCGCTCCGCCTGAATAATGAGAGTGAGGTTAGAAAAGCGCTGCTTGATGAGCTTCTGGATTCAGAATCGAGGCTCAAAAAACAAACGTCGGATGATGAATATCTGATCCAGTCCCGCCGACTTATTCAACAGGGAGATGCCAAGCGTGCACTCGAGATGATCAACAAGTTTTTGAAGCGAAATCCGGAGCATCATGAAGGGAGCCGGATCAAAATTACGGCGCTCGAGAAACTTCGTCGCCATGTGGAAGCGGCCGAACTGAAGCATTCTCTGCAGCGGAAACCAAAGGAACCTGAGGAGCAAGTTGATCTTTCATTGATTCCTGAAAAGGATGAATCTGCCGGTGATACAGAACAGCCCAAATCGATTGAACACTCCGTAGTGATTCCTACAACGGGGCACGGAAAAGAGCCGCTCGAACTGGCCCTGCTTCATCTTGAGAAAGCGGTTGATCCAAATTCTACGGAATTGATTGTGATTGACAATGCCAGTATCGATGATACATTTGACTACCTTGAGCAGCTTCAGCATGAGAATTTCCTGAATATTACTGTAATTACAAACACCGCCAACGAGGGATTTGCGAAATCCGTGAATCGGGGAATCGAATCGGCCAAAGGGGAATATATCCTGGTGATGCACAACGATGTGCAGCTATCGAAAAACAGTGTAGATCTGTTGAAACGGGGATTTAAAAAATCAGATAAGACAGCAGTTACTGCCCCTGTTCTGAATACCACTAAAGTAGAGGCTCAGAAGAAAGAGCTGTCAGTGGATGAATCGTGGCCGACCACCGAACGGGTAGACAGTTGCTGTTTTATGATCAAAAAAGATCTGCCGGTTCGTTTTGATGAGGAGTACCAGCTCTGTTATTTCGAAATGGATGATTTTTGCCGGCAGATTACCGAAAACGGATTGGAATTGATTGTGGTTCGGGACACGGTTGTTGAACACCAACGAGGAACAACGATTAAATTGATGGGGCTTGAACTAAATCCCGAATTAAAATGGATGAACCGTGAGCGATTCTACAAAAAATGGGGATCTGACAGACCTGCGGAACTGCCTGAAGAGGGAACCCATCCCGAACGATTCCAGAAACTGGGTGCCCCGGATAACCCGATGAACCCAAGCATTGAATGGGTGGAAACAGTTCAGGATTATCTTACAAATGAAGTTCGCACTGAGATTCTTCGCGAAGAGTGGAGTGATGATGAATTTTTCACCATTATTTTAACTTTACTGATAGCGGATGAACGGGAATTGCTCCGAACACTGGAGGAGCGAATCGATGAGATGAAGCCGGATACATCACTGCTTGTTCTTTTTATTCATTACTACTTCAAGAAAAATATCTACTCGCGCTGTAAACACTATATGAGTTTGGCAGAGAAAAATCATCCGATTTTTGACCTCTATCGTTTAAAAATATTCGTGGCTGACAAAGAGTTCGGCAAAGCCATCCCTCTTCTGAATGAGATGCTTGGCGAGTATCCCTCCAGTCCCGAGCTGTTCTACCTTGCGGGTGATATGTACGAGAAAAATGATGACCAGGGAGAGGCAAAATCGTTCTTTGCGATGGCATCGCAGCTCGATCCCTATCGCTTTAAAAACCAGGATTCATCATTTGAGCTGAAGTTTTGAATTCAGAAAGATCCGCGAAGTTTTTGAAACTTCGCGGATCTGCATATTAATGGCGCGAGCGTCTCGCTCGTGCCCGAAATTGAAAGCACAAGCGAGACGCTTGCGCTATCTCAATCTTCACTAATAAGCCGCTCAACCAACTCATCCACAAACTCTTCATGTTCCTTTTTCATGAATACACTGCGGAGTACTATGGCGTGATTGGCGTCAATTCTATATTCCGGGAAATTCTTTGTAAAGATTTCTGAAGGAATTTTAAAGAGGCTCAGATGATATCCTTTCGTGCCCAATTGCATTCCTTTATCAAATACTTCTTGATTAATCGTATTCAAAGCACTGATCGATTTTTGATCAGGTTCTTTGAAGTAGGCTACAATATCCAGGTCAGGTTCTTGATAAAGTTTCCAGCCATCCTGGTTTTCAATTTTTGAGGCAAATTTTTTACCTGATCTGATGGTGGATGAGAGAATGTGTCCAAGTCCTGATCTGGTGAGAGGCAGCAACTCCAGTGTTGCCCAAAATGCTGCGGCAGAGGCTCCTGCACGGGAACATTCGAGGCTGATTTCGCCGAGATGGAGATCATCTGAAGTGAAATAGGTGTAGGGTGAATCGTGCTTGAAGTATTTTCCAACTTCCGCATTTTTGTAGAGAACACTTCCGCATCCATACGGTTGCAGGCCATGTTTATGCGGATCGATTACAATACTGTTGCATTCAGAAAACAAGGACCAATGTTTTTTTGAGGGTAACTCATCAGCTATGATTTTAAAAAATCCTCCGTAAGCAGCATCCAGATGCACGCGAATATTGTTGTGTTTGGCTACTTCTAAAATCTCTTCAAGAGGTTCAACTAAACCAAGTCCTGTGGTTCCCATGGTTACTACAAGGGTGCCGATCCTGTGAGCATTTTTTTGGATAAAATTTAGATCGGGCAATCCGCGATGATCAACAGGAATTTTGATGAATTCGCAATTGAGAACCCGGCACATTCGCTGATGGGTGTAGTGTGCGTTCGCAGATGCAGCAATCGCTTTATCCGGATGAATTTCGCGGGAAATAAACAGAGCTTCGAGATTGGCAATTGTGCCGCCGGAGGTCAGGTGCCCGAGTGAATTGGAATCATATCCAACCATAGCTGCCATTTTTTGAATAACCTCTTTTTCCATCGCCGAAGTGGGCGGTCCGCCATCCAGTGCATGATTATTTGGATTGATGGTCATCGCCAGCGCGTACGAAAGCCATGCAACAGGATGGGGAGGCTTTAGCATCTGCCCGGCATAACCGGGGTGATGAAACGGGTAATTACCTTCAAGCCGCGATGCGAGTTGATCCGCTATCTGCTGAATCTTGTCAAGCTGGTCGGCACGGGAATCTTCTTCAGAAAAAGAACCATACGATGACCGCCAGCTGTCCAGCTTTTTTAAAGCGTTTTGCAGGATCGGCAGATATGGTTCAAAATTGTTCAAATTGTATTACCGAATTGAGTAAGAGATTCCGAGCGAAAGAACTTGTGCAACCTGGATTTCATCAGAGAAGTTGTCATCATATACAAGATCCAGGCTCAGGTTTGTATTGATGTAACTGTTGATCCGGCCAATGATCTTGTTGGAAAAATAGATATCTGTACTGCTAACGGCACTGTCAAAACTGGTAAATGTCTGGACGGATGAAGAGAGTTGCATATTTTCCATCAAATCTGTTTCCAGGCTGGCACCAAAATTTAAACCGGCTTCTGAACGAAACTGATCTCCTTCAGGGAGTCCGTACGTTTCAGATAGGGCTTCATCACTCACGTATGTTTGCTTCAAACCAAGTCCCGCTTCCACAGAAAAAATATCACTGGGTACCCAGGCCATTCCTATGCTTTGGTTGAAATAGGCCGGCGCCATAAATTTCGAAATGAGTATATCACCACCGTCTTCAGCTGCACCATAATTAAATCCTTTATCAAACTGCGTTCGGAAGGAGAGGTTGTTATATAATTTTAATTCAGGATTTTCGTCGTTGAGTGTGTAGAGGAACCTGTTCAGCAAGTACAACCGATCGGAAATTTTGCGTGTTCCTTCATTCTCAATCTTTGTTTTACCGTACCGGGTGTCAAGCAGAAAACCGTAAGCAAATTTCTGATTTTTGTAAAGTGTTGTGATTGTTGAGGTTCCCGTTGCGGCTATATTGTTTGTACCTCCCTGCGACCAGTTGGAGTAGGAAGCCTGGGAACCGTTCAATCCCAAAACCCATGTTGTTTTTCCGCCCCGAAGAGTGTCGGGCACTGAAATGGTATCCTGAGCAGTTACGGCACTTGTAATTAAAAACGTGAATAGTGATAAAAGATATAGTGTTCGTTTCATTTAATGCTAAAAGAAATTTTACTTTTCAATCAGTACAACTTTGTGGGGTAAACCGTTTTTAAGACGGAGTTCTACCTGTTCGTTGAGTTTAGTGGGTGCGTCTAAACCAACAATACCAGCATGAACAGGGTATTTTCTATGTCCGCGGTCTACCAACACCACAACAAAAATCTTTTCGAAGGCAGAAAGTTCCTTCACCTTTCGGATAGATCTGAACATGGTACCGCCGCTGAAAATAACGTCATCAATCATAAAGAGAGCACAGTTTTGAACCCTGTCTGAATCAAACTCAATGATAGATTCATCTTCGGAATTGAGCTGCTTAAGCGTTATATCATCACCGGTCGCCTCTTCCAGGTTGCTCTTAATCTCTTTGGCAAGACTGAATCCTCGTTCATTTAGCCCAACCAAGGCAATTTGTTGATTTTTGGCCTCCTCAAGAATCTGGTAAGAGATCCGTTTGATGGTACGTCGAATTCGTTTTTCTTTAAGAAGAATCATAACTTTTAGAAATCTTTTTATAATTCATTAAAATTATTCAATTTATTAAGGGAATAAAACAGAAACATTTTGAGAGCGTTATCAAATCAAAAGAATTAAATCATGAGGTGTAACTATGAAGATTGCAAAACAAGTCATTCTGTTCAGTAGTGGATTTGCAGGAGGTTTTCTCGCAGGGCATATAGTATCTACCTATCAAAGAACCGACCAGTTCCGCGAACAGAGAAAGCGGGTGGAATTGGCAATGTCGAGGTTTAGCCGGGTTCTGAAAGAGAGCCAGGAACGGCTCAACGAAGTTAACAGGCGTCTTAAAAGAGAGCTCAGAAATCCCGTTCCCGATCTATACCAGGCCACCGAGACGATACCTCTCGATGAAAATGAACTGATTTATGACTAATCGGCGCCCATACCGGGAGGAGCTTTACCAGTGGATTTGGCACGAGGTTGAATTCAGTTGTACAAATTTAAAAACAACCGATGGTAAACCGTTAAAGATTGTAGATACCGGATCAGTGAATCATGGAGCCGGCCCCGATTTTTTGGGGGCTCATATAAAAGTTGGACGGCGGGATTGGTATGGCAGTGTTGAGATTCATAATAAACCAAAAGAATGGTACCGGCATGGCCACCATGAGGATGAAGAGTTCAACAGTGTGATTCTGCATGTAGTATTTGAAGATGATAGTTCCGGGAAGATAATAACTGAAGATGGTCACGAGCCGTTTACATTAGTATTAAAACCCTATCTCACTAAAAATATTTACCAGCTGCTCGAGAGAAAACAACGAAGTGGAATTGCTTGCTCCGGAAATGTTTCATTTATCAACCAGCAGGCTTTTCAGAAACAGGTGGAGAAGGCTCATCGGGAGTATTTGGAATATAAAGTGGAGGAGTTGCTGGCATTTTATGATCCATCACTCCCCATCTCAACGGCTTGGCAGCAATGCCTGATTGCAGGTGTCTATCAAACGTTGGGAATACCATCCAACAAATCCCAAATGAAAAAACTCGCTCAGGATCTGTTTGATAAATCTATGCTCTCTCAGGATTCTGCAGAGTTTTCAAAACAGGTCACCCGGTTTGCCTTCCATTCTGATAAAAAATTTAATTGGAAACAGAATGGAATGAGGCCCGCCAGTCGGCCGAAGCCCAGAATCAAACAAGCGGCGGCCATTCACTTTTCAATTCAACAAATTCCATTTCAAACCTTTTTTAAAAATGAATTGGAAGCAACCTGGAATCAGATTTTGGAAGGGGTTGATTCGGCCTGTCGGCCCGGGAAATCACGCCTTCGTCTAATCAAACAGATTGTTTTTTTGCCGGCAATCTATTTTTTGGGAGATCTGCTGCAATCCAACCGGTTGAAACAATCTGCTTTCGATGCATGGTTAGTGCCCAACCACCATGTGCCGCCAGAGATGAAAGCTCCATTCAAAAAAGCCGGTTTTACTGTAAACCATTCAACGAATATCATCGGGCTGGCACACCAATACAAAAGATATTGCCAAAAAAAGAATTGCCACCGGTGCGAAGTGTTTAAAAAAGCAATTCGTTCTTGATTGATATTTTTCATCTCTATATCTTTGGTGTCTGTCGATAATGCGATTGCCCGGTCGTCTAATGGCAGGACACCTGGTTTTGGTCCAGGCAGTGGGGGTTCGAATCCTCCCCGGGCAACTCAAACAAAAGGATGCCGGGTGGTACTCCTTTTTTCTTTTATAAGAACCATGACAAAACCGTTTTCTTGGATACACCATTAGCCATATTTGCAGGGAGAAGCAACCTGGCACTTTCCCGTGCTATTGCTGAAAATTATGGCACAGATTTGGGAGAGGTAACCATAAAATCCTTTTCTGATGGCGAACTCTATGTGAAGTATGAACAGAGTATTCGCGGTGAGGATGTTTTTGTGATCCAATCCACACCGCCTCCCGGTGATAATATTATTGAATTACTGTTACTGTTGGATGCCGCCAAACGTGCCTCGGTTAAACGGGTTACAGCGGTAATACCTTACTTTGGGTATGCCCGGCAGGATCGGAAAGATCAGCCGCGGGTATCTATCGCCTCGAAGTTGATGGCAAATGTACTTGTGGAAGCGGGTGCCGACCGAATTCTGACGATGGATTTGCATGCATCACAGATTCAGGGGTTTTTTGATATCCCGTTGGATCACTTGTATGCAAGCCGGATTTTTATTGATTATTTTTCAAAAAATCCGATCGACAATTTGGTGGTTGTGGCACCGGATGTTGGAAGTTTGAAAATGTCTCGTGCCTATTCAAAAAAACTGGGATCGAGCCTTGCTTTTATAGACAAGAGGCGTCCCAAGCAGAATGTAGCCGAAGTGATGAATATTATTGGTGAAGTGAGCGGCAAGAATGTGTTAATTGTAGATGATTTGATTGATACTGCCGGAACCATCACCAATGCGGCAGTTGCGTTGAAAGAGCGCGGTGCGTTGAGTGTTATGGCAACATCAACACACCCGATTTTATCCGGGCCGGCGTACCAGCGAATAGAAGATTCTCCAATTGATGAGCTATTGGTAACAGATACGGTTCCGCTTCGAAAACCATCAGATAAAATTAAAGTTTTAAGCGTAGCCGGTATTTTTGCGGAAGCTATTGAGCGTATCCATACTAACGACACGATAAGTGCACTTTTTGATGATTAATCGATAACTGAAAAACAATGAATCAACCAGAATTATACGAACTCGAAGGTGAAAAAAGAGAGCTGGGAAGTAAAGTCTCCGAGTCTCTTCGAGAAAATTTGAGAATACCTGCGGTTCTATACGGACCCAAAGTTGAAGAGAATGTTCACTTTTCCATTAGTGAAGTTGACCTTGAGAAAATACTGTCGGTGAGCCAAACCAAATTGCAGACTCTCACGGTGGATGGAGAAGAGTATAAAACTCTCTTAAAAAATGTTGAATTTGATCCCGTTACAGACCGTGCATTGCACGCCGATTTCTATGTGCTGGATGATGAAACACCTGTAAAACTGAACGTTCCTGTTCGCTTGAATGGTATTGCGATTGGGGTTCGGGACGGCGGTGGCCGTGTGTTCCAGCCAATGAGAATTGTTCGAATTAAAGTATTGCCGGATATGATTCCCGCAATGTTTGAACTCGATATCACCGATCTGGAAATTGGCGATTCTCTTCATGTAAGCGAATTGGATATGGAAGGAATTGATCCGCTGGATGATCCGAGACGAACAATTGTAACAATTGCGCCTCCAAAATCCGAGTCATTGTTTACTACCTCACTTGTTTCAGAAGAAGAAGAGCTGGAAGAAGGCGAAGAACTGGAAGAAGGCGAAGAGCTTGCTGAAGGTGAAGAAGAAGTAGAAGGCGAAGGCGAGGCCGGCGAAGAGAGCGAAGGCAAAGAAGAATAAATGAAGCGGTTTAGCTGTTTATGGCACTGATTGTTGGCCTGGGAAATCCCGGACAGGAATACAAAGGTACGCGCCATAATGTAGGCTTTGAACTGATTGACAAACTTTCTGAGAAACTGACCATTACTCTTAAACAGGGTAATGGTCTTTTCTTTTTGGGCGAGGGGCAATTTAAGGGACAAAAAGTAACCCTTCTGAAACCAACCACATATATGAATCATAGCGGGAAAGCTGTATCTAAAGCTATTGCAGTTACCGGATATTCTCCTGCAGATTGTATGGTTTGCTATGATGATATCCATTTGGAAGCGGGAAGAATAAAACTAAAACCCTCCGGGAGTGCAGGCGGCCACAATGGAATGAAAGATATTATTGAACGACTGCAATCACGAGATTTTCCGCGCCTGAGAATTGGGATTGGCAATGATTTTAATCGCGGGAGACAATCCGATTATGTATTGTCTCCATTCTCATCATCGCAGAGAAAATTGATAGATGAATCATTGGAGGTTGCTTCCGATGCAATTTTAATGTTTCTTCGTGGTGGTATTGAACAAGCAATGAACGAATATAACTGAATTTTCATAACAGAGATCGCTAACTATAATCCAAACGAATAACATGGTTAATTCAATAATATATCTAATTCCGGTGGCGGGGGTTCTTGCACTTTTGTACACCTTTTTCAAGACCTCCTGGGTATCAAAACAGGAAGTGGGAACCGAAAGAATGGAGAGAATCAGTAAAAGTATTTCAGCGGGGGCAATGGCATTCCTCAAAGCTGAATACAAGGTCTTATCGATCTTCGTATTGGTTGTCGCTTTGTTACTTGCATTTAGTGCAAACCCAGTAATATCAAGTTGGATGATATCCATTTCATTTATTATTGGGGCACTTTGCTCCGGACTTGCCGGATTTATTGGTATGAAAGTAGCAACAAAAGCAAATGTTCGAACAACTCAAGCGGCACGTACCAGCCTTGGCAAAGGACTTGAAGTAGCCTTTGCCGGTGGATCCGTAATGGGGCTCGGGGTTGTAGGGCTCGGAGTACTTGGATTGAGTTTACTTTTCATATTGTTTAGTCAGCTTTTTGGTCTTGAAGGTGCCGATGCCGTTAACAAAGTGCTGGCTGTTGTAACAGGATTCTCATTTGGAGCATCATCTATTGCTTTATTTGCTCGTGTTGGAGGTGGAATTTATACAAAAGCCGCCGATGTGGGTGCCGACCTTGTTGGTAAAGTTGAAGCTGGAATTCCCGAAGATCACCCTTTAAACCCAGCAACCATTGCGGATAATGTAGGTGATAACGTTGGTGACGTGGCCGGTATGGGGGCCGACCTTTTTGAATCGTATGTTGGATCCATCATTAGTACAATGGTTCTCGGGGCTGCATTTATGGCCATTCCGGGATGGAGTGATAACTTCAACGGCTTGTCCGCCGTTCTTCTGCCGTTGGTACTGGCCGGAACAGGTATTCTAACATCCATCATGGGGACGTTTTTTGTGCGTGTGAAGGAAGGTGGAAATCCTCAGAAAGCATTGAATATTGGTGAGTTTTCTTCAGCTTTTGTGATGCTTATTGCTTCCTTTTTCCTCATTCAATGGATGCTTCCTGCCGAGTGGACGTTCAATGGTCAAACTCTCACATCAATGGGTGTTTTTTGGGCCACAATTTTTGGATTAGCAGCTGGTCTGTTAATCGGTTTGGTAACGGAGCACTACACAGGTACAGGTACAAAACCCGTTTGGTCAATCGTTAAGCAATCTGTAACCGGATCGGCTACAAATATTATCGCCGGTGTGGGGGTTGGTATGATCTCAACGGCCATTCCCATCATTATAATTGCAGCGGCGATTATTGGGGCGTATCATTTTGCAGGATTATACGGTATTGCGATTGCAGCTGTAGGTATGCTTGCTAATACGGGAATTCAGTTAGCAGTGGATGCTTACGGACCGATTTCTGATAACGCTGGTGGAATTGCAGAAATGTCTGAACTACCCGGTGAAGTTCGTGAACGGACAGATAAGTTGGATGCGGTAGGAAACACAACCGCAGCGATTGGAAAAGGATTTGCCATTGGTTCTGCAGCATTAACAGCACTTGCTCTTTTTGCTGCCTTCATTACAGCTTATGAAACGGTGAACCCCGGTGTTACGGTTGCAATCAATATTACAAGTCCTTTTGTGATGGCCTCGCTTTTTGTTGGGGCGATGCTTCCGTTTCTATTCTCAGCACTTTCTATGAATGCGGTTGGGCGAGCAGCCATGAGTATGATTGAAGAAGTGCGGCGGCAATTTAAGGATATACCCGAGCTGACAAAAGCACTCGCTGCGATGAACAGAAATGAGGGTAAAAAACTGGAAGATTGGTCTGATGAAGACAGAAAAACATTTGAAGCAGCTGATGGAAAAGCAGAGTACGAGAAATGTGTGGCGATCTCTACACAGGCGTCCATTCGTGAAATGGTTGTACCCGGGCTTCTGGCTGTGATTGTACCGGTACTGTTTGGTTTCATCGGTGGACCTGAAATGCTTGGCGGTCTTCTTGCAGGTGTTACTTCTGCGGGTGTGTTAATGGCCCTGTTTCAATCGAATGCCGGCGGTGCCTGGGATAACGCCAAGAAGATGATTGAAGAGGGCGTAAACATTGATGGGATTGAATATGGAAAAGGCTCAGAACCACACAAAGCAAGCGTTGTTGGTGATACCGTTGGTGATCCTTTCAAAGATACATCTGGTCCTTCTCTCAATATTTTAATTAAGTTAATGTCTGTTGTTGCACTTGTAATCGCTACGATGATCTAATCAACAGATCTATCTAAAATTTTAAAGCCCTGCAGTATCATTACTGTGGGGTTTTTTTGTTTGAAGAAAATCTCCATTAGACTCGTTCCGAAGGTCCCCCTTCGGAATGTCTCTTTGAAGCTTTGCTTCTATTTAAAAAAAGAGCGGATTAAAGTTAATTGGAAGGGGAGCTTCCGGATGGCGTTTCAAAGCAGAGTACCTGTTTAGCGACTTGTCGCCTCGGAGTGGTAAGGAAATCCCTTCTTGAGAGGGGACAGGTGTAGACAAAATGGTGAAGCCAGATTTGACAAACCAGGGGTGTGTCGAGGGAGTATGGTATTGGCTACACATTTAAATGGAAGCAAGCAACCTGTGGAACACACCCCTGATTCAATCGCTGAACGCGATTCAATCTGTCCCCTCTCAAGAGGGGATTATATAGCCTAACTTTTCACTTTTTTACTGAAAATATGTACTGCAAATCGCTAAATACATACAAAGCAGAGTTTTGAAACGAGTAAATTTTTATCATAATTAAAGTGTTAAACATTTATTTGATGACTTTCATGAACTGTGAGAGATTCTTTCAAAGACAGATATAGGTTTCTTACCTTATTATCAGAATTCAAAAGAAAATTTTATGGATATTTTTAAACTGATTTTTGAGCATGATTTGCGATTAGATGAACTTCGTGAGCGCCACCTGGACCGGAGTACGCAGGAAGTTTCTGCAAGTATCGAGGAATTTATGAAACCCGATCCTACCTACTCCAAATTTTACATCTCAGGGACGGTTCTAAACAGGAAAACATTTGGATTAGACAGGATCAAACATTACCCGCAAGTGATTGATGCTATCTCCAAAGCATTGAACGGGTTTAATATTTTCCTGAATGATTCTGCGGTAGATCTTCAGAAAGCAGTGAAGGAAGCAAAAATCGGCTGGCCAATACTTTTATCAGAAAAGAATGAGGTACAGTGGAATCGGCAGGAACTTATTATAGATGATGAAAGTAACGTAGGCCACAAAAAATCGGTGCTGGCTGAGGTATTGAAATCCGGTGATCTTGTTTTGTATAAGGAAAAAGCCCACCAGGGATTTGACCTGCATCTGTTTTCACAGGACAACATCTATCCACAACTTTTCTATCCACTGAGAGAACTGGTAAATGAAGAGTTCCGGTTTTTTAGTATTAACGGCAAGCGAATACGATCCGAACGTCAGTTCTATTTCGAAACCTGGTCGCTCCACAAACCACCCCACGGTGCCGAAGAGGTGTTTTCAGAAACGGAGATTTGATTCAGGGTACAGGATTCAAGTTTCAGGATGTGTCACCCGGGGTGTCTCCATACAGTGAGGCAAGAGCGAGTCAACTACGTTAAAACTTCGATAACCAAGGACGCTCACGCCATGTGATAACTTGTTCTGAGGACTCGATGAACCACAACGGCATAATGAATTCACGGCGGATACTGAGTTGCTCTATCTAAATCTTTCTTGCAATCATCAATAAACGGGAACTCTCTTCTTTATCAAAATTATCCCCCTCGTAAGATCCATAGCTTCGATCAAGCTGAAAACCGTTTTTGGCAAAGGCTCCCTCAAACCAATCTTTTTTGTAGAGTTTAACCCGTTCATGATATTGAATCGGTTTTTCCAGCTTTTCGCCGGTAAAGCGGATCTTTTTATAGACCATGTTGTTTTCAATTTTTCGTTCGATATGAACGGTCATATCCTGAAATAACTCTTCCTCCTCCTCTACCAGCTCTTTTCTGACCTTATGGGCATTCAGGTAATCCAGGATGAATATTCCATCTTCTGAGAGCATCTTGCTGACACTTTTAATCACTTTTTCATTTTCTTTATCCTTCAAAAAATAACCAAAAGTGGTAAAGAGGTTTACTACGGCATCAAATGATCTGTCCAGCGGACGCCGCATATCGCCAACCTGGAATCGAAGGTTTGGAAGATCTTTGTCTCCGGCAATTTGTACTGCTTTGGCAATCACCTCTTTGGAGAGATCGATTCCCAGGACATTATATCCTCGCTCGGCAAGAGTTATGGAGTGGCGTCCCCGACCACAGCCAAGGTCCAGAATGTTTGGGTATTCTGATGCGGGGATCTCTTTTTCGATAAGTTTTGCCAGTTTATCTGCTTCATTCTTATTCCGGTATGCATAAAGTTTTTCATATAGTGGACTGTCGAACCATTTTTCAAACCAACTCATAGGAGAAATCCAAGTTTTTGATAAATAAATGTATCGTACAAATGAACGCCTTATCTTATAGTTTTTAAATTTATCTTCCAAAAAATATGAGCAAAACTCTATGACTTTTACTGAGAAGTTGAAACGAACGGTAACCGGCTCTAAATCCCTGTTATGTGTTGGGCTTGATCCCGTTCCCGAACGGATTCCCGAACCTCTCGCTAAAAAATATTCAAATCGGTCAGATCTGGTCCTGGAATTTTGCTCGCGAGTGATTGATGTTACCAAAGATCACGCTTGTGCCTATAAACCGAATACAGCTTTTTTTGAAGCGCTGGGCAGCCCCGGATGGGAGATTCTGGAGCAAACTATTCAGCATATACCCAAAGAAAAAGTAATTATTGCCGATGCAAAACGAGGCGATATCGGTAATACTGCTGCCCAATATAAAAAGGCTTTTTTTGATGAGCTGAATGCCGATGCCATAACTCTCAATGCTTTGATGGGAATGGATACACTGGACCCTTTTATTGATGATGAAGAGAAAGCTGTATTCGTGCTGGCAATGACCTCTAACCGAGGATCTGCCGACTTCCTGCAGCGGCGTTTTCAAGGACGGATGTCACTTGGCGAATATATCGCTGAAGAGCTTAGCAAAAAGCAGGAGAAAAGCCTCACTCATCTGGGGATGGTGGTTGGTGCTACACAAATTGAATCGATCGGATCCGTTATTCAAACCAACCCCGAAGCCCATCTGTTAATCCCCGGTATTGGAAAGCAGGGTGGTTCTGTAAGCGATTTACAAGCTGTATTGAAATACCATAACGGAATTCCAGTTATTAACTCCTCCCGGTCAATTATTTATGCGGGATCGAATCAAGCAGATTGGGAGAGTGCTGTATCGAGGGCAGCATTAGAAATGAAACAATCACTAAAGGAGCTTACCGAACGATATGTCTGATTCTTTGCCAGAAGTTATTCTATATACTGATGGAGCGTGCAGCGGAAATCCCGGACCGGGCGGCTGGGCGGCGCTTTTAATGTGGAAAGGAAAAGAGAAAGAGATGACCGGAGGGGCCCCCGATACCACCAACAACCGAATGGAGATGAAGGCTGTAATTGAGGGGTTGAAAGCATTGAAGAAACCGTGCCATGTAAAAATTCACAGCGATTCAGCCCTGATAGTAAATACATTTAAACAGGGCTGGATAGAGAACTGGCAGAAAAAAGGTTGGAAAAAATCCAACAAAAAACCTGTAGAGAACCGGGATCTTTGGGAAGCGATGCTGAAAGTGATGGAGCCTCACACTATTGAATGGATCAAAGTAAAAGGCCATGCTGATAATCAGCTAAACAACCGGGTTGATAAACTGGCTGTACAGGCTTCCCAAAAATATAAGTAACCCGCCTGCTTAATCTTTAAAAATTGATTTCAGGAACTCTGTGTATTTCTCCTTGTTTTTTTGAATCAGAAGCGGGACCCCAAATGCATATCCAACCATCTTGTCGGTAAAATCGTGTTGAATAAGGTTGGGCATTTTCTTGATTTTGGAACTCACAATGATGATATCAGTTTGTTCACGAATGGTTTGTTCGTAAACAGTATCAGCCATTTTTCCCTGTTTATGCCGGGTGAGTACAAATTTTATATTCCCGGGAATGTCGTATTCGCTGACAAATTTCTCCTTCTTCTCTTCAATTTTATTATCGATCTCTTCTTTCTCCTCATCAGAAAGCATATAAGGGAAGAATTGAGCTCGGTATTCATAAACATGAAGTGCTGTAACAGTACCTGCTGGTACAAGCTGTTGAGCAGTTTCCAAACCTTTGGCTGATTGTTGAGAAAAATCAACAGGAACAAGGGCATTTTCGAGACTGTACCGGCAGTTTTCGGGGATAAATAACAGGGATGTGGGAACATATTTCAGTATGCGTTTTGGTACAATACCTTCCCCTATGTAACCTACCTTTTTACCCATAAGCAGCAGATCGGGCTCAAGTGAATTTACAACCTGAATGATTTGATCTGATGGTTTTCCCTCCTTGATAATCAGGCGGACTTCAATCGACGAGTCGCCAAAGTGTTGCTCAATCTTTTCATTAAGCTCGTTGCGGATAATCTCTTCGAACTTCTCTTTAGATTCGATCTCCGGGAACTGATCGATAATGTTTAACGCAGTGGGTCCGGATTGAATGATGTGTAAAAAAGTGATGGTTTTTGGCTGTTTTACAGTTGACAGAAAGGAACTGTAACCTACCAAAACTTCATCCATGTTTGATAAGTCGAGGCATACTAACCAATGATTGAAATTCTTCATAATCTTCTCTGATATCTATTTATTCTGTTGTTTTTTTATTGCGTTGGAAACCAGGTCTCTGTAAGATTCACGTTCTTTAGCTCTGGATTTGTCCTCGAGGTCTTCATGTTCACGCTGTAACCCTTGCTGCAGGCTGTAGCACATCACCAGCAGAACAATTGTAAAGGGCAGACCGGTACTGATAGCGCCTGCCTGTAATGCACCAAGGCCGCCGCCAATGAGGAGAATTGCAGCTACAACCCCCTCGGTAGTGGCCCAGAAAATACGCTGTCCCACGGGTGCATGAAGTTTCCCGCCGCTTGTAAGACCATCAATCACCAGCGAGCCGGAGTCAGACGAAGTTACAAAGAAACTGAGAACTAAAACTATAGCCAGGAAGGATGTAATCATTGAGAGTGGAAACTGTTCGAGCAGTATAAAGAGCGAGGTCGTTTGGTCGGCCTGAACAGCTTCGGCAATTTCAGCAAAGCCGCCAATTTCCAGGTAAATTGCACTGCCGCCAAAACCACTCATCCAGAGAAAAGTAACCAGAGTCGGTACAATTAAAACACCAAGTACAAACTCTTTTACAGTGCGTCCTTTTGAAATCCTGGCGATAAACATCCCTACATAGGGCGACCATGAGATCCACCAGGCCCAGTAAAACATAGTCCATGAGTTTAAGAAATCACCCTCTTCGTAGGCTTGAGTCCACGTTGCAAAACTTGCAAAATTTTGGATGTAGTGACCTATGTTTTGCATAAAGGAACTGAGAATATAGAGAGTAGGACCAACAAACAGGATAAAAAGTAAAAATAGAGCGGCAATTCGTATGTTAAACTCACTCAGTACTTTTACACCTTTGTCAATGCCTACTACCACCGAGATAGTAGCTACTGCTGTAACTCCGGCGATTATAATGACCTGTAGGGTCACTGTATTTGCGATGCCAAACACATACTCCATACCCGCACCGGCCTGTGATGCACCAAGCCCGAGAGAGGTTGCTAAACCAAACAGTGTAGCCAGTACAGCTAAAACATCAATTACATCTCCGATCCAGCCATCGATGCGGTCTCCCAAAAGAGGATAAAACACAGAGCGGAAGGAGAGGGGCAGTTTACGATTAAATGCAAAAAAGGCCAGTGCTAAAGCTACAACTGCATAGATTGCCCAGGCATGTAATCCCCAGTGCAAAAAGGTGATTCCCATAGCATCCCGTACGGCCTGTGTACTGCCTACTTCGGCATGTGGCGGGCTGATAAGATGCCACATCGGTTCTGCTACGGCGAAAAACATCAGCCCGATTCCCATACCTGCACTAAAGAGCATTGCAAACCACGCCGAAGTACTGAATTCCGGTTCAGCTCCCTCTCCGCCAAGACGAATCCTGCCATATTTGCTGAATGCAAAATAGAGGGAAAATCCAATGAAGATATTTACAGCGGCTACAAACAGCCAGCTTGCAGAATCAGTAATAAAAACCCTGGCCGAATTGAAGGCTTCTTCTGCTGATTCGCCGGCAATGAGAGTACCGACAATTAAAAGAGCAATGAGTATTACGGACGGCCAAAAAACCGGTCCGTGAATATCAAAATATTTTTTAACACCGGGATTGCCCGATGCCTTTTTTTTCTCTTGTTCTGTTTGACTCATAATTAAATAACTGGATATTTAAATTTGTATGATGCTTGTTTTAGAAATAAAAACCGATGTTAATATTGAAGCGAATATTATATTCTGAATCGCCAATCCCAAGATCTTCGTGACCGGGTCCCACACCAACTCCAAAATTATCTGTTAGCCAGGGATGATTGATCCCCTGGGCAATATCGAAATAGGTGAAAACGGGGCCGGCAGTGACAAGCACTCCTGTGATATTCTGTATTGTATCCTGAAAATTACCATCAAGAGTCAGTTGATCTCCACCGGCGGTTCTGGTTGTACTGTTTCCAACCGCGTTTGCCATGTAGCTGAAATCATTGTAGAAGTTTAAGTTTGTGATCGGTCCCCACTCTACATCATAAGAGTAAGAGATGCCAAGTGTGGCAATCCATGCATCTGTGGAAACTTCGTATGGAATGGCATAAGCTCCCATAAAAACAGTGCTTAAGTCTTCTCCCACATCATTTTGGGCGTCCATGCCATAAAACAATATTTGGGGCAGAATATTAAAGTTTCCGGTGTTTATGTCGGCATGGAGCGAAAACGCATATTGGTTATCAAACTCATCCCGTACGCTGTTGTAAAGCTGTCCATACTGTATAGATGCTCCCAATTCGCTGGCACCAAACTTATATGCCGATCTTATGTTGAACTGGTTGCGTTCGGTAAGTGTGGAATTTGCTCCGGGTATAACATCGTAGGAGTACCGTCCGGGTCCGCCGGTACCGAATGAAGCTGGAGGTCCCTCTGGTTCTGCCTGGAAGAAATAGGCAAAATCCCACTGAAATTTATCGGTGTTGTGGGTGATTTTCAGGCCCATGTCGTGATCGTCTTCAAGCCCCACATAGTAGGGAAGGCTGAACCACCAGTTATGGGAGTTGTATTGTATGTTACCAAAAGGCACTTGTGTAACCCCAAGCTGGCCTTGTGTAGATTCAGTAAAGTTGTATTCAAGCCATCCCTGTTTAATAAAATGTGTACCAAAGGTTGGATAAAAGCGATATTCAAAATTAAGCCCGATTCCCCCCGGATTGTCATATATCATATTAACCCGCCAGGTATCCATGGTGAATGAGGATTTTGTTGCATCAATATCGCTTTCATAGTTCTGGAGAATCATATTAAACCGAAGTGCTCCGCCAACATGCAGGCTCGGTTCTTCATCCTCCGACTGGGCGAATGAGATCGCTGGGATGGTTGAAAATAGAACGATTGAAAAGATGAGAAAGAAGAGAAAAAAATTACCGTAGAGTTTTTTCATCAAGGAATTAATTTTTCTTTTTATTTATAAGGTTAGTTAAAGCAGTATTAGCCTGTAAATAGTTGATAAATATTGCCTTTTGATCTATAAAATCCAAAGAAGTGGACCGTATACTTAGAGTATTAGATGTACAATGCCATTGTGTATGATTATTTAATAAATAAAAGATTTAATATTAAAAAATTTAGTTATTATTTCTATTCAGATAAATAATAAAAAGCAAAATAAAGATTTCGCAAAAATTATCTGCACTAAGATCGGGTAGCTTGAGATTAAGGGAAGGGAAGTCTGATTTAACCATTTAGTATGCAATAAGTTACTCGAATTGTATCATCTGTATAGATCTTATTTGATCAGCGCATCAGTACTTTAAAAGAGCTTTTCGTCTGCTGGCAGCAACAACATTCAGGTGATAAGAAATCAGCTTTTGTGAGTGTGGGATTTCTCTTAAAGTGGTTTAATTTCCCAACCCTCTGGATCGGAAAAGATTAAAGTCCACCTTCCCACGAAGTGCTCCCTTCGGAAGAAGGGGAAAAGCGAGCAGAGTGAGCAGGGGGGATCATGTTCTACGTTTTGTATTGTCCAGACCTTGGTTCTGAGGCACAGGAGTTCATCCCCCATTGCCCCCTTTGAAGGGGGACACTTCACAATAAGGGCATAGATTGTTAAAAAAAATTTGGATTATAAGTAGATACCTCGTGTGCTCTGCCATTAGGTAATTCATTAACAAACCCACATCTTGTAAATGTTGAATTGATTTACTCCTCATCCATGTAAGGATATCTCCAATCTTTAGCGGGAACCCGGGTTTCCTTGATCGATTGTGCGGACAACCATCGAAGCATATTGATGATACTTCCGGCCTTATCATTTGTACCGGATTTTCGCGATCCACCAAACGGTTGTTGGCCTACAATTGCAGCGGTTGGTTTATCATTCACATAAAAATTACCGGCTGATTGCTTGAATCGCTTCGCCATCTTATTGAGGGCGTATCTGTCTTGTGCGAAGATGGCACCCGTAAGAGCAAACGGAGATGTGTTATCACAAATATCTAATGTATCCTCGAAATCCTCATCCTCGTAAACATAGATAGTCAATACAGGGCCGAAGATCTCCTCTTCCATCGTTTTAAATGTCGGGTTGCTGGTGAGGATAACAGTTGGATCAACAAAAAAGCCTTCCGAGTCATCATACGTACCCCCCGCCAGGATCTCTGCGTCATCGGCCTCTTTGGCATAGTCGATATAGCCCGTGATCTTATCAAACGCCTTTCGGCTGATGACCGCTCCCATGAAGTTGGTGAAATTCGTTACATCACCAACGTTAATTTTGGATACTTCTTCGAGGAATGGCTCTTTGAAATCCGGCCAGATCGATTTGGGAATATACATGCGTGATGCGGCTGAACATTTTTGTCCCTGGTATTCGAAAGCAGCCCGCAGTGCAGCTACCACCATTGCATCGGTATCGGCGGTGTTGTGTGCAAAAATAAAATCTTTACCGCCGGTTTCTCCTACAATTCGCGGGTAGGTTTTATAGGTGTCGATATTTTCACCGATCGTCTTCCATAGATGATTAAATGTTCCAACGGACCCGGTAAAGTGTAAACCAGATAGGTCGGGACTCTCTAAAACCGGATCACCAACGTCTGCTCCTTCACCCGGCAGGAAATTGATAACACCATCAGGCAAACCGGCCTCCTGTAATATTTTCATCACAAAATAGTTCGAATAAACGGATTCCGGCGAAGGCTTCCAAAGCGACACATTCCCGCACATGGCCGGAGCAGATGGTAAATTTCCTGCAATTGCTGTGAAGTTGAACGGGCTAACTGCAAACACAAATCCTTCCAGCGGCCGATATTCGACTCGATTCCACATGCCATCGGGAGAATAGGGCTGTTCGGCCATAATCTTTGACAGATACCACGGGCCAAACCTCAGAAAATCCGCAAGTTCACCAACTGCTTCAATTTCAGATTGGTGTGGTGTTTTAGACTGCCCCAACATAGTAGAGGCGTTCATTGTGTAGCGCCAGGGACCGGTAATTAAGTCTGCTGCTTTCTGAAAAATTGAAACCCGTTCCTGCCACGGCATATTTGCCCACTCTTTTTGAGCTTCAAGGGCAGCATTAATAGCCATGTTTACTTCCTTCTCTCCACAATAATGAACGGTGGCCAGTTTGTGATCGTGCTTGTGGGGCATCACCACATCAGCCGTTCGTCCGGTTTTAACTTCCTTTCCATTGATAATTGCAGGAATCTCAATTTCCTGGTCCTGCAACTCCGTTAATTTCTGCTTGAGTTTCTTTTTTTCCGGAGATCCCGGTTCATATGCATTATACGGTTCGTTCTTTGGCTCCTGGATGTTGAAATAGGCATTCGGCATAGTCCTTTATATAAGCTTAAAGTGTTTGTTTTTTCTGAATGAAAGATAACGGTTTCTCATCGATTTTGAAGGATAAACCTTCCGTCCAGTTGATTGAGGTTATAAAAACAAGAGAGGAGAGAAAGTCATTCGATAGTGACAGTTCATTGATAATCAGATGTCATAAACAAGAATGATTCTGCCAGCCGTAAGTTAAGGGGGCACAAGTGACGCTTCGCTTAACACTTGCGCCAGTCGGCGGCTATATCTGAATTCTTTGTTTTAAACACTCATCCGATGATTTCCTATTTAAAACCGATGTGTATACGAAATCTTGATTGCCCCGCTTCGCTGAAGAGTTCGGAAGCGGCTGAGCTGATCCTCCTCCAGCCAATTGTGGTTGTACACGAGGTAGAGGTCTGAACCGGGAGTAATAATCCACCTTAGGCGATTATTCGTGGCAAGCAGCTGGCTTAGATTATCGTACTGTATGTTGGTTGTGAAAAAGAGTGAATTGGTGAAGTCCATATTGGCTTCAAACCGGAACAGATCCGTAGAAAAACTTCCTTCAGCTAAATCTACATCGGTTCGAACATATTCAGGGGTAAGTTCGAGCCCAGTGAAAGGACGAAGACTTAGATTCAGGCCATATTGAGTTCGGGTACCGGACCAAAATCCACCCGATTCAAACTCGGCTCCGAAAGACACTTTCCTGTATGAAGCTGTTTGTAGTTCGGCAGAGGCCGTCCAGGTTACGTAATCATCAACAGGGATAATGATAGAATTGTCCCGCCGGATATCGAACGGAAACTCCAGTCGCTCGTAATTTCTTGAAATATCAAAAGCCATCTCGTCACCACTCATGAACGAGATATTAAAAAGAGTAAATCGTATTTCCTGGGTTAGCAGCTCAAAATCAAGATCTGTCAGATGTTCAAACCGAATTTCCCATTCCACCTGCTGAAAAACATCACTTTCCGGGAATTGTGGTGAATATGAGATTGAGGGCTGAAAACGGCGAAAGGCATTTCTGGGTGTAAACCCAACGGCCGGGTTGTATGCATCTCCAAATTCCCGGTAAGACATCAGGCCTGCCCAGGGTTGATTCGGATAATTTATACGAAACCCACGGGTGGTTCGATCCCAAAATTCAGAAGTATCATCGTTTGCCAGGGGAGAGTTGTGATAGACAAAAAACGCCTGAAACTGAAGATTTTTATCTTCCCTGAAGGTAGAAGTACTCAACTCCAGGTCGGCTCCGATTGTATGGCGATCCTGTAACTCAAGTTCTCCACTTCTATCTCCATCTGTGGCCCGCCGGGTATAAATCATGCCTATAGTACTTTCGCTGCCGATATTCCGCTTGACCCGGGCAACCGAAAAATTTTCAGGACGGATGTCACGCTGTTCACCTGTGCGAACATGCAGAAAAGCGAGGTTATAGGGACCGGAGTTGCCAAGCAGCCGCGCTCCATAGGTAATTGGAATGGGCTGCCCTTCCTGCAATCCAATTCTGCGGCTGAAATATGGATTTACCCTGCTTGCCGGTGCAAATTCGTAGATGTTGGAGCCCTCCAGGAAGAAGTCTCGCTGTTCGGGAAACTGAACAGCAAATCGTGTTAAATTTACAATACGCTGATCCACTTCGGCTTCAGCAAAATCGGTATTGAATGTAAGGGAGGCTTTCAGGCTGGGGGTGATACTGTAGTTGATATCCAGTCCTCCGTCCAGATCGGTATCGGTTTCGTCACCTTCGGCAAGTTTTTGTTCGTTGCCGGTTAGGATTCCAAATGGTTTTACCTCCAGTCCCAAACCCTGAGACATTCCGGTAAGTCCTGTAAGTAATCCGCCATCCTGTGGCCGGTCAATTCCCTGGTTTCGTTGATATCCGGTCCACAGAACCGTTTCACTTTTTCGTCGAATCACACGCATAAAATTCACTCCCCAGGTATCACTTTCGGGATCGAAGTTGAGTGATCGGAATGGAATTTTAATCTCTGTAGTCCAGCCAATTTCGTTAATGGTGGCTTTCGCATCCCAAATTCCATCCCAATTTAGATTAATGGATTGCCCCTGACCCGTAGTGATGAGCCCGTCGGTTCGAAGAGCATTGGGATTTACCTCCATGAAATAGGCGTTGCGCTGATCGTTGAACGTATCAAAAAACCAGGTAAACCGTTCATCAGCTACAATTCGTACATCTCTGCGTCTTTGGGTCGCTTTAATCCTGGACGGATCGCTGTCATACAATATGACGCCCATGTATAGGTACTCGTCATCGTAAGCAATTCGCACTTCGGTCTTCTCGGTGGCCGGATCTCCCTCATTGGGTTCCTGCTGCCGAAAGCCGGTGGCTGCGGGAACGCGTTTCCAAAACTCTTCATCTACTTTTCCATCAAAAATAAACTTCTCGGTATTTTCCAGACGCAGAGCTCGTATCTCTTTTTTTATACGGTTCTGAGAGAGTAGATCTGCAGGTAACAGGATCGAGAATATGAAAAATATGGCAAAACAGGTTTTTACTTTACTACCCGCAAATGAAGCAGCGTTGCTACGTGTTAGATTTTTGTTGAGCAACCAGGATTTTTTAGTGTTCAAACTACTGAACCGGTTTTCTAAATTAACGTAATACTTGAACTCTTTAAAATTAACGATTTATTAAAGTGTACGGAGTAAATTTGAGTAAAATATGAAGCCGGGTACGCCATCCATAATTTTTAGGATCTCAAAAATGGTGGTTTTTTAAGAGAAGATGGTTTTGAGTAATTTTACCTTATAAAAATCCCAAAATTTAATGTATTCCCATGTTTCATATTCTTCTCATCTTATCTATTCTTTTCGTTCAGTCTCCGCAATCCACTGCGGAGGAACAGCTTCAGATGATTTTTGATGATCACTGGGAATACAGCCTTCAGACTAATCCCATCTTTGCCACCAGCCAGGGTGATGACCGGTTTAACGATCAGCTTCCCGAAACAGGATTGGATGCGATGGAGGAGAATTACGAGAAGTCGAAAGAGTTCCTGTCTCGCTTGCATAAGATATCAAGAGAAGAGCTGAGTAGTGAGAGTCGCATCAATTACGATATTTTTGAAAATCAGCTTGAAGGTTCGATTTGGGCGTATGAATTGAACCATCATCTGCTTCCGCTGAATGGGTGGTGGGATTATCACGCTTCATTTGCAACTCTGGGCGATGATGTTCCACTTGAAACAGTGGAGGATTATGATAACTACCTGAGCCGGCTGGAGGAATTTCCTGATTATAACGGCGGCTACATCGAACGGATGAGAAAAGGAATTGAGCTGGGGATTATGCGTCCGCAAGATTGTTTTTGATGATTACGTGGCATCGATCGAAGCGCTGATTACCGAGTCATCGGAAGAACATCGATTGTATGAGCCGTTTAAGGAATTTCCGGACAGTTTTAGTGAGGAAGAGAAGCAGCGGCTGACGAATCACGCAAAAGAAGTGGTCGGTGAGATTGTGATTCCCGAATATCAGCGGCTGCGTGATTTTTTGGTTGATGAATACATCCCGAATACAACCGAAACGATTGGAATTACGGAAATTCCGGGTGGAGAGGAGTATTATAATTATTTGATTCAGGATCATACCACGATTGATATTACGGCTGATGAAGTCCATCAAATCGGGCTGGATGAGGTTGCACGAATTCGAGGGGAGATGATGGAGATTGTTAAATCCGAAGGCTACGGGGATGATTTTGACGCTTTCGTGGAATTCCTCCGCACGGACGATCAGTTTTACGCCGAAACACCTGAGCAGCTATTGAAGGAGACAGCTTACGTTCTGAAAACTATCGATGGGAAACTGCCGGAACTTTTTAAAACGTTGCCGCGGCTTCCCTACGGAATTGAACCGATTCCCGATTATCTTGCGCCGCGAACAGCTACGGCTTACTACAGCCGCGGAGATGCAGATGGAACCCAAGCCGGAACCTACGCCGTAAACACATATGATCTGGATAGCCGACCGCTTTACGAAATCCCAGCGCTTTCACTGCATGAAGCCGTGCCGGGTCACCATCTGCAGATTGCCCTGCAACAGGAGTTGGAGGATTTGCCCAAATTCAGAACCACAGCCAGTTATACCGCTTTTACCGAGGGTTGGGCACTCTATGCCGAACGCCTGGGAGAGGAGATCGGGATGTACGAAACGCCTTATAAAAAATTTGGTCAACTGAGTTACGAGATGTGGCGGGCTCTCCGCCTCGTGGTGGATACCGGCATGCACGCCAAAGGCTGGAGCCGCGAGGAAGCCATTCAATACATGGCAGACAATTCTGCTCTGTCACTTCATAACATCCGCTCGGAAGTCAACCGCTACATCTTCTGGCCGGGACAGGCACTGGCGTATAAAATGGGAGAAATCAAAATCCGTGAGTTGCGAGCGATGGCCGAAGAAAAACTGGGAGAGAACTTTGACCTCCGCGAATTTCACGATGTGGTTTTACTCAGTGGAAGTATTCCGTTGAATGTGTTGGAGGGGAATGTTGAGAAATGGATTGAATCAGTTGGCGGGGAGTAGTAGGCAGTTTTCAGTTGACAGTAAACAATTTTTCTCGTTTCACCGCTCTGCTGTGAAACGTATCAGACCAGCATTGTGGTAAGATTTCTAACCAGCAAAATAAATTATAAAATTTTGGTCATTCAACTCCATAAAATTCAATCGCGAAAGAACTAAATACCTGGTATTATCTCATAAAAAAAGTGCAGCTTTAAATGGAGCGTCAGAATGAGGAAAATAAAGCCAATCTTTTTGAGCCAACTCTTTCCTACTATTCGCATTAATAAGAGGTATGTATCTGTGACTCAAACATCTACAACACAGATGTATACACCCATTTGCCGATAAAAATTTTGGGGCTACGCTCAATTCTATTTGTCTTACCGACAGATTGTTGGAGCAATCACGTGCTATCTCAGCGCAACCATTCCTCTCGAATTTTTATTCGGCCAATCAACAAAATCATAAAAATTAAAACAGATCATCTATATCATGAAGTATTATTACCAGAATTGTTTACAATCCTCAATCATAAAATCTTTTGCCATGTTAATGGTATTTGGACTAATGACATCTGTGCTTGCCGGATGCAGTTCCTCTACATCTGCAAACGAAGAGGATAAAGATTCCGAAAAACAGACCCGAACGTTTGACCTGATTCTTGCCGCCGATGGTTCCACAGTAGTTGGAACAGCCACAACTGAAATCATCACAGAGGATGACGATGCCTATATCGAAGACGGATTCTTTATCACGCTCGATATTTCTGGTTCGGAATTCGATCCCCCCTTTGATATCGATATGAACACGAACTCCGGCTTCTGCGGCACATGGGACGTTCAGGATGGAGAAAAAGCCGAAATGCCTTGTGATTATGAGGAGTTTCTGTCCGATCCTGGCGAGTTGATTGTCACTTCCGAAGATGGTGACGGGGTGGAGGCGTATACTGTGGAATCGTAAGTGAATTTTACCGCTATTAAAAACGAGTCGGCTTTTATTCAACTTCTAATCGGTTTGGCTTGATCAGCTGACTTTGGACGCTATGATCGTCTCATTGAGTTATGCTAATGTTCTCTGTTGGGAGCAAAGAGTATATTGGCAGCATCTTAATGAAAAAACGTGTTTCATATTTATGACGCAGGATAAAAAACCCCGCCGGATTGTAATGGGCGGGGTTGAATAGAAGTATAAATTTGCAGTTTAATCGGCGTGTGTAATTTCGGTTCCGAGAACTTTTAGAAATTCAGCCAGCCATTTCTGATGTCCGGGCCAGGCCGGTGAAGTAACCAGGTTTCCGTCAACCACGGCTTCGGTTGGCGGGACCTCTTTATAGTTGGCTCCGGTTAGCTCCATCTCCGGTCCGCAGGCGGGATAAGCAGTCAGCGTTTTCCCTTCAATACCACCGACTGCAGCTAAAATTTGCAACCCGTGACAGATGGCAGCAATAGGCTTGTCTTCCTCTACAAAATGGCGAACCATTTCAATGACACCCTCATTGAGCCGCAGATATTCCGGTGCGCGACCGCCGGGCAATACCAGTGCATCATACTCTTCCGGGTTAACATCATCGAAAGTAAAATTCAATGTAAAATTGTGGCCGGGCGTCTCCTTGTAGGTCTGATCTCCTACGAAATCGTGAACGGCTGTGGGGCACTGGTCTCCCTCTTTCTTGTCCGGACAAACAGCATGAACCGTATGGCCAACCATCTGCAGTGCCTGGAACGGAACCATGGTTTCCAGATCTTCGCCATAATCTCCTGCAATCATCAAAATTTTTTTTGCTCCCATAATAATAACTCCTCTTTTTTTTGGATTGATCTTTTCATGTCTTTAAAAAACATACCGATTGCCAAGAACATTCGTTTTGCAAAGGGTTCGTCCCCGGTTAAATGGACGGATGGAACAGAATGAGTTTGAATTCAATAAACCGGGTTGGTTGCAGAACTGGCAGAGCCAACATAAAAAAAGGCTTCTGATCGTAAAATCAGAAGCCTGTAAGATCTGTACGGAAAGTGAACTACTGTGCTGAAGCCATTTCGTCCATCGCTCCTTCGGGTATCCAGCTTTCGATCAGTTCTTCATTTTGATTCATCCATTGTTCTGTAACAGCGGATACATTTTCATCCGATTCCTGGACCTGAACCATCAGGTCGGCCAATTGATCTTCCGTAAACTTCATATTTTTCAGGAAAGCGGCCAGTTCCGGCTTCTCTTGTTCGAGATTTTCGCGTCCCATAATATGGATATTCCCTGACTGCCAGAGTACTTTATCCGGATCTTGTTTTAGAAATTTCAGATCCCAACGCCCGAATTTCCAGTGAGGCTGCCAGCCGGTAACCACAATCCACTCTTCATTTTCAATAGCGTTACTCAGGGCGGCAGTCATGGCCGGGCCGCTTGATGTCATCAAGTCAAAATTGAGATTGTACTCATCAATTAACTCTTGAGTGGTTTGCATAACACCGGCACCGGCATCAATCCCGGTAATCTGCCCGTCAAACTCTTCGACATAATTGTTCAGGTTTGAAATACTGTCTACCTCAACATATTCCGGTACTACAAGTCCGCTTTGAGTTCCCTCGTAAACATATCCAAGATCTACAATATCATCTTCGTATTGATCCATGTAGTTTTTGTGCAGGACGGGTAGCCATGTCTCCATAAATGCGTCCTGGTCACCATTGGCAATGGCTGTATATGCGGGCCCCACATCAGCGGATGTAATATTTACTTCGTAGCCCATTTTTTGTTCAAGAATATTTTTTGCGAGATTTGTATAGGCAATTCCCTCAGCCCAGTTTACATACACAAGGTCAGCGGTATTTTCTGTCTGTTCCCCGCTTTGACATCCGGTTGCTAAAACAGCCAGGAGTAGAAGAACAGAGGTCAATTTTGATGCCCAATGTACTTTATTTAAAATGTTCATAGTTAGATATTTTGATTTGAATTTTAACTCGTCTTGTTTGATTGCTGGTCGTTAGTAGTTAACAGATTCTTAGGCAGATACGTTGGTTTACCCGTTGCTGGTGTTTTGGGATGCCGTTCCCATAGATTGAGTAATTCTGTCCAGGAAAATAGCGAGAATCACAATAGCAATTCCGCCTTCAAAACCAAGCCCGATATTCAGTTGCTGAATTCCCACCAGTACAGGCTGTCCCAAACCTCCGGCACCAATTAACGAAGCGATAACAACCATCGAGAGCGCAAGCATAATGGTTTGGTTGACACCGGCGAGAATAGTTGGCAATGCAACAGGAAGCTCCACTTTAAACAACATTTGCCTGGAGTTGGAACCAAATGCAAGTGCGGCCTCTTTTACCTCATCGGGAACCTGCCGTATACCCAAATTTGTAAGCCGCACGGCCGGCGGTGTAGCGAAAACAAGCGTAGCCACAACTCCCGGAACTTTTCCAAGCTGGAAAAAAAGAACAGCCGGAATCAGATATACAAATGCCGGCATTGTTTGCATAAAGTCTAATATGGGCCGTACAATCTTTTCAACAAGGTCATTTTTGGAGGCCCATATTCCCACGGGTATACCGATCAGAAGGGCGATAAGTACAGCCGTAAAAATTAACGCCATAGTATCCATGGTCTCGGCCCAGAGCCCCATCCCCTCGATCACAAAAAGTCCTGCAACGGTAAATATGGCCACACCTTTGCCTGAAATATACCAGGCGAGAAGGGTTAAAAGGCCAATCATAATCAGGGGGTGCGGGAACAATAAGATCCCTTCGAATGTATCCAGTGTAGCATTTACAACAACTGTAACGGCATCAAAAAACCCCTCCCAGTTTTCGCGCATCCATTGTATAATAAATTCGAAAAATCGTCCAACAGGAATATCTATCATTGTGTATTCTCTTCGGTTAAAGTTTCTGTTTTCATGGTCTCAGAGTTGGCTTGCTTTTTCGTATCGTTCAGGTTTACTTCGTTAATGATCGATGCCCTGCTCACCACTCCGCGAAAGGTTCCGTCTTGTTCCACAACTGCGATCGACAGCCTGCTTTCAATCGCTTTGGAAAGGAGCTGTTTAATGGGGGTTTCGGGCAGGGTTGTATGAGCATCATTCCTGATGATCTCCTCGACCGATTTAATATTTTTATTTTTCAATCTGTTTGCATCATCAATGGTAACCACCCCCTTGTACTTCCGGTTTCCATCCAGTACATATACAGTAGAAACGCCTGATTTTTCCATCTTTCTTGCTGCTACCCCGGGCCCATCTTTTTTCAGGTCTATAGTTGGAGCTTTTCGCATTATAGAAGCGGCCGTAATGATTTTCGTACGGTCAACATTTTGTACAAAGGCGCGTACATACTCGTTTGCCGGTTCTGTAAGGATTGTTTCCGGTGTTCCGATCTGTACAATTCTTCCATCTTTCATGATGGCAATACGGTCGCCCAGTTTGAGGGCTTCATCGAGATCGTGCGTGATAAAAACGATGGTTTTGTTCATCTTGGTTTGAAGTTCAAGAAGCTCCTCCTGCATATCGTTTCGTATTAGCGGATCAAGGGCGCTAAAGGCTTCATCCATCAGCAGAATTTCCGGTTCGTTTGCGAGTGCCCTTGCAAGGCCTACCCGTTGTTGCATACCTCCGCTTAATTCATTGGGCTTTTTATCTTCATACCCCTTTAATCCAACCAGTTCAATCGCATTACGGGCTTTTTCATGGCGGGTCTCTTTGTCAGCGCCCCCAATTTCAAGACCGTAAGCTACATTATTCAGTATGGTACGATGAGGGAAAAGTCCAAAATTTTGAAATACCATCGACATACTGTGCCTGCGGAGTTCCAGCAGCTCATCCCGTTTGATATCCATGATATTTTTCTGTTCACTCTCCAGGAAGATTTCGCCATCCGTTGGCTCAATCAGGCGATTGAGGCATCGAAGTACAGTCGATTTTCCGCTGCCGGAAAGCCCCATGATTACAAAGATCTCTTTCTCCTTTACTTCAAATGAAGCGTCGTCAATTGCAACAGTTAAGCCTGTTTTTTCGAGAATTTCATCTTTACTCATCCCGTCACGAAGCATCGGGATCGCTTTTTCCGGTTTTTTGCCAAATATTTTATAGAGGTTGCGAACCGTAATTGCTGCCATATTTAGTTTTTCTGAATCGTTGTTATTTATTGAACCTATTGTTTCTTCGAAGATAAAAAAAACCTACAGGCTATTTAATTAACCCGGATTATGCACCAAGAAATTTGGTTGTGCACAAGGCGAAGAGGAAATGGTGACGGAAGGGTATCTGAGTACCCTGAGTAAAGCATTTCAACTTCAACGCAGTGCACGGGCAAATTTCGTAGCCATTTGCCACAACACTCAAAATTGAGCTACCATCATTTCCCGATACATGTAATAATATCAGTGCCTTAACTTCTATTTTATACTTTTTCGTGAATAATTCGGGTTAAGCCTTTTTGGTATGATGTTGAGTGTTAAGAACTCCGGGAGAAAGGACAAGTAACATTTGATGTTTAAAAGGGATTTCATTCTATATCCGGTAATTGTGGATAAAAAAATGTGATGAAGAAAAATGAGAGAAACTACTTTCTGGTGTTACAACCTTTAAAAAAGTATAGTCACTCAGTCAGCTACAAAAACAGTGGCACCGGGAATGCTGTCAGATTTTCAGCCAGTCTACAGATACGGGAGACACTATCTAACGATTGTTCTCTGAAAGTAGCAGGTCCGTTTGGATCGGAACCGTGTTAAAAGCTTAAATAACTTGTGTTTTATCTGGTTGAATAATGAAGCGGATGGCTTTTTATACCGTTCAATCAGGAATTTCTATCCCCGATACCAGCTTTAAAATCATTCAGCAATGTGATGCAATATTCCAGATTCCATCCCTTTTCACGTGCCCAGTTTCGGGCAATTTCTGAGGTAGAAGCATCTGCTGTATTTTTCTCAAGAACGGATTCTATTCGTTGTTTCAGGACGGGTGATTTATCCAAATACGGTTTTACTTTTCGCCCCAATATTCGGGATGAAAATCTGTGTTCATCAAACTCTTCCATCTCTTCTATGATATCATAGTGATATTTCAAATTGTTTTCATACTCCAGGTCGTTGTAATGTTCAATGACTCGTAAAATGTCATAGAGATCATTATTTCGAACCTCTGGTCTGTCACTCCAGGCAACAAGCTTTAAGATAACCATACCCGGCAGGGGAGGGATTCGAACCTTTGTTTCGCCAATGTTGACCTCCGTGGCATCATCCATAACTTCTTTGAATCCTAAAACATGAAGATCAGTTGTTCGGTCGCTAAAACCAATCGTTTCACTCTCCTCAATTTCTCCAAAAGGGAGAAGATCAACAACGATGTCAAACTCTTTGTGATGGAATCGCCACGCAGCCTCTGCTTTTGTAAATCCCTGGTCTTGAATGGAATCGGAAATCTCTTCGTACTCATCCAATGCAGAAACCATAATTGCAAAATCGATATCCTTGGTTCCTCTTGCAGGTTTAGTCCCTTTTTTGAGTAACTCCAGACTGATGGCATTCACACCGATCAGGTAATAAGGAATATCATGAGCGGTTAGTACCTCATCGATGATGTCGAAGACTTCTTTAAAGTAAGGAATGGCCAGCTCTTTATAACTTTGGTTCGATTCGCTCATTGAATAAAATATTTGCAGTTTCGATGCATCGTTTATCATTTGTCATAATCAGATCTGCGTAAACCAATATTGGAGGTGCCGTGTTGTCCGTTTCATCATTCTTCCAGAATTTCTGATAGGCAAACAAGTTTCCCTCCTTGTCTGGCATTAAACCGTAGTTCACCATCAAGTCCTTCTTTGTTTCTTCAGTATAAAGTGTAAGTACACCGGGTTTTAGATAATTGGTCAGCAAGTCTGCGGCCGGTTCACCGCCCCATACAGTTTTTGTAAGATTTAGTGGAATCTCTTTCCAGTCCTCTGTTCGTTTCGCCGTGTAACGACCCATTTCTAATGTGGGTTTAAGTGTATTGTGATACTCCCTGATCCACTGTTGGAGAAGCTCTTTGCGATCATGAAATGCGTACTTCTTCTTATCCAATTTGTAGATCTGGCCGGTATCCATTAATCCTTGTAACACTTTAGGAATATTCCCAAGGGCCACTCCGGCTTTCTCTGCAATCTCTCGTTGTGTTTGGTTGATTAACCTTTTATCCCGTAAGAATTCGAAGAGCACTTTTAGACCGGTTGGTGTAAAAGCCCGGTTCCCGGTTTTATCCGTTTTATTCAACTTTTTGTCCCCATCCAGAAACAGGAGCAGGTTCTCTGCATTTACAAATAGATTCCCATTTGCCTCCAAATAGTTGATGCGGTGTCCTTTCAACTTCTTTTTCAATCCGGGAAATAGTTTGTAAGCGATCACCATCAGGTTTTTATAATTCCCGGCTTGTTGTATCAACTGCTCAACCTGGTAGGTTCGAAGTTCTTTTTTGACGATGGCGTCAAACCTTACATTTTGATCTTCATACCAGAGTTCCAATACACCATCCAGAATCTTATTATTCTTCTTATAAGGATGCCACTTACCTTTTAATAAGGTTGGCTCAAGGTTTTCTATGGCGGTATGGACAATCTCTTCTTCTTTCATGTTCACAATATTAAAGCGTTCACGTTACGTGAACAAACTTAATTTGTGAACAAAATAGACAAAGAAAGGTGTGAAAAGCAATATGTAAGTTTCTTTCGGAGGAGAGGCGTAAACCAGAAAAAGTATAATCACGCTTTTTACGTGTACCTATTGTTGTACTAATATCGAATATATGACTATATAAGTACTTATTATTTAATTACTTATATAATTCACTAAGTAACCCCGCCCGGACTTGAACCGGGATTTAAAGCTTAGGAGGCTTTCGTTCTATCCGGTTGAACTACAGGGTTAGAATTTGTGGTGTGAATTGAATTCGAGTTCGTGATTGAAAACGTGTGGACACACCCCTGATGGATTCGCTGAACGCTCACCATCGGTCCCCTCTCGAGAGGGGAGGTTTAAGAGCCGGAGATGAGATTTGAACTCACGACCTATTCTTTACGAGAGAATTGCTCTACCCCTGAGCTACTCCGGCAAATAATTTCAAATAAATAAGAATTACCTTCAGCCGAAGAAATTGTCCACTGAAATTTTAATGCAGGTGGACTCCGGCTTTTTCAGAGTTACAAATTTAGGTACTTTTTTGCTCACATTAAACCTTTGGTGAATGAAAATATTCTCGCATTATCCTAAATCCTCTGGATATTTATGCTTTCACGGTTTCAATTCTGCGGAATCGATAAAAGCTTTTCTCTGCATGAAAACGTATTTTTAAATGTTTAAAATAAAACACAGCCAGATGTACAAAAGACATTTTTTGATTACAATTCTTTGCTTTCTGCTCCTGCAATCAATCGCAGCCCAAGAGTTGCAACGATTTACGTTTCAATCCTATCACATGGGAACGCAGTTTAATATTGTTCTCTATTCTGATGATGATTCCATAGCCAGCCAGGCATCAGAAGAAGCTTTTAACCGAATCGAGGAGCTGAACCAGATCATGAGTGATTACGAAGATGACAGTGAGCTCAATCGATTATCACGAACGTCAGGATCCGGCAAAGCTGTAAAAGTGAGTAATGATCTGTTTAAGGTTCTGAAAGAATCGGTTCGAATGGCTGAGTTGAGTGATGGTCTGTTTGATATCACTGTGGGGCCAATGAGTCGATTTTGGCGGATGGTGCGAATGTCGCCCGATCCGCAGCTTCCTACAGAACAGGAGATTGCAGAATTTGAGAGGCAGGTTGGATATGAGCATATCAGGCTTGATGAGGAAAATCAAACTGCAGAGTTAACTAAACCGGATATGCAGCTCGATTTGGGGGGCATTGCCAAAGGATATGCCGCCGAAGAAGCGTTGAAAGTATTAAAAAGTTTTGGAATAGAGCGTGCTTTGGTTGATGCCGGCGGAGATGTGACCCTTGGAGATCCGCCCTCCGGCAGGGAAAGCTGGGATGTGGCCGTTCCGAAAAGTCAGCAAAATGGAGAAAGCCAGTTCATAACCCTGCAAACGGCAAACAAAACCGTTACCACCTCTGGTGATCTGTTCCAGTTTGTGGAAATTGATGGTACACGTTATTCGCATATTCTCAATCCCATGACCGGGCTTGGCGCAACTAACCAGATTCAGGCTACGGTTATAGCAGATGAAGGGATGAAAGCGGATGCACTTTCGTCCATTTTAACCTTGATGACACCGGAAGAAGGAATAGATTTGATTAATGAAACAGATCAAACCGAAGCGATTCTTTTTGTAAATGAGGGGGATACCATCCTGGAGTTTTATTCGAATGGGGCAAAAGATTTCATTAAGTGATGCTTAGCAGATCCGCGAAGTTTTAAGTACCTGTTTAGTGGTTCGAATTAAATAACCTGACAGCACCAACCCCTCCGAAGGAATCCCCAAGGGGGATCTGTCAGCGTTGTGAACCAAAGACAATTCCCTTCGACGCTGACAGGAGACCTCGCACATATCTGTTGGGGCCACGCTGTCAGGTCACGATTGTGAGATCCGCGAAGTTTTCGAAAACTTCGCGGATCTTGTTCATCAAACCTCAAAATCATCCGCTCTGACGTACGCCTCAATTAACGCAAGCTCGCCCTCTTTTCCGTCCATCGAGTTTCCATGTTCCATTCCTACGATGCCATCGAATCCTTTATCATACAGATGTTTGAAGATATTGCGGTAGTTGATTTCACCGGTGTAGGGTTCGTTTCTGCCGGGGTGATCGCCTAACTGGAAATAGGGAATTTCATTCCAGGCAGTATCGATATTTGGGATCAGGTTCCCCTCGGTAATCTGCTGATGATAGATATCATATAAAATTTTGCATGACGGGCTGTCCACATGCTTACAAATTCGGTATGCTTGCGAGGTTTTGGTGAGAATCATCCCGGGATGATTGATTAGCGTATTTAACGGTTCGAGGACCATTACCAATCCATGCGGTTCCAGGATTTCGGCGGCACGTTTTAACGCATCGATCACATTCAGTTCCTGGTAGTCCATATCAAGGCGCAGATCAATGTGTCCGGGGACTACAGTCATCCAGGTGGCACCCACTCTTTTAGCGACCTCTACGGATTCACGAATCTCATCCAGGAATTGGTCCACATATTCCGGGTCACCGGTGCTCAGGCTTGGTTCATTCCAGTAGATCGTATGTGCAACGAACACGCCCATATCCATTCCAAAATCCGCCAGCTTTTGTCCAATCTGTTCCTGGGTTCGCCGATTTCGTCCCTTCATCCCGTTATCTTCCAAACCTCTAAAACCAATATCATTCATAAACTGTAGCTGGTCCAGCAGATCTCGCCCGGCATGGTTTTCAAACATCCCAAAGTGTGGGGAATATTTCAGTTTGAAATCGTGAGATTGAAGAAGATCGGATTTGTTTAGCGATTTAGGTTGATTTTTGCTGAGTGCAGTTCCGGTTGCAAGTGCTGATCCAGCGAGCAATGAGTTCTTTAGGAAGTTTTTTCGATTCATGAGATAGGTATTATTTGATTCAGTGAGGTATCCTTTTAAATGCGAATGCTAAAGGAATGGATGGGAAATATACCATCAAACCCTTCTGTTCTTTTTTATGATTATTGAGGAGAAGCGGAGCTTCCGATTGGGCGATGCGAAGGAGGACCTTCGCATCGAGTAAAAAATGTATGAACTTAATAGCAGCCTTGTTTATGAAGATCCGCGAAGTCTTGAAGACTTCGCGGATCTTTAATCAACTCTAAATCTATCCAGTACTTACAGTTGACTCCGGACTCAACACATTCGTAACACCCGGAGTAGGTACGGGATAGTCACCATTTTCATCGGGCACAACAGGAGGTGGGGTATCCCAGGTCATATTATCCGGAACCATCTTGTCTTGCGCGTTAATGGCTTGATCCCATGTAATCACTTGACCTGAATAGGTTGCCATGCGACCCATAATAGCTGTAAGCGTACTTTTTGCTCCATTCTCGGTGTCGCTAATAACATCACCATTTCGAATGGCGGCAAAAAGCTTGTCGTGCTCAACTTGATATGGGTTCGGGTCGTTCATGCCAGCATGATCGTACAGAACCACTCCATCGTGATCTTTGATGAGGGCTTTATTGCTTGAATCTATCTCAATTGTACCATAAGCTCCCTGGAAATGTTCGGCAACTCTCGAGAACGTATCCGGCTGATGACGGCACTGGCTGGAGATTACCGCTCCGCTTGGGTAGGTAAATTCCACAAAATGGTGATCAAAAATCTGTCCGTGATCTTTACCGGTTCGGACCTCGCGTCCGCCCATACCCTGGGCTGATACCGGGTACTCACCCAGGAACCAGTTAGCCACATCGATGTTGTGAATGTGCTGTTCGAGAATATGATCGCCACAAAGCCAATTGAAGTAGTACCAGTTTCTGTTTTGATATTCCAGTTCGGTTTGATCGGGTTGTCGCTCACGTACCCAAACGCCGGCGCTGTTCCAGTACACCTGTCCTGCCGTAATCTTTCCAATGGCATTGTCACGAACATGTTTCAACGCTTCGTGGTAATTGGTTTGATAATGACGTTGAAGTCCTACAACCACGTTTAGTTGCTTCTGTTTTGCTTCACGCCCGGCCTTCAGTATTCTGCGTACACCATCTGCTGAAGTACCCAACGGTTTTTCCATAAAAACATGTTTGCCCTGCCGTACAGCTTCCTCAAAATGCTCCGGACGGTAACCGGGTGGTGTGGCAAGAATTACAACATCAGCCAGTTCAATGGCATGTTTGTAACCGTCAAATCCTACAAATTTATGCTCTTCCGGGACGGCAATTCGGTCTCCATCGGGATGTGCCTGGGTCAGAGAGTTATAACAATCGTCCAAGCGGTCTCGGAACAGATCAGCCAACGCAACAATTTTCACTCCTTCATCTGCATTCAGTGCCTGGTTTGCAGCTCCGGTTCCCCGGCCCCCGCAGCCCACTACCGCTACATTGAGTACATCATTTGCAGCTGCATAAGCACTTGAGCCTACCGGTAAAGAACTTAACAGAATTCCTCCTCCGGCTGCAAGAGACGTTTTTTTCATAAAATCTCTTCTTGTTAATTTCGTGCTAAACTGATCTTTATTTTCCATTGTTTTCAGGTTTTAAGTTTACAAGTGTTCTGGTTTATTTTTTGATCCTCTAATTATAATCCTGTATTGCTTCAATCCAATATTCTTCCATTTCACTAACCGAACCGGGTTCATTTACCGGGCGTACTACACGAAAACCCACAAACGGGGCATTGGTATGCCACCACAAACTTTTAGGAAGTTGCGGATCTCTCATCTTCCAGGCCGGGTTCGACCCTCTGCGCTGGATACAGCTTGCAGCTGCGGCAGGATCCATCCACGATCCGCCGCGTGCAGTTCTGGGATACAGTTCAGTGGGTGAAAAGAATGGATTGTCGGCTGGTTCGTTTTCCAGCTTTGCAGGATAATCTTCGTGGTATTGATCTAATGTCCATTCGGCTACATTGCCAAGCATATCATGGATTCCCAGTGCATTTGGTTCTTTGTTGCCAGGCTGCTGATATTTGCGATTACTATTGTCCCGGTGCCAGGCGTACTGATCCAGTTCTGCTGTGTTGGTGATCGGTTCATAGTCATCCGTACTGGCCGCCTTACATGCATATTCCCATTCCGCTTCTGTAGGAAGCCGGTAAAAGTCACCGGTTTTTACAGTCAGCCATTTAGTGAACATAAAAGCGGCGTAATGTGTCATACTAACGGCCGGGAAACCGTCGGTACCCATTCCGGCAGTTACATCAGAATAGGGAGGCGAGGGGAGAGAGATAATATCAGCTGGAATGTCGTTATCCCGAAGAAGATCAAGCGCTTCCTCGGTCAGAGTCGGAGATGATATTGCATCTGAATCGATATCCACGCCATACAGATTTTTATAAACCTCGGTGCGTATATCCTCGAGCAGTTCATTTCTGAAAAGGTTGTACTCATTCCAGGTAATTTCGTATTTGCCAATCCAAAACGAGTCAACTTTTACTTTATGCGTTTCACCATTTTCGAAAGGTCCCATCTGATATGAACCACCGGGAACTAACACCATCTCAATCTCTTGGTCAGAACCTGGAATTTCTTCCGCGTATTCAACAGTTGCTGTACTTGATGCAGGTTGAGTTGTAGATTGTGTTTGTTCAGTAGTATCACTTGAAGATGAATCGGATTGAACCTCAGTACTCTTACATGCGAAAAGAAAAAAAGGTAAACTGATCAACCAAAAAGTAATAAAATGGTTTCGGGTGTTAATTAAATTATTCAATAACTTCATGATACGGAGCTCTTTTTTTGCTTAGGGGATAACCGACCGGTTTGAAATATTTTAATGTATGGTTTCGGATTTATTCCTCTTCCATTAACTATACTTATAAAATAGCAGACTGGAAAGAGAAATGAATCAGGTTTTTCCTGAATATTTAAGTACTTATATCTTCATCATTTTAATATTTACCAAGCATGGTTACTTTTCATGAGATAGAGGATACTAAATCTTATAAAATTTAAATAATGTTGAGATATATAAACTACCTGGCAATCATAGTTTTTGCCTTAGCGGCAATTGTACAATACAACGATGTTGATGCACTGCGATGGATGTTGATTTACGGAGCTGCGTCTGTTTTATCAATTCTGTATGCTTTAAAGAGATTGCACTGGGCCACATCTACTGTACTTGCCATTGTTTGTTTGATATGGGCGCTGTTTATAGTTCCGGATCTGACGTTAAGCGGATTTCAGCACATGTTTGATGAAGTTCGTATGATTCAGACAGGAGTAGAGGCCGCACGAGAGTTTTTAGGGCTTCTCTTGATTTCCAGTTGGATGACTCTTTTGACGTATGCGACCCGAAATACGAAAGAGTCGGGATGACAGGATTTTTCCGAAGGAATGCTTTCGGTGGAACCGAGGCTGTCCAAAAAGGATGTGAGGCAAATCAATTTTTGATTCTTGTCATACCGGACTCCGATCCGGTATCTCCAAACATAGTTAAAGAGTGATCTTGATACAACGATATACTTGTTAAATGGATTCGTTTTGTCAGGATGACAGGATTTGAATCCCGAAGCACTGCTTCGGAAGATCAGCGCTCAGGAAGATATTTCAAACTACGAAATGCAAAAGAAAGAGGATCTTGATTACAACGTATATACTTGTTAAAGTGGATTTAGTTTTGTCGGGATGACAGGATTTGAACCCCGAAGCACTGCTTCGGAAGATCAGCGCTCAGGAAGATATTTCAAATTACGAAATACAAAAGAAAGAGGATCTTGATACAACGTATATGCTTGTTAAAGTGGATTTAGTTTTGTCGGGATGACAGGATTTGAACCCCGAAGCACTGCTTCGGAAGATCAGCGCTCAGGAAGATATTTCAAACTACGAAATACAAAAGAAAGAGGATCTTGATACAACGTATATACTTGTTAAAGTGGATTTAGTTTTGTCGGGATGACAGGATTTGAACCCCGAAGCACTGCTTCGGAAGATCAGCGCTCAGGAAGATATTTCAAACTACGAAATACAAAAGAAAGAGGATCTTGATACAACGTATATACTTGTTAAAGTGGATTTAGTTTTGTCGGGATGACAGGATTTGAACCTGCGACCTCGTCGTCCCGAACGACGCGCGCTGCCGGACTGCGCCACATCCCGAAAGCATTAAAATACTGAGTTGGTCACTGAAAGTACATCGAAAAATTGTCAGGGTTGAAAATCGGATTCTACAACAATCCTGATTCCTTCCTTGTAGGACGTTGGCTGAAAATCAAACCTCTGCTCAAATTTATCGCTGTTGAAAACATAATCGCGATCGTACTGGTACATCATCTCAACATTTTCTCTCATAACAGGCATAAAAAGCCCCATGAGCCGAACAATAAGTTTGGAAACAGTTCTGTATTTCGGTTTCTGATTCATCTGTTCTGCAATCTTTTCAACCCACTCTTTCCCGGTGTACGGATTTGATGCGGTAGGCAGATGCCAGGTTTCTCCAAAAGCGTCTGGTGTATTGCCTAAAAGAGCAGTGGCTTTACCGGCATCCGGGGTATAGGTATAGGAGTGTTTGCAGGAATCATCGCCCAGCCAATTTGCTGTTGAGCCCTGGCTGAGTGGTTTAAAAACAGTTTCAATCTAAATAGAGAGGGGTTTCTCAAAACCGGGCCCGTAAAAATCGGCTGACCTTGCTATCAACGCTTCAATTTTTCCCGCATCCACAGCATCCCAAAGCATCTTCACGATTTCGGCTCGTACTTCGCCCTTTTCACTGGCGGGGTTCACCGGGGTGTCCTCCGTCATAGGATTCAGGTGATTTGGATCGTAAAGGTAAACATTATCAAAAAATACCAGTTTCGAATTATGTTTTTCACAGGCATCAATTACATTTTTCATGATGACCGGCCATGAGCGCCTCCACACATTTTTATCGTACTTCAAGCCAACGGTGAGATAACAAACATCAGAATTTTCCACGGCTTGCTGTACAGCACCGGGATTCATCAAATCTGCAGAATAGAGTTCATCAGATGAGTTTACCTTTTCAGGATTCCGACTGACAAGCCTGATTTTATCAGTGTATCCAGGGAGCACTTTTGCGAGCTCCGTTCCGATTGCACCCCCCGACCCAAGAATAGTTTGCATAATAGATTGTGTTTAACTCTCTTTTTTGAAGATAGGCGGATCTGTATGGAATTAGAAGTCAAATCTACGAAACATATTTTTGATTCAATCGTAGCCTGTTAAAATCCGCTAATCAACTTTTTGCTCATGAAAATTCTAAACAAATACAAAAGTAATATACTTTCAATTTTTCCGGCTATAGCTCTTTTATTTTTCTTAATCCCATCTCAAACCGCCGCTCAGCACGACCATATTTTTTCAGCCCATGATGATTTAGATGCGGATATTACGTCTCGCCTTCTTCATGCCGATGCCGAATACGCAATGACCACCCGCGAAGGGTCCGTTGATCTTATGCTGACTGATAAATTCATCGTTATCCAGTTCTCCGACCGGTTTCTTTCCAACTTGGATAATGAAATTCGAAGAGAAGCGGATGTCGATGAAGCCTCGGTACTTGCAGAGATCTTCACATCGATGATCAGCAGCGGTGTCCATTCACTTTTAAACCATGCACTTGAAATACCGATTCGGGAGATCCGTGAAGTGTATTACGAAGATGGCAAACTTCATATCATAGATTATGACGGAGAAGAGATATTTGGAGATCTTGAAATCGATGATGTATACATCATGGAAGATTTTTCCCGCCGCGATGCCCGACGATTTGTATCCGAAGCGGAACGCCGAATGATTTAGTAGTATTCGACTGCCGAATTCTCTCGGCTGTCGATCTTCCAGGCCGCTGTATTCATGAAAATGATAAACGGCTCTGCGTACCGGTTCACTGCTATCTTAAGATTCAGCAAGCCGATCTGAATTTTTGACAGAACGAACTCAAAAGTTGTCCTGTTTTTGTAGTTTACAACAGAAGAAGAACTACAAATAGAGGTAATATGAAATATCGATTTTTAGGTCGTTCAGGATTGAAGGTTTCTGCTCTTTCATTTGGCTCCTGGGTAACTTTTGGAGATCAAATTGATGAGGCGGTTGCCACTGAATGTATGAAAGAGGCTTATGATGCCGGGGTCAATTTTTTTGATAATGCTGAGGCCTATGCAGGTGGCCAATCCGAGGTTGTTATGGGTAACATCATCAAAAAAGAGGGATGGAAACGTTCTGATCTTGTACTATCCACAAAAATATTCTGGGGCGGAGAGGGTCCTAACGATTCTGGTCTTTCCCACAAACATATCATTGAGGGAACAAATGCATCTCTGGAGAGAATGCAAACCGACTATGTAGATCTGATTTTTTGCCACCGGCCGGATAAATTCACACCCATTGAAGAAACAGTTCGGGCGATGAATCAAGTCATCAACGAGGGAAAGGCATTCTATTGGGGAACGAGTGAATGGTCGTCTGAACAGATTCGTGAGGCCTATCAAATTGCAAGACGCGAACAGTTGCGTCCGCCGCTTATGGAACAGCCACAGTATAACATGTTTAAACGAGATAAAGTGGAAGGGGAATATTCCCGACTGTATGATGAAATTGGTTTAGGCACAACAATCTGGAGTCCTTTGGCAAGTGGTTTGCTGACAGGTAAGTATAACGACGGTATACCGGAAGACAGCCGCCTGGCGATGGAAAATTACGACTGGCTTCGGGAAAAACTTTTGGAGACGGAGAGCGGGAAACAAAAACTTCAGAAAGTAGAAAAACTGGCTGACATTGCTGATGAAGCCGATATCTCCATGCCGGAAATGGCATTGGCATGGTGCCTGAAAAATCCCAATGTAAGTACGGTGATAACCGGCGCGTCTAAACCTGAGCAGGTTCGGGAGAACATGAAGGCAATTGAGAAAGTTGATAAACTAACGGATAATCTGATGGAAAAAATAGAAGAGATCCTGGATAACAAACCCGGGGAAGAAACAGATTTTCGTCGATAGGAAGCGTTTATGAATCCCTCATTTCAATCACTTTCAAATCCTTCGCAAAAAAAATCAGTTCCTGACATAATTAAAGAACTGGAGGGTGAAGGGTATAAGCGCGAATTTAAAAAAGGGGATGTTCTGGTAAAACCGGCTCAACCGATATCAGAGATCCCCATAATTTTAGAGGGAGCCATCAGTGTCTATCAACTGGATGATGATTACAGGGAGATGTTGCTTTATTACCTGGAACCGGGTGATATGTGTATCATGTCATTCATGGGGGGATTGTACAATGAATCAAGTAAAATAAAAGCAGTAGCAAGTGAAGAAAGCCGCGTTTTGCTAATTCCTGTGCGGAAAATTGGAATGATTATTAAACATCACCCCGAATGGATAGAATATATATTTGATGTATATCATCAGCGATTTCATGAATTGCTGGATGTAGTGAACGCCGTTGCATTTAAAAAGATGGATGAACGGCTGGTACATTTCATCGAAAAAAGAAGAGAAATTACAGGTAAATCTACGATTAAAATTACTCATGAAGAACTTGCCAAAGAGCTTGGAACAGCACGAGTGGTAATCTCAAGACTCCTGAAGGAACTGGAGAAAAAAGGTGTTTTAGAACTCGGCAGAAACAAGATTACCCTGCTATAGTGTTTCTTAGAGATACTACTGTAACAAATGTTACTGACCCGGGTCAGGCTGGTCATTATATTTCTTATCATTGATTGTTGAGCCAGGCGATTAAGCTCATCAATCAACCCAAATAAATCTTCCGAACTAAAAAAATGGACTGGTAAAGATGAATATAAAAGAGCAGATTTTTTCTAACTGGTATCCCATGCGGTGGGCCATGCTTATTCTTGGGCTCGTTTTGGGATATAACTACCTGGCAAATGGAGCAGCTATTTCAGGTCTGTTATCCCTGTTAATTTTATTTCAGACCGTAACCAATACCGGATGTTTGCTGGGGCGTTGTAAACCTGCTGTTTCTCATCAAACCAATTCCAGTGCAAACGTGGAAGATGTAACCTTTGAAGAAATAAAAACGAATTAAAAATGAAGAACGAAGCAACTGAAAAAAAAGAGATTACATTTAACGATTTGATAAAAGGCGACACGCCGGTACTTGTTGATTTCTACGCAGACTGGTGTGGTCCTTGTAAAATGATGCCACCCATTTTGCAGGAGGTTAAAAACCAATTTGGTGATGATCTTCAAATTGTAAAAATCGATACAGAAAAAAATCCCCAGGTAGCTATTCAATACAATGTGAGAGGGATTCCCAATATGATTCTGTTTCACAAGGGAGAAATATTATGGCAGCAAGCAGGTGTGGTTCAAGCCCCTCAGCTTGAGAGGATTATCCGGCAAAAACTGGAGGAACATGCCGCTGCCTGATCAACATCAATACGATGTTCATTTATCCTGGAAAGAGGGTAAAACCGGTGAGCTTTCTTCGCCGGGAATTAATGAAACTATTGAGGTTGCAACGCCCCCGGAATTTCCCGGTGGTGTTGATGGTGTTTGGTCTCCTGAGCATCTTTATACTGCATCGGTAGTGAGCTGTTTTTTTACCTCATTTACAGCAATTGCAGCTTATTCAAAGCTGAACTTTAAAGATCTGAAGATAGAAAGTTCGGGTTATATGAGTCGCAATGAAGATGGTAAATATGTGATGAACAAAGTGAGGTTGAAACCGGTTCTTACCATAGAGGATGAAACCCGGGAGAAAAAAGCCTATCGCATTTTGGAAAAAGCTGAGGAGATTTGCCTGATAACGCGATCGATACAATCCGAAATAATTTTTGAACCGAACGTTTACATTGCTGAAAAAGTGGGATAGATTGAAGGCGATTCCAAATCAAGCTCCATAATTTTTGATTTGGTTATTAAGTTCTAATAAAACAAATACTTGAAGTATTAATCGCTATTGAATACAGATATCATGAAATTTGAAACGAAAGCTATTCACGCCGGACTTGATATCGGCAATCCTTCAAAATCTATTATTCCTCCCATATCACCCAGTACAATTTTTGAGATTGATTCGGAAGGCAGGGATGAGAATGATTTTCACTACACGCGACTGCAAAACCCTAACCGCCAGCAGTTTGAGCATCTGATTGCTGCGCTGGAAGGTGGAGAAGCTGCTGCTGCATTTTCGTCCGGTATTGCAGCAGCAACGGCTGTTTTGCAGTCTCTTAAAACCGGCGATCATGTGATTATTCCGGAAGATGTTTATGCCGGCAACCGGATGATGATTAAGAAAATTATGACCCGCTGGGGACTTAATTTTGATTTTATTGATATGACGGATCTTCAAAATATTGAAGATCATATTAAGCCGAATACAGCACTCATCTGGATTGAAACGCCATCCAATCCCCTGATGCAAATTACAGATTTAAAAGCCGTTGCAGGGTTGGCTAAATCGAACAATATTCGAACGGTAGCCGATAATACCTGGCCTACTCCCGTCAATCAATTGCCATTTGATTTTGGGATTGACCTGGTTCTGCATTCTACGTCCAAATATTTTGGAGGGCACAGTGATATTTTAGGTGGTGCTGTAGTATCCAGAGAGAATGACGATTTTTTTCAGCAGATTCTCACCGTTCAGAAACTGGGCGGTGCCGTTCCATCTCCCCAGGATTGCTGGATGCTGAGCCGTAGTACCCGAACGCTTTCGTACAGGATGAAGGGGCATAATGAACATGCGGAGAAAGTGGCTTTATTTTTAGCGGATCATCCAAGAGTTGAAGATGTATTTTTTCCCGGTTTGGAATCACACAGAGGTCATGAGATAGCCAAAAAACAGATGAAGGGATTTGGAGGGATGATTTCATTTTTGGTTGATGCCGATCAAAGTGGAACCATCAATATTGTTGGAAAATCCAGGCTGATTAAACGGGCAACAAGTCTTGGAGGAGTGGAAAGTACCTGGGAGCATCGCCGAAGCAGTGAAGGAGAGGGATCTGTTTCACCGGAGAACATGATTCGAATCAGTGTTGGGCTGGAACATCCCGATGATCTTATTGAAGATCTGGAACGGGCTTTAAATTAAACAACCTGCCAGAGCGCAAACAAAGTGAGCTCCTGGTAGAGTTGTTTTTTACTTGTTCCGAAGGTCCTCCTTCGGAACACCCCTCTCAGAAGCTCCGCTTCGCTATTAATTAAAGTGTCTGATACTAATCAGACCCAGAATTCACAAACTTCTCAACCCGTTCGGGATCGTCCGGTTTTGTGACCAAACTAATGCTTACAAGCAAAATGACGTTCACCATCAAACCATAAATACCTTCGTGCATGGGGAATGGTTTGATTTCAGGAAATATCAGGCAAATTGTATTTACCAGAATTCCGCCGATCAAACCGGCAAGTGCACCAGCTTTTGTGGCTCTTTTCCAATAAAACATGGCAAAAACAATCGGGAAGATCTGTGCAACTCCGCCATATGATCCCAAAAGTAAAGCAACGATCGACACATCAATCACAACGGCAAACAGGTAGGATATCAAACCGATAATAACCACTGAAATCTGGATAAGCAGTCGTTCTTTTTTATCGCTTAACGGGTTTTTTACTAACTGGCTGATTCCATCGCGAATTCCAATTGAGGCTGCAGAGTGAAGAATGGCGTCACCGGAGGACATGGAGGCAGCGAGTGCACCTGCGCAAAATAATCCTACTACAATAGCTGGTAAGTCTAATTGCATAAGAATATGGGGGAGAATAGTGTCGGCCTGTTCCACGCCCGGAAAAGCCACAATAGCAGAAAAACCGATCATCAAAATCGGGACAAGAAATATCAGAAATGTGGGATACAGAACAACACTCAAACGAAGTGACCGGGCACTCTTGGCGGCGTAGCTGCGCATAAAAAGGTGCGGCCACATTGAAAAGCCAAATGCAGAAACGAGAACGGCTGAACTGTATCCCCACCAGCTCCACGCAGAGCCATCGGCGGCCAATCCGGGGGCTTCGAGCATGGCTGTATTTCCACTCTCCATAATGGCTGTAAACATTTCACCGATACCGCCATACAATGTATTTGGCAGGTAAATTCCCAATACCCAGGCCATTACCATCATAAACATTCCCTGGAACGCGTTGGACCACCCAACACCCATCACGCCACTGAAATAGACATAAATGAGTACCACCAGATAAGTCACTCCGGCACCGAGCCAATATGGAATCATGCCTTCACTGATCACATTCAAAACATATCCGGCACCAACCATCTGAAGAGTCAGATATGGAATAAAAACCACTACACTGAGAATGGCCAGCATTACAGACATGAATGTACTATCGAACCGGTCGGCCAGCAGTTCAGCCTGGGTTACGTAACCATATCTTTCTCCAAGCCGCCAGGTTCTTGGTCCAAAAAAGTAAAAGGGTACAATTCCAATCACCCCGTAAGCGATAATGTAAAAAGCAGCCGCACCCCGTGAATAGGCCCAGCCGGGTCCGCCCAGAAATGCAAAGGATGAAAAGATAGATGCACCCAATACAAAGTAGAGAATGAACACATTCATACTGCGGTCACCGGCTACATATCCGCTCACACTTTTAGATATTTTCAGGGAGGGTAAAATTCCGGTTAAAAGAGATATGAAAAGATAAAGACCGACGATGATGAGAATAATTGTGCCGGTTTCCATTTAGTCTGTATCGATCTTTTTATTGTCTGATATGTAAAGAGTCAGAAGTGCGGCAAACCCGGCGATGGTACAAAAGATGATCCAGGCAAATGAAAGAGGTAAACCGAATATCAGTGGAGTAGCTGATGAAAACAATGTGTAACCGGGCCAGATAATCATCAGGGAAATCAATGTCATGACCACACAAAAAATCACTCTTGATTTCCGGAGGGATGAATTTCTTTCTGATTGATCTGGTGTTCTGGCCATGACTTTACCCGAATTATTCACTAAGTTATTTTTTTATATGCTAATATATTGTTTTTACTTTCGTTATAGAGAATAATTTATAGCCCAAATTTGGGTGTCTAACCGAAGCTGCGAAATTTGTCCGACTGCTGCGTTGTCCCACAAATGGTTTGCTCAACGTACTCAGGTACGTTTCCGCCACCATTTCCGTGACGCCTTGCAGACATCCAAATTTCTTGGTGAATAATCCGGGTTTAGTCGGTTATTCACGATTGGATCAAGCGTGAATATAGTTTTTAAAAGCCTAAACTGAAAGATCCGCGAAGTTTCAGAAACTTCGCGGATCTCCCTAAGATTCCATAGCTTTCGACATGCCAAAAACCTATGTCGATATCGCATTTCCCACAGCTGTCAGGCGGCTGTTTACCTATCATATTTCTGAGGATCAGAAAGTAGAGCCCGGAATGCGGATTTGGGTGCCGCTTCGAAAGGAGTTTGCCATTGGAATGGCCGTGCAGGTGCACAATCGGAAGCCGGATTTTAAAACAAAACCGGTTGAACAAGTTTTGGATGAAAAACCGGTGATGAACCAAACCATGCTTCAGCTTACGGAGTGGATTCACCGCTTTTATTATTGCAGTTGGGGTGAAGCGATCCAGGCGGCATTACCGGTAGGGCTGAACTTTTCTTCGAAAAAAATGTTGCGTGTAAAACAACTTGACCGATCACGACTAACCGAAAAGGAGAAGGAGATTCTCAAAGATTTAGAGAGCAAAGAATATACTCTTCAGGAAGCCCGAAAACGGTGGCGGGAAGGGTCAGATAAAAAAGTTCTGAATAAATTGATCAAAACCGGCTGGGTTGAAGTGTGGGAACAGCCCCGCCAGCGAGTAGATTACAAAACGGCCAAGCATTGGCAGATTCCCGAATCGGTTCAGCCAAATGAAATCCTGGAAAATCTCCCTGAAAATGAACAATCTAAAAAATGGGTAAAGGCGTTTGAGAAACTTGCAGAATTGGATCTTCCCAAAACTCATCAGGAACTTTTGGGTGAGAAACTTTTCACTCCTTATACGCTGAAGCGAATTGAGGAAGAGAGTTGGATTGAATCTGTAGATCTTCCGGTTGAAACGGATACTCAACAAAATGGAGTTCACGATCCCGATCAAATCAAAACACTTTCAGATCAACAGCAGAACGCTTATGAAGCGATCAAAAAATCATTGGATGACCGGGAATTTAAAAGTTTCCTTTTGTATGGAGTAACCGGATCAGGGAAGACAGAAGTATATATTCACGCTTTAAAACATGCATTGGAGCAGGGCAGGGGCGGATTGGTTTTGGTTCCTGAAATTGCGCTGACTCCGCAAACCGTTCAGCGTTTTTACCAGATTTTTGGGGATCAGATTGCCGTTCTGCACAGTCGGTTGAGTGATCGTGAGCGGTTTGAAGCATGGCAAAGTTTGAAATCTGGAGAAAAGAGAATTGCCATCGGTCCGCGCTCAGCTGTTTTTGCACCGGTTCAAAATGTCGGGCTGATTGTGGTGGATGAGGAGCACGATTCATCATATAAACAGTTTGATCCATCCCCAAGATATCACGCCCGCGATGTAGCTGTGATGCGTGCAAGCATGGAGAATGCTGTAGCGGTTTTGGGTTCAGCTACTCCGGGAATGGTTTCTGTAAAAGCCGCGATGGAGAAAAAGTACGACATGTTGCAACTGCCCCTTCGTCCCACCGGTACAATGCCGGAAGTGAAAATTCTGAACCTGTTGGAGTACAAAGGTGCTATGAAAGAATCACTCACAGCCGAACTTCACCTGGAGATGGAGAAGGCGCTGGATCGGGATGAACAGGTGATTTTACTCTACAACCGAAGAGGATACTCTTCGTATTTACAGTGCGAAGATTGCGGACATATACCTCAAAGTCCTCACAGCTCTACCAGCCTTACCTATCACAAAAAGAAAAATATTTTGCTGTGTCATTACAGCGGTTATTCACGACGGGCAGATAGTCAGTGTGAAAATTGCGGTTCAAAGAATCTGAAGTCGAAAGGCAGCGGAACACAAAAAGTGGAAGAGGAGATGCAGGAGCTTTTTCCCGACGCACGTCTTTTGAGGATGGATCGTGATACAACTTCCGGAAAATTTGGCCACCAGAATATTTATGAGAAATTCCTGAATGGTGAAGCTGATATACTGATTGGTACTCAACTTGTAGCCAAGGGGCTTGACTTCCCGAATGTTACCGTTGTTGGTGTTGTAAATGCCGATACCGAGCTGGCATTTCCCTCTTTTCGTGCAGGTGAACGGATGTTTCAATTACTCAGCCAGGTTGCGGGACGTGCGGGAAGGGCAGAAAAACCGGGAGTTGTATATGTACAAACCTGGAAACCGGATCACCCTGCGATTGAATCTGCCCGCACTCACGATTTCAAAGCATTTGCTAAACAGGAGCTTGCCAATCGGCAGATGCTCAGTTTTCCTCCCTATTCTCGCATGATTGTGTTCCATTTTAAATCTAAATCGATCAGCAAGGTACAGCTTGTGGCTGACCGATTTTGTGATGCCATGCGTGAAGTGGCTGGTGAAAATGCAGTGATGGGGCCGTCACCATCTGTTATAGAGTGGATGAACGGCCAGTACCAATGGGAAGCGAACATTAAATTGAAGCGATCTTATAATGCACATGTAATAGAAGAGTTGCTGAATCGAATATTTGCAACATACGACTCGATGAAACCCAAAGGCGCTTCTGCGGTGAGAATTAATGTGGATGTGGATGCGGTGGAGTGAAAGATGATTTTTGATGAATGATGATTTTAGAATTTAGATCTCAGATTTAGAATAAAGACCAAATAATCATTCAGATATTAAAAAGTGTTGGTTTCCCTTAGGAAGGATTGAAGTTGTTGTTGAATTCCTCGAAGGATGGGAGCGGATCTTTTATGTTTTTCATTGGAGGCATAATAGCACTGCCAATTTTATCAATCGCTGATGATTGATTCGAGTGGTATGGAGAACTCAAATCGAGTTCCATTGCTGTTGCTATTGATGGTCAAATCGCCTTTTAATTGATCTGTAAAATTGTTGACAAGTGTCATGCCCAAAGAGTTGCTTTTCTTCAGATCAATATCCTTTGGAATACCTGATCCGTTGTCACTGATCTTCATCAGCATTTTGTCATCATTTAAGTTTGATAATATTTTGATCTCGCCATCATCTCTCTCATTAAAGGCATGTTTATGTGCGTTGATAAGAATTTCGCTAATCATCAATCCAAGAGGAATTGCCTTCGCCATATCCAGGTGAATGTCGTCTACTTCGTAGGTTAGGATTATACCTTTATTTCCGTCCTGGAATGATCGGTGGGTAACCTCCGCAATGTTTTCGATATATTCTTTGAGGCTGATCTTCGAAAAATTCTCATTGTTATAGAGTGCTTCATGTGCAAGAGACATTGTACGAATCCTGGATTTTGAGATCTTCAGCAGATCTGCAACATCTTTGTCTTCACTCATGGTTTCTTGCAGTTCAAGCATACCGTGTACCTGGGCCAGGTTATTTTTAACACGGTGCTGAATCTCTTTGAAAAGGATATCTTTCTCTTTGAGCGAAACTTTCAGTTCTTCGCGACTCTCAAGAAGGTCGGCCGTTCTCTCTTCTACCTGTTCTCGCAGATTTTCATTCCAGCTGTGCAGGAGATAGATTGCGGCATAGCCGGTTACAAGAATCAACCCTATGGATGTCCATGTGATAATTTCAAATGCTTCGAGTGACCCCATGATGTCTGTAACCATCACCATGTCACTGCCGCCAACGGTTTCGCGAACATTGGATCGGCCCAGCATATATCCTGAAAAGATAAAGAGTGCCAGGGTAAGTGCTACACTAATTACAGAACCATAAATCCATTTTGGTGAAATTTCTTTTCGTGTAGGAAGATCGAAATATTGATTTTTTTTCCGTTCAATCCAGGGAGAGAGAACAAACAGGAGAGGCCCTAAAATAAGAATGGATTGAAAGAAAATACCGGTCCACCAGCTTTTCCAGACAATCAAGGTGTCTTGTGCAGAAAGCTGAAGGAAAAAGCTCCAGATAAAAGACCCCATGGAACTGGCCAGTGCCGCAATGAAAGAGATCACCACAAACGCCGCAATGCTCTTAATGCTTCGCAGCGTGTAAGGAATTCGAATACTGTGGTATGCAAGGGCAAAGAAACCCATCCCAAAAATAAAAGACATACCGATCAGAGACGCCCACAGTACGGTAATGTCGGACATATATGCCACGATGAACGTACACAGATACACGGGTATAAATCCCCATTCAAATCCGAACCAAAACAGCAAAAGCATTCCGATAATTAAGGCGGGATTCAGCAGAAAGAAATTGATGATCTCAACTCTGTCTGATGTAAGTGTGAGCCACTGCTGCTGCATCAGGTTGGCGGTAATTAGCAACGAAGCCACAATAATTAAAATCCAGCCCAGAATGGGACCGTATAGCCTTGCATCAGAAGTTTTAAAATTAGAAGTAAGAAAATCTAATGATACGGGCCTCCAAATAAAATTACGGTCCTTGTTTTTCATACCCAATCAAATATCTGTTGAGTTGCCAAAATTGATCTCATGATTGTATGATTAAACCCGAGTTTTCAAGTGTAGTTGTTGTATCGTTGCACATTAAAATAAATGCCAACAATTTTGTTGTTGCTGTAATAAGATCCCTTTTTAAAGAGAGAGTATAGAAAACTATGGAATTTTTGACAATTTATTTTAAAAAAAATTAATATTTGTATTTTTGATGATTGCCTCAAATCCGCAAGGATTTCATTTGCATAAGATAGTACAATAACAGTACTCATTTTCTAAAATTTGATTGACAATACTATCGTATTTGTAGATTTCCCGTGATTCTTTGCTGTTTTTTTACCACTGTTGACCGCTAACGGATGCCTATTTTGCTGTATTTTTTTACTCATGGACACACCTCTGCCACAAATTTGGATTAACGAATAGCGTCAGTGGAGGTGACGGGGTGGTTTGCTACTCCAGAAGCAGCTCGTAGCCCTTACCGGTGTAGAGTTTAAGGATATTCTGCCTGCCTGAGCGAATCCACTTGGCGGGAACGCTAATGAATCGAAAGATAAACTTTTTAAGCCGGTAGGTGGCCTTCAGCCAAGGGATGCGCTTCGAGTAGAGGCTGAGGATGTAACGATAGAAGTTGGCGATGATGGCCGTGAGAATCATAAAGGCCGTGTTCTGCGAGAGGAACGAGCAGGGCAGCCGTGACCAGCTAAAATCGTTGCCCATCACATCAAAGACCCGCTCACTGGCTCCTCGTTTGTTGTAGAAGGCAACAATTTCCTCCGGGGAGCTCTCACGATCGTTGGTTAGAATGGCCCGGTAGGTGTAGGCAGACTCGCTGAACAGATCGCCCTGCTGGTCGTCTCGTTTGATGCGGCTGACGATCAGCCGATAGGAGGTTTGCCCGTCAAAGGGCCGCCAGTCGGCCAGCTCGGCCACATCCATCGGCTGCCAGTTCAGCTTCACCGACCTCCAGTCGTCCTGATCGAGCGCCCCAATCTGTCGGAGCATCTCCGCCGAGCGTTTGGCCCGGATGTAGAACTGGTTGGTATGGGGTTGCACCAGATCAACGACGTCCTGTTGATAGGAAGCTGAATCGGCCCGAAAGCGGCCAATGCTCACATCATGAGCATTCAGCCGTTCGAACAGTCGGTCGAGGGTTTCGTGCTGGGCAAAGCTCGCCTGGCTGTTGCCGTTGCGCCCCTCGATGGTTACCGGCATGCCGTCAATGCTGGCAACCCCCGGCTGGTAGCCGTGACATTTTTTATAGGTTCGCGCCGCATCCCATTTCTCGGTTTCAATAACCTTGTTGTCATAGTCCAGAGTATAGCAGCGCCGGTTGCTGAGTTGTCCGGTGGTCCGCAAGGCTTTCACCAACAATTCGTTTAGCGGCTCATTGATGTTGAACGTGTGGTTCACACCGCTGGTTGGATGAGTAAGCTGGCGGGAGTCGCAGGCCAGCTGCTTGACCCCACGAAGCAGCGTGTCGGGGCTGCACGGCGAGAGGCCCCGCGTGCGGTGGAGGGGCTCGCGCAGGTGCTCGGCCTAAATCCTCGGCGCAGTCCCCGCCGGTAAACAATACGCTCATGAGGTTGGCAACAATATCGCTGTAGGAAAACCCGGCCGTTTGACCTCTCGGGCCGAGGTGCCGGTCAATCAATCCCGCCAGCCCGCACGTATGAAAACTTTCCAAACAAAAATCTAATCCGCCAAATGGTGTTATCTTATCCGATGATTTTGTAATATGCATATCTCACTTCTTTAGTTTGATTTGTCTCACCTAAATAAGTGAAATTATTCGAGCCAAAAAAGCCTGAATCAACAACATTCAGCCGCTTTTTTGGCTCTTTTTATGTATTGCTTGCGGATTTTAGGGATTGATAGAAGGCTTTGCAAAACTCTGCCCGTCATCCTGAACTTGATTCAGGATCTCCAGATACTGGCTATAAAGGCGAATGGAGAATCTGAATCGAGTTCAGATTGACCAATAACCACGGTTTTGCAAAGCCCTCTGATATTCAGATAATCAAGGATTATATATGCCTTTTTTTGAATGCAAACGGTCATTGTTTTTGTTTGATGCTTGCTGATGAAGCTTGTACCTTTCATTGACAAAGAAAACGGAAGTAGAAACGAAACAGAAACCTACGAGCAACTTTCAGGCTATATTTCAACGACCCCTGCACTAATTCATGCATTATATAGATCTCGCACTGTTTGTAGTATATATCGTAGGACTGCTTGGATTCGGGTACTACTTTTTCCAGCACAATAAGGGAGGAGACGATTACTATGTGGGCGGGCGAAATATGAACAGCCTGCATATTGGGCTTTCCGTAGTTGCAACGGATGTTGGAGGAGGATTTTCTATTGGCCTTGGCGGACTTGGTTTTACAATGGGACTTGCCGGTTCGTGGATGCTTTTTACGGGGCTGATTGGTGCATGGATGGCAACTGTATTTCTCATTCCTAAAGTGAAGGGAAACCGGGCATTTGATAAAGCTTACACCTTTCCTGAAGTTTTTAAGCACTTTTTTAATGCCAGGGTAGCACTGATTGCGGGAATTATTTCAGCTATCGGTTATGCCGGCTTTACCAGTTCACAAATTTTGGCGGGTGCAAAACTTGCCAATGGTACCTTTGCCAATCTCGACTTACAAACGGCTCTATTTATAATGGGAACGGTAGCTGTTCTTTACACCGTTCTGGGCGGGCTAAAAGCTGTTATTTATACAGATACAATACAATGGAGCATTTTAATGCTTGGGCTGGTATTTATTGGGATTCCCGTTTCCTACAATGCAGTGGGCGGATGGAGCGAAGTTACGGCAGCGGTTGACCCGGAAATGCTGTCGTTGGGGAATATAACATGGCAGCAGGTTGTCTACTGGGGGGCAACAATTATTCCCATCTGGTTTGTTGGTATGACACTTTACCAGAGAATTTATGCTTGCAAGGATGAGAAAACTGCAAAACGGGCATGGTACCTGGCCGGCTTGTTTGAATGGCCGGTAATGGCTTTTATGGGTGTTTTATTAGGGCTTTTTGCCAAGGTTGCGGCTTCACAGGGAATGTTTGAATATCTTGGTGCGGCCGATATATCAGACACCGACCCGGAAACCGGTTTGCCAATGCTGCTGCGTACCGTTCTTCCGGTTGGCCTGATGGGTATAATGATGTCGGCCTATTTTTCGGCTATTTTATCCACCGCAGACAGTTGTCTCATGGCATCTTCAGGAAATGTTGTTTCAGATATTATTGGTTATTTCAGAAAGGTTGATCATGAGAGCCCAAAGTTTTTACGTTTTTCACAGATTACAACACTCATTATTGGGGCAGGAGCACTCCTGCTGGCAAGTTCAATGCAGAGTGTTCTGAATTTAATGCTCTATTCGTATGCATTTATGGTTTCCGGGCTTTTTGTGCCAATAGTTGGGGCATTATATTGGAAGAAAAGCAGTAGTGCCGGCGCAATTTCAGCTATGTTACTGGGGGGTACAACTACTGTTTATCTCACAGTGGGACACCCGGTGCTGTCCTGGGAAGGGTTTAGCCTGATATTTTGGAATGATATTACCATAGAATTTGCTCAAATAGCCTTACCTTACGGATTAGATCCAAATGTTTTTGGCATCTCAGCATCAGCATTTATTTTTGTAATTGTATCGCTGTTGTTTCCGGATGAAGAGCAGGCTTAATATTAAAAATTGAAGTAATAATGATAACATATGAGATCAGCCAATCCGACGAAGAAAATCCCACAGGATTTTCGAGAGATGATATCGCAGAATTTCTCTATAAACATTTAGATGAGTATGGCGACTCAAAGTCGGCTATTTTAAAATGTATCGGATATGCCTATGGGGATCGTCCCGGCCAGGACGGATTTATATTAATTGCCAGCGAGGAAGACGAAATATTGGGGACCGTAATTATTAATCGCACCAATATGAGTGAATATATACCTGAGAATATTCTTGTATACATTGCAGTTCATAAACAAGCACGAGGCCAGGGAGTGGGAAAAGAACTGATGAAACGAGTTATTGAAGCTACCACCGGAGATATTGCCCTGCATGTAGAACCTGACAACCCGGCAAAATTTTTATATGAGAAAGTTGGTTTTACCAACAAATATCTTGAGATGAGATTAAAAAAATGAAGCAAAAACCTATCAGTATAAACCGTAAAATTATAAAATAGTGCTTCGTCCTGTTAACCTGGTGGAGCACGAGCCTCATTCTTGCCTCATCAAGGTTAAGAAGAGTATTTAATTCAAATTAAATGAATAAAAAAACCATAAGCCGGTATCCTGAAATCATAAATCCAATATGGCTTATTTAAAATTATACAGAGAGGAGTTGCTGCATAATTTCCACTTCCTGGATGAGCTGTTTAAAGAAAACAGCATCAAATGGGGAATTACCACCAAGCTATTTTGTGGGAACAAGGCCTTCCTCAAAGAGGTGATCGATCTTGGAATCGGTGAAGTTCACGATTCCAGGGTGAGTAATTTGAAAGTAATTAAGAAGCTTGACCCGGAAACGGTAACGATCTACATCAAACCGCCGCCGAAAGATATTGTTCGTGATGTTGTAAAATATGCAGATATCAGCCTGAATACGGAGCTGGCAACACTACATGAACTTTCCGAGGAGGCAGAACGCCAGGATAAGATCCACAAAGTAATTATTATGATTGAGATGGGAGACCTGCGTGAAGGAGTTATGCGGGATGATCTGATCAATTTTTATGAGAAAATATTTCGCTTGCCGGGAGTTGAAGTGATAGGTCTCGGTACCAATCTGAATTGCCTGCATGGTGTACTGCCCGACGGCGATAAACTGATACAGCTTGCACTCTATAAACAGATTATTGAGCTTCGGTTTAAGAAAAAAATCCCGTTAGTATCCGGCGGAACCACAGTTACAATTCCGCTATTATTGAGGAATCAGTTACCAACAGGTATTAACCATTTTCGTGTAGGCGAAGCTCTGTTTTTTGGTAAAAACCTGTTTACAGATGGTGTGATAAAAGGGATGAGCGATCAAGTTTTGGAACTCTATACACAAATTATTGAGCTTTCAGAAAAACCAAAAGTACCCATGGGTGAACTGGGAGTTAATCCTCAGGGCGAAACCGCCGAAATTTCTGAAGATGATGTTGGAAAAACATCTTACAGGGCAATAATAGACATTGGTGTTTTAGATATTCAACCCAATTATCTGATACCTGTGGATGACAATATTACCATTTCTGATGCCAGTTCGGATATGCTTGTTCTTGATGTGGGCTCAAACCCCAAGGACTATAAGGTGGGGGATATGATACGGTTTAAGCTTAAATACATGGGGGCTCTCGGGTTGATGAGTTCCGATTATATAGAGAAGAAAGTAACAGATTGACAGAATATGGACCTGGCAGAACTGCCCTCAGTTGATTTCGAAAGTATAATAAAATCGGCGGTTAAAGAGATGGAAACTCATCCGGTTATGGATCTGCCTGATGAGTACACTGAACTCGATCTCACCTCTGAATTTGATCGCGATTCTATGACCGCATTTATTAAATCAGGCGGCTGGGCCGTAGGCGGTTACCTGGAAAGAAGAGCCATTATGTACAATGCTCCCCGCTATGCAGACGGCCGGGATATCCACATGGGAATTGATATTTGGGCTGAAGCCGGCGAACCTGTGTATGCTGTTCTTGATGGAGAGGTCGCTTATTCCAAATTTCAAAACGACGAGGGCAACTACGGCGGTACTCTAATCCTGAAACATATCATTGAGGGCCAGGAATTGTACGCATTGCATGGTCACCTTTCCAAAAAGAGCCTGGAGAGGCATATTAAAGGAGAAAAGTTTAAGACGGGTGATGTGATAGGCTGGCTGGGAGAGGAATCTGAAAACGGAAATTGGCCTACACATCTTCACTATCAACTCTGTATTGAAGATCCGGGTGAACCGGACATGCCCGGCGTTGTTGCTAAAAAAAATCTGATTCGAGCACGCGAGCGGTATCCCGATCCAAGAATTTTACTTGGTGATATTTACTGAATTTTTGTAGTTCTGTTGGTAAATATGTTGGCCAGGTATTGCAATTGATGTTGGGTAAATTGGAATAAAAAAAATTTCCGATGATGATATTATTCCAGTGTAGTATTGTTTAGGTATTTTTATCATTATTTTAGTGAAAATCAGTAAATCAATAAAATCCAGATGAAAACCAAACAGCTGATCGATGAAATTTCTGATTTGCCGGTAGATCAACGGGCAAAAATTGCGGATCATATTTTAAAAACTTTAAATACTTCTGATCCAAACGTGGAAAAAGCCTGGTTCCAAGAGGTAGAGACACGTATGGAAGAATATCGGAAAGGCAAGGTGAAACTCATTCCTGCTGAGGAAGTTTTCAAAAGTCTAAGAGAGATTACTGATAAAGAATGAGAGTTGTATTCCACCCTGAAGCTAAACAGGAAGCACAACGAGCAACGATTCACTATACAGAGATTCACACTCAGCTTGGAATAGATTTCAGACAGGAATTAGAAGAAGCTGTTTCAAGAATTATCCAAGTTCCAACCGCATGGCATTCGATTAAAAAAAGCTATCGAAGATGCTCGCTGAAAAGATTCCCATTTGGGATTATTTATCATGTAGATGAGCAGAAAAATGAATGCCAGATTTATGCAGTAATGCATTTCAAAAGAAAACCAGGGTACTGGAAATCCCGAAAATTTTAATATGAGATGTGCTGTTTAATTGATGCAATTATTAAAAACAGTTTTTTTATTATTGAAAAAATTGTACTCAACCTGATTTTGCGAAATAAGGTTTGGAATTGATAAGCCCTCCTTTGAACTTAGTGAACCATAATTTAAATATGTTATAAAAAAGAATGCAATCAGACCTTATTCATCTTCGGAAAGAGATTCATCAAAATCCTGAAATTTCCGGGAAAGAAAAGATGACTGCTGAACGAATCACACAAGAACTGCAAACCATTGGTGCCGATGAGATTTATAATAACATTGGCGGATATGGGGTGCTGGCAAAATGTAGTTGTTCTTCAAACAAACCAACGAAGAAGCTTCTTTTCAGAGCTGAACTGGATGCTATATCCGTACAAGAGGAGACGAATCTACCCTATCAATCGAAGATTAAAAATGCTATGCACGGGTGCGGCCATGATGGACACATGACAATTCTAATTGGTTTGGCAAAAGAATTGCACAAAAACCGTCCGGATAATGTTGATGTGTATTTACTATTTCAGCCCTCGGAAGAAACGGGCGAGGGGGCAGCCAGAGTGCTTGATGATGAACGATTTAAAAAATTGGAGATCGACCATGGCTTTGCTCTTCATAATCTGCCCGGATTTCCTGAAAAAAGTATCATTTCGAAACCGGGACCATTTGCTGCGGGCTCCGTGGGTCTGGATATTTCTATCCTGGGCAGATTCAGCCATGCTGCTTATCCCGAACGCGGACTGAATCCGGCAGCGACTGTGGCAAGCCTGGTTCAAAATGTTGAGCAGGATATGCAGGTATTTCGGGATGAAGCTGAAAGCAATAAAATTATTTGTACGTATATAAATATGGGAGAGCGAGCGTTTGGAATTAGCCCGGGAAAAGCAAAAGTGGGGTTTACGATTCGATCTGCATCAGACGAAAAATTAGATACGGGCATAAAATTACTCCTTGAAATCATCAAAGAAAAAAAAGATGAATTCGACGGAGAAATATCCGTTGAAAAAGTTGAACCATTTCGAACAACCGTTAATAGCAGGGAGGGGGCAGAGATTGTAAAAATGGTTAGTAAAAGAGAAGGTTTAAATTTCCACGAGATGCAAACTCCATTTCCCTGGAGTGAAGATTTTGGGGAGTTTGGGCAACAATTTCCAATTGCCATTTTTGGTTTAGGTGCCGGTAAGGATAGACCACCGTTACATTCAGAAAAATACGATTTTAATGATGAGCTGATTCCATCGGGAATAGCAATGTTTAAAGGAATAGTTGACTATTACCGATCATTGTAGTTTTTTTGGATGCAGTCCCATTTTGTGAATTCTCATAGCAGGTTTGCTCTCCGGGTCGTTTTGATCACCACACATTTAAGTTCTGTAGTTTTTTATGAAATCATCATTTCTCCAGCCTTCCGTAATTGAACTGGACGAAGGCGCCCTTAAAAACAATATCCGTTTCTTAAAAAATCGAGCGAATAACTCCATAAAACTCTCATCCGTAATTAAGGGTAATGCATACGGGCACGGCATTACTAACTTTTTGCCAATGGCCGAGACATCCGGAATGGATCACTTTTCCGTTTTTAGTGCCAATGAAGCCTTAATAGCTAAAAAGACACAAACTTCCCCTGATACGAATATCATGATTATGGGGATGATCCGTGATGATGAACTGGAGTGGGCAATTGAAAATGATGTAGAGTTCTATGTTTTTGAACTGGATCGGCTGAAAGCGGCAATCAGCAGTGCTGAAAAAATGCAGAAAAAAGCACGGATTCATCTCCAGATAGAAACCGGCATGAACAGAACCGGTTTTGAAGAAACAACCTGGAAGTATCTGTTTGAGACGGTTCAAAAAAATAAAAAAAACATAACGATCGAGGGAATTTGCACGCATTACGCCGGGGCGGAAAGTGTGGCCAATTACTATCGAATTGAGCACCAGAACAAGCAATTAAAAAAGGCTATAAAACTTGCCCAAGATATTTTAGGTGAACTCCCGCCTGTCCATGCAGCAAGCTCTGCTGCATATTTATCGCAACCGGATATGCATTATGATATGGCCCGCATCGGTATTGCCCAATATGGTTATTGGCCCAGCCGTGAAAACTATATGCATGTTATGAAATCCCTTGACCTGGAGCAGGGTGAAGATCCGTTAAAACGTGTGATGTGCTGGAAGAGTGAGGTGATGAATATTAAGTGGGTTGACAGTGGTGATTTTATAGGATATGGAAATGTGTACCTGGCCGGGCGGAAAATGAAGATCGCAACGGTTCCCATTGGGTACACGCACGGTTTTGGACGAAATCTGACCAATGCCGGGTATGTACTTATCCACGGAACGCGGGCCGGAGTTGTGGGGCTGGTCAACATGAATATGATAACCATCAATGTGACTCATATCGATGGAGTCATGAAGGGGGATGAAGTTGTACTGATCGGTCAACAAGGAGAGGATGAAATTACGGTGGCATCCTTCGGAGAGATGACAAATAACCTGAATTATGAGGTACTGGTACGCCTTCCCACCACAATTCCGAGAATTGTTAAAAAATGATCTAAAACGCATTTACCGATTAACCTACGGACGCTTGAAAGACCTTAAACCGGTAAAGGCGTGATCTATAGATTTTAAAGAGAGTCCGGTGTTTTTTAAATTTATTCTTCACCTGATAGTTTAGCGTAACCGAATCGTTGTGGCTTTTCTGGTTTGTGATAGGCGTCCAACCCGCTGATCGTCATAGTTTTCGCTTTGTTCAGATCAATATGCCCGTCAGGTTCAACAAATTGATCGGGTACTCCTATCTCAACAATCTCTCCTACAATTAAAACAGTATCATTAATAAGAATTTTATAGTGATCTTGATATTCCAATCCGATCTTTACTGAAGATTCAGAAACGTAAGGTGCATACACTGTTCCAGAATATTCCTCTTTAAATCCAACCTCTGAAAATTCTGATCTGTTTGATGGATACCGGGCTGAGGTTTGATGAGCACCTTTTGCCTGGAGGGATGAAATATGGTTGATAGTGTAGCTCTTTGTTTGCAGGATATTGTTGAACGTATCTGGTGGATCATCCCCGGGCTTTACAAAAAAACCAGCCAGCGGGGGATTGGATCCCAGGTGAGTTACGCTGCTGAAAACGGCAACATTTGTGATTCCATTTCGTGATTTAGTCCCGATAAGACTGGCTGATTTAAACCCGGTTACACTGTTTATAAAATGTAACCGGTAGATCTCATTCATCTGTTTAATATCCTGTTTGCTGATCATCCTCATGGCTACATCTGTTTGATTGAGGAGAGTCCGCCATCCAGGTGTAAAATCTGGCCTGTCATCCAGTCCGATTCATCAGACAGTAAATATTTAGCAGCTTCTGCAATATCTTTCGGTTTTCCAATTCTTTTGAGAGGATGCCTCTCTTCTGATCGCTCTCTCTGTTTATCATTTCGCAGCAGATTTTTTGCCAGCGGAGTATCTACAATAGACGGGGCAATTGCGTTAAAACGAATATTTGGAGCATATTCAGCGGCCATGGAGCGTACAAAACCTTCAACAGCACCTTTTGCGGCTGAGATGGACGCATGAAAAGAGAGCCCCTGCTGAACTGCAACTGTAGAAAACATTACAACGGAAGCTCCATTAGATTCCTTCAAATTATCCTCATATTTTTTTATTGCTTTCACAGCACCAAGGAAGTTAATTTCAAAATCGTCTTTAAAATTTTCCTCTCGGAGCATTTTAAAGGGCTTGAGATTGATGGATCCCGGCAGGTAAACAAATCCTTGAATGGGTTCATCCAGGTCAGGAAGTTCGTCTTTTGTAATATCTGCCTGGTGATGGGTTACGCCATCAAGTCCGGGATTATTCCTGGAAATGATGGTTACTGAATGGTTCTCTTTTAACAGTTCTGCAAGTTTTAACCCAATTCCGGTACTTCCGCCAATTAAAACAATATTCTTACTCATTTTCATAAAATCTGATTCGTTGTAGTGGTCAATTTTCTAACTGTTTTTACGAACAGATACCAATATCAGTTCGTTCTGAATTTTTAAATAATAGATGAACAAAATGATTGAAGACCGCTTAAACAGAACCCGGAAATGATTTATTATTTTTATTCATTCCTATAAGGAGGCTTTGCAAAACCGTGGTTATTGGTCAATCTGAACTCGATTCAGATTCTCCATTCGTCTTTATAGCCTGTATTTGGAGATCCTGAATCCCCCGGAGGGATCCCGATGGGAAAGTTCAGGATGACGGTCAGAGTTTTGCAAAGCCTTCTATAAATATATTATTTAACCGGTAAACACGTTTATTTGGCAATTTTCCATCAAACTCAGAAAATGAAACCTTTAAGAAGATCATGTTCAGCTATAATACTTTTTGTTTTAATGGTGCCCGTTTTGTTCATAGGCAGTTCGGGCAAAGCAATGTCGCAGCGTATAGGAATAGCACACGATGATTATATGCGTGCCATTGGTTGGGAGGATGATTTTTTAGTAATGAAAAATATCCTTCAGAATGAGCTTGCAAACAAAGTGGAAAACAGGACGAGTGATTATTACGAAGATAACGCCAATTTTTTCTCAATGGTGCTATTGTTGAGTGGTGTAAAGCCTGCACACTACTATAAGCTTCAACAAAATGGAGTGGATGTGGTCCATGCAATCACGGCAGATGTCCGCCCTTTTGATGAACAATCACTACTTTCAGATGTAGCAGTTGTTGGATCCGTAACGGAGATTTTATCCTGAAGAGTATGATGACGACGGATTTGATGTAACACTTACTATAGAAGTCACCGAATTATTGAAAGGTGAGATTCCTAAAGATACTATTTATATAAGGCAGAGAAATTCATCACGTTTGTCCGGAAGCGATAACCGTCCTGAATTGAATCAAACCTATCTTTTTCTACTATCCAGTGGTATGTATGGATATCATAAAGCCAATCATCAAATGCGGGAACAGGATGAGATTGTGGTATCGCCTCCGGAATTTGGGAAAGAGAGCGTGTTTGTCATCTACAGGCTCTATCCATATAGGAATGGGCAATTGCTGCGGGCCCCTCAAAACAGGGATTTGGCTTTTAATGCTCTTCGTTTTGTGGACGTTTTAATACGTTAGAGATAGAAACTTATAAAGTTTAGCTTTTTCCTGAAATACAATTAAAATCGCACGAGTCTTGATCATCTCATCTCAAAAATTTTAGTCGTTAATTTTGTTTTCGCCAATAGCGCAACTGGCAGGGTTGAGGAGAGCATTTCTTAAAAATATAGCAAAACACTTATTTTTTTTAATCTTAACTACACTTTTTTTTAAAAAATTATGGAATGATAATCAATATTAAGTGTGTTTTAGGTTTTGTTATGATGTATTAGAAAAGAATATTATTAAGTTGAAATGAGTTCATTCAAGTACTAAATTAATCTATCAAGTATGAATGTAGGCTTTGAAGTAAGCAAGTGCTTTCGAAGGACAATAACCAAAACATTACAGGCGTAAAAAAATCGCTACAACTCTTCTGAGATTTGAAATGCTTATCTTCTTGGGTACATCTGCTTTTATTACTTAACCAAAACAATAAATGAGGTCTTATATGAATTATAAGCTACTAAGTACATGGTTGCTTTGCATGTTCTTTGTGTCTTCTGCTTATGCTCAGACAGGTACATTGACAGGTACAGTAACAGATTCAAGAACCGGTGAAGAAATTCCGGGAGTTAATTTATTTATTCCAGATCTTGATCGAGGTGGAGGTACAGATCTTGATGGTGTATATAGCATTCAGAATATACCCCTTGGAGAATATACTGTAACAGTATCTTTTATCGGATATGTACGACAAGAATTAAATGTTGATATATCAGCCGGTACCAATACTGTAGATATCCAACTCGTGCAGGATTTAGTCGGACTGGATGAAATTATTATTACCGGCCAACAAATTGAACGTCAATCAAGATCCGTTGCCTATTCAATATCAACGGTAACAGGAGAAGAAGTATCCAAAGCCAGAGAAACTAACTTTGTAGATGCTTTAGCCGGTAAAGTGCCGGGAGTTCAGGTTCAAGGACAATCGGGTAATATTGGTTCTTCTACCCGTATTACTATTCGTGGTATTTCATCACTTTCTGGTAGCAATCAACCTTTGTTTGTTGTTGACGGTGTTCCAATTTCTAACTCCAACATTGTTGGAAATACAAGTCAGGACAGGTTAACCGGCGCTGTTGACGTTGGAAACAGGGGCGGAGACATTAATTCAGATGATATTGAAAGTGTAACCGTTTTAAAAGGTGCTGCCTCTGCCGCTCTGTACGGCCAGCGTGCTAAAAATGGTGTAATTTTGATTACTACTAAACGAGGTTCTGCACAGACCGGCCAGTCGGTAACTGTTAATTCAAGTGTTCGAACATCTTCCCCGTTGCGCTTACCTGATTTTCAAAATGAGTATGCGCAGGGCGATAATGGTAAATACGATAGTAACAGCCTGAACGGATGGGGACCAAGAATCGATGGCCAGCAGGTTGAAAACATCCGGGGCGAAGAAGTTACACTTCAGGCATATCCTGACAATGTCGAGGATTTTTACAGAAGTGATTTGACGGCTATTAACAGCATCTCATTTTCTAACGCTGATGAGGTTTCTGATTTAAGAGTAGGTGTAACGAAAACAGATCAAAGTGGTATTGTTCCTAATAACAGGCTTGACAGGACAGCTGTTACTGTAAATACAGGCAGAAAGATGACTGAAGATCTTACTGTCCGATTGTCCGGAACTTATACTGATTATTCTACAACCGGTAGAGCTGTAGCTGGCGGAAATGATCCGAACGTACTTACTTCGTTGATCAATACACTGCCCAGAACAACAGACCTTGCTGGAGAACTAAAGGATTATAAGAATGAAGATGGCACTCAGCGCGCGCTCTCTTCACAAACCAACAACCCATACTGGATTGTTAATGAGAATCCTTTTAAGAACTCTATTAAAAGAGTGTTCGGAAATGCACAAGCACGTTATTCACCGCTTGAGTGGCTTTCACTCACAGCAAGAGCTGGTTTAGACTATTATACTGAAGAGCGACAACGACAAAATGCTGTCGGAACGCTTGGCCGTGATGATGGTGATTTTTCGCTTGATATTATCCAGGAAGAACAGATCAATATTGATCTTATGGCAGAAGTTAACAGAGATATTAACGAAGATATCTCTTTCCAGGGAGTTGTTGGTTATAACCTGAATACACGTGAACAAAGTATTTTAAATAATACAGCGTCAACTCTTGATGTACCTGGACTGTTAAACTTTGCGAATGCATCTTCAAATAATCCTTCAAACTTTTTTAGCGAACGAAGATTATTTGGTGTATTTGCAGATGCAACATTCGGTTATAAAAATTATCTGTTCCTAAACGCCACTGGTAGAAATGACTGGTCTTCAACACTTCCTGAAGATAATAACTCATTTTTCTACCCATCAATAAATACAAGTTTCGTTTTTACGGAAGCGTTTGATGTTGCAGGTGACATTCTTTCTTACGGTAAATTGCGTGCCAATTATGCCCAGGTAGGTAGTGATGAAGATCCCTATCAGTTGGACTTTAGGTATTTCCCTGTATCTTCAATTTTTGGGCAATACGGTACTGGTGCTACATTCCCGTATGGAGGAAGAACCGGGTTTAATGCAACAGCTACACTGCCGCCACAGAATCTGAAACCTCAGTTGCAGAAATCATTTGAAGTGGGTGCAGAGTTGCAGTTCTTTGATGGTAGATTTGGATTCGACTTTACATACTACGATGTGAGGACAGAGGATCAAATTATCTCGATCCCAACACCTGAAACAACAGGTTTTGCAGCTTTGAGAACCAATATTGGAGAAGTATCCAATAAAGGAATTGAGTTGTCGGTGAATCTGAATCCTATCCGGACAAGAACATTCAATTATGTTGCAACGGTAAACTTTACAACGAACAATAACATTGTAGAGTCCCTTGCACCTGGCGTGGAAGAGATTGTGATTCAAAGCGCATTTAATGGGTTACAGGTTCGTGCTGAACCCGGGAAACCATTAGGATTGTATGGGCCGGGCTTCCTGCGCGATGAAGATTCAGGTGAACTGATTATCAACCCCGATACAGGGTTAATTCGTACAGGCGGGGAAACACGTCTTGGTAAAATTGATCCTGATTACAGGCTCAGCATGAATAATCAATTTAGTTACAAAGGATTGAATTTTAGCTTCCTGTTAGACTACAGAGAGGGTGGTGTTCTTTTTTCACAAACTGTTGGTTCTCTCAGAAGAGCAGGAGTGGCTAAAGAGACCCTCGAAAACAGAGGCGGCACCTTTATCATAGATGGCCTGGTTGAAAATGCAGATGGAAGCTTTAGCCAAAACACAACTCCGGTACAGGATGTGGAAGCTTTTTGGAATAACTATTCCAGTGCAAGTGTACATGAAGGAAACACATTCAGTTCTACTTATGTGAAGCTCAGAGAGGTTAAAATTGAATACGATCTGCCCAGAAGATGGATTGAAAATACTCCATTGAGCAGCCTCTCCGTAGGTGTTGAAGGTAGAAATCTGTTTTTACTCTATAGCGAAGTTCCTCATATCGATCCGGAAACAGGCCTGTTTGGTTCTGCTTCTAACGGACAGGGTATTGAATGGAACGTGTTACCTTCTACCAGATCTTTTGGTGCGAACGTCCAACTAAGATTTTAATCCAACAAATTGCTGATTATTATGAAATTATCTAAAACACTAATTTTATTGACAGCGCTACTGTTTGCGCTGACAAGTTGCGAAGATTATTTGGATATAAATACAGATCCAAATGCCGCAACTTCGGTATCGCCAGATCTGTTGTTCCCAACAGTATTGGCAAATGTTGCTGCTAACCGGGCAATTGAGATTATGCCCTCAAACGCATTTTTTATAAATGCATGGGCACCAAACGGTTCTGCGGGGGTATTTATTAACCCAGATAGATATACCATTAGTCCATTTTCCACAGGGAATACCTGGAGCAACTGGTATGGTACAAGTTCCAGGAACCTTACGCTGATGATTCAAGCAGCTGAAAATCAGGAACCAACAAGGCCAAATGTAGCTGCCCAGGCTAAAATCATGCAAGCCTATCTGTTCTTCTCATTAACAATGATGTGGGAAGACGTTCCATTTACTCAAGCTCTTGATCCAGACGAATTTCCTGAGCCGGCATTCGATGATCAGGAAACGGTGCTCCGGGGCGTTGTTACAATGCTGGACGAAGCCATTGGCCAAATTCAGCTTGGTGAAGAAGCTGTTGGAGATGGTGATTTGATCTATGGCGGAGATATGATGCAGTGGACTAAATTTGCGAATTCATTGAAGCTAAGAACCTATATGTTTTTGCGAAATCAAGATCCATCAGTTGATAGTGAGATTAGCTCATTGCTGAACAGTGCTGAATTGATCCGAACAAATGCCGATGAAGCATCCATTCCGTTTTTCGACTCGAATGATAATGCTCATAATGTTTGGGTATTAAATAATCTGTTTGGTGGTTTTACGGATGCCGGTAACGGGAATAACTTCATTTTTGCAGGCGAGACTCTTGTAAATATCATGAACGATCTCGAAGATCCCAGAAGGGAAACATATTTTGCCTACCCAACCTTCGATGGCGGGGAAACATTTGAAAGCACAGAATATGTGGGACAAACTGCCGGAGTTTCTGATTATGGAGATGATACAAGTATGATTAGTCAGAATATTATTCGGAGAGACTGGCCTAACCGAATACTTACTGCATCAGAAGTTCTGTTTTACGAAGCGGAATTTCTTGCAACCACAGGTGATCTGCCCGGTGCTTACGATGCTTATATTGAAGGTGTAAGAGCATCACTCGATTTTCTGGCTCCTTATACGGTATTGAATTCACGAACGGGTCAGTCTGATGGCATATCAGATGCGGAAAAGGACGATTACATAGCGAATTTGCCAGGTGCATTTTCCAGCGAAGATCAGGCCTTAGAAGCCATACATACCCAACAATATATTGAGGTATGGGATCGCGCACCGGAAAACTGGAGCCAATGGAAACGTACGAAGTTCCCGAATCTGGATGTAGCACAGAACGCTGATTTAGGTGGTATAATCCGTCGTTTCCCTTATCCACCGGACGAAATTTCATCAAACCCAAATACACCACAGGATCCGATTTTGGATACCCCAATGTGGTTTGAGAACTAATTATAAACTTTTAGATATAAGACTATGAAAATTTATAAAATAATAGTTGCGTTATCAGTTCTCACGCTACTTATACTGGGGTGTGAGAATGTGAATGAACCTATCTCTTACGAGGATATGACTGCACCTTCCTTTGTTACCATTAGTACGGAAGGTCAACATGTAGCTGCTGGTGGATCACTCGAAGTAGTGTTTCAGCTTGGGCAGACACAGGAAGAAAATGTGACTGTTGAGTACTCTATCAGTGGCGATGCTGTAGAAGGTGAAGACTATGTTTTTACTGAAGGATCACCCGGTACAGTAACCATAGAGTACGATTCTGAATCAACAAGCCTTGATACGGGCTCAATTACTCTTGATTTCCCTATTGAAGCTGCACTTGGAACTGCCAGAAATCTGACGTTTACACTTCAGAGTGCAACAACTGAAAGCGGAGAATCTCTTACAATTGGCCGTGGTGATATAGGTCTCGAAAGAACCTATGTTATCAATGGTTTGGGTGAGGCAACAGTGGGCACTTACGATTATTCTGCTGTAACATCATTTGGGGACTTTGAGGGTACTCTGGAAATCACAAAACCTGATAACCCGATAATTGTTGATGGAAGTCCATACTTATATGTAACTAATAAAATAGCTGCTGATGGCGGGGATATTTTTAGCGTTGATGTTGCCTATGCATTTAATGTAACTGCTGGCGGTGATATATTAGGCGCTCCAAATGCACATGAGGAAGGTTTTGAAACCATAATCCTGGATGTGGGTGGTAGCTACGATTTCGACACAGATGAAATATTCTTTGACATTGTATTTCAGTGTTGTGGTGTAGAGGGTGCTCAAATACAGAAAACAGCCACATTACAACCTTAAGTTCTATACTTTAAAAATAAAGCCACCTTGTGTAAGGTGGCTTTTTTTTTATCAAAAAATATTGAATAGTTACCCATCAAGTGAATTTTGTACATGTATTCTACAAAGGATTGATCCGATAAATAAAAATGGTGATAAAGTATATTCCAGTTATCTTTTCTAATATATTTAGAAATAAAGAAGACTATTTTTTAAAGGGATTCGGTAACGTTATCTTGATTTTAATATTTGCAATCCCATCCGAACTTTACTCTCAATCTGTTACAGTTAGAGGAATTATCACAGATGCATCAAATGGACAGACGATTGTGGGGGCCAATGTCCTGCTCTTGAATCAGGAAAATGAACAGGTAAAGGGTACGGTAACCGATAGAAATGGACTATATAGATTGCAAAATATCCGTCCCGGAGAGTATCAAATCAGGATCAGCTATGTTGGATATTTAACGTCTCTGGATACATTACAAATCGAAAGTGGGGATGAAACGATTACATATAGTGTTCCTATGCGTGTAGACAATGCACAGCTTGATGAACTGGTTGTATCAGTAGAAAGTGAAGCGGCGAATATAACAGGTGGCCATCAAAGGGTATCTGCGGTAGATTTGACACGGGTTGTTACACCGGCCGGCAGCGGTGATATGGCCAGCTACTTGCAGGCACTGCCGGGTGTGGTTTCGGCAGGAGACAGGGGCGGGCAGCTTTTTGTGCGCGGGGGAACTCCATCAGAAAATCTGGTTTTAATAGACGGATTAACGATCTATCAACCATTTCATATCGTAGGTTTCTTCTCGGCATTTCCGGAAAACCTTTTGGCAAATGCCGATTTCTATGCAGGCGGATTTAGTCCGAAATACAGCGGCAGAATATCCTCGGTTTTAGATGTTCAGATGAGAGATGGTGATGTAAGCAACTTGAATAGTAACGTTTCAATCAGTCCGTTTCTTGCTGAAATCCAAATGGAGGGGCCCCTGGGTGAGGGTGGAAATGCATCATGGATTGCATCTGTCAGAAGTTCGCAAATTGAACGTACAAGCGATCTATTCCTGGAGAAACTCAACCGCTTCGGTTTGACAGTCAGTTTTTGAAATTAACCCGATTTAACGATGATGGAACCCGCTGTTCGGCAATGGCTATGAGAACATATGACAGGGGCAAGCTCGATTTTGAGAAGGGTAATAGTTTTAGCTGGTCCAATTTCGTGATTGGTGGAAAATGTACCCACCTGCCACCGGAGTCGAACACATTTGTTGATTTTAATTTTGGTCTTTCCCACTTATCAAATAAAATGGGCGGCACTGCAGAGACGAACCTATCGTCGGGTCTCACTAAGTTTAGTTTAGACCTGGATATAAATCAAAATGTGGGGGATGTAAAATTAAATTATGGTGTGAATTCTCACATGAAGTGGATCAACTACAATATTGAAGAACTGTTCCAGATCCCACAGAGCGAAACAGATATTTTGCTTGGAGTAGGTGCTTACACGGAAGCAACTATTCCGTTTGGTGATAAAATTACGATACGTCCCGGCGCTTCCCTCTCATTTTATGCCAATACGTACAGCCCAAGTATTGAACCGAGATTTCGATTTACATGGCAGCCATTTGAAAGTGAAAACCAGGAATTCAATGCATCTGTGGGGATTTACCGCCAGGCAATTGCAGGAATCTCTGATTTAAGAGATGCTGGATCTGCATTTATAGCGTGGTTGCCTACTCCGAATGATGAGAGAATGGAGGCCATTCATACATTGGCTGGCTGGCAACAGAAGTTTGGTAATGGTTTTCAGATCTCGGCAGAAGGTTATCACAAAAAATTACAAAATATTCCGGTGTCGGTGTGGAGCACCATTGCCGAATTTACTACAGAGATCGATTTTGCTAATGGAGATATTTGGGGAGCAGATCTGCGTCTGGAATATAATCACAGGTGGTTTTATGCATTCTTGGGATATGGGTACTCCTGGACGAAATATCGCTCGGCACAAGAAAATTTCAATGAATGGTTTGGCAGTCCCGTTCAATCCTATCACCCTGGGCACGACAGGCGCCATCAAATCAATTCGATGGCCTCCGTATTTTTTGGAAAATATACCCTCGGCATTCGCTGGCAAATGGGAACCGGATTACCCTTTACCCGTCAAATGGGTAATGACGGAATTTTTATGTTTGAAGAGGGACTGCCAAATATTCGAACGGATTACGGGACGCCCAGGGTTATTTTAGACAGGCCGTTTGAAGGACGAACGCCTACCTATCACAGGTTGGATATATCTCTTGAAAGGGAATTCGAATTTGACTTTGGATCACTGATTGCCCAGGCTGGAGCTATCAATACTTACAACCGGGTGAATCTTTTTTATTACGATGTATTTACGCAGCGTAGGATCGACCAACTGCCATTTGCTCCCTATGGATCTCTTAAAATGGAGTTTTAAATGAAAAAGATTATTCGCTCAAATAAATTACTGTTGGCTATTTCTCTACTGTTTATAGCTTTGTTCAGCTTGAATAGTTGTGATGATACGCTCGATCCTGTAAAGGAGAATGACCGGTTTATCTATTCCATCTATGGCTACCTGGAATCTTCAGCAGATACACAATGGGTTCGCGTAATACATCTCCAGGAAGAGATAGATACCACAGGAGGGGGAATAGATGGTACAATAAAAATGGAAAATCTTGAGAATGGAGAATCCAGTATTTTAAAGGATTCTCTTTTTCAGTATTCTGAGGATGTTTACGCCTATAATTTTTGGACCAAACAGAATATTGAACCCAGGGGTACATACAGGATAACCGCTGAACGTTCTGATGGAGCGGTAAGCAGCGTTACCGTAGAGATTCCCGATACGTTCAAAGACCCGGTTTATTTTCCGCCTGCGACACCGGGAGATCCCGGCAGATTAGTTATTGAGGAAATTGATAATCTGGCGGATGCATCGATTCGATTTAAAATTAGATACAACGTAGCCGGTTTTACAGTAAACAAGTCCATTCCAATCATTGCCGATACTATTTCAAGAGCAGCCGGTTACTATATCCCAATATTTCCCAATCAAATTGCACTGGCCACTAAAGATCTTGATACTGTAGATATTTTTGATTGTGAACTATATGTGGCTCAGGCTGGTGAAGATTGGGTAGACTTCCCAAATATTGACCGCAACTTAATTGCATTACCAGAGGGTATCTCAAATGTTGAAACAGGTACTGGCTATGTTGTAGGAGTTACAAGTAAACGTATTCCTTATCCCAATGGAAGTTGCACCGATCAGCAGGATTGAATGAATCATGAAAACGTATTTTCTTCAACCGAAAGAATGTAGCTTTTTCGTAGAAAAGTAGATTGAAGTTCAATTTTTCAGATGAAAATTCTGAATGACTTCCTCCACAATCTCTCTGGATTTTCTTGTCTGCACGGTGGCCTTTAACTTCATCAGAAAATGATAAAGTTCCAGGTGAACTCTGGTGGTAAAGATAAAGTGTTTACTTCCCCCACAACTGGCGCAAGCGTCCGCTTGTGCCTTATAAAACATCTATTCTTGCACTTTACACAAACGGACTATAATATGTAATCAATTTTACTATTCAATTCAGAACATATCGATAGAACAAATTGAGCCGAAAATACAAAATCAGGGATCAGACCTATCCACACTTTGTAAGTTTTGCCGTGATACACTGGATTGATCTTTTTATCCGATCTGCTTACCAAAATATTTTGGTAGATAGTCTCTCTTATTGTCAAAAAGAAAAAGGATTGCTTCTGCATGCTTGGTGCATTATGCCCAGCCATGTACACTTGATAATGGGTACAAAGAAAGATCCAATGGAAAATATTCTTCGCGATTTTAAAAGTTTTACTTCAAGAAAGCTAAAAGAAGAGATTCTGACCAACCCGCAGGAAAGCCGTAAGGAGTGGATCGTTTGGATGATGAAACGGGCAGGAATAAAAAATAGAAATAATAATGACTGGCAATTATGGCAGCAACACAGCCAGCCTGTTGAATTATCCTCAAATGAGATGTTGGATCAACGGTTAAATTATCTTCATAATAATCCGGTTGAAGCAGGTTTTGTAGATCATGCGGAATGTTGGAAATATAGTAGTGCCACAGATTATACTGGCCAAAAGGGATTGCTACAAGTATCTTTTATTGAATGATTGATCTGAGAGGCCCATAAGAATGTTGATAAGACGGCAGGGGGGCACAAGCGGACGCTTGCGCCAGTTGTGTTACGAGTAAACGTGTTTCGTATCCACACGGAAGTTGCGCCGATTAGATTAATGAAGCCCGTTAACCATACTATCAGGAGGGAAGCACACGAATCAATTCTTATGAAAATTGTGAATTACTTCCTCTACAATCTCCCTTGATTTTTTTGTCTGCACCACAGCCTTCAGTTTCATCAAAAAATGATATAGACCAAGATGAACCCGTGTTGTAAATATGAAGTGTTTACTCCCCCGGGGGCCGCTCGTAATAGGTGCATTTTTTGTATAGCCAGCCATAATTCGCTTGTACTCTTCATCTCCGAAATTAAACTCATCTTCTATATACGGTAGTGCAAACGTGTAACCGTAATTCTTGCAAAATTCGTAGATAGCTTTTTCAGACTTACTGTTCTCGGGGTCAGTTCTTAATACATCTAATTCTTTATACAATCGGATAATCTCTTGATCATTCCTTTTTAAATGAACAGGCAACAGTTTTAGATAATTGATAAAAAACTCTTCAGGGAAAGACTTTACACAACCGTAATCAACAACTCCAAGTTTGTTATTTGGAGTGAAAATAAAATTTCCCGGATGTGTATCTGCATGAATCTCTTTTCGGTCTTTTATCTGTTGATGAAAAAAATCCCAAAGCAATTGTCCATAATAATTTCTGGCTTCTTGGGTGGGATTGGATTCCAGGAACTCCTTCAGGTGAACTCCCTCAATGAACGTCATAGTCAACACTTTTTCAGTTGAAAGTTCCGGTATCCATTCCGGTGTTACAATTCCATTGGAGGCAAAGCGCTCATGAAATCGATTAATCGACTTACCTTCCTCAATATAATCGGTCTCTTTCAGCAGGGTTGATTCGATTTCGGCAATGTAATCATCAAGCTGAGCGCTGTTTGCAGCTAATCGTTTAAAGAGTGATCCGGCCATAGATATATCAGACGAAATGGTATCCCGAACACCAGGGTATTGAATTTTAATAGCAACAGATTGACCATTTTTGAGCCTGGCTTTATGAACCTGTCCAATCGATGCCGCCGCTAACGCTTCCGAGTTGAATTCGTCAAATATTTGTTCGGGATATTTTCCGAGTTCACGCCGGATAATAGATCTGACAAGAGAACGGTTTATGGGTGGCACTTTATATTGGGCTTGAGTCATCACCTCGGTAAACTCTTCGGGCAAAAATCCTTGGTCTATACTGAAGGTTTGAGCAATTTTTAAAGCGGTACCGCGCAAATTGGTGAACTCGCCGAACACATCCTCTGCAGTTTTTTTGTCAACATCGGCTTTTTCAGATTTACGGCCCGTAAGTGTCTTCAAATAATGAGATGCATAATTCTTGCCAACTTTGAGTCCCGTTTTGGCAAAAATTTTTCCTCTCTCATATTTCGAAGAAGGAAAATCTGTCATTTAAGATTTCCTCCCTGAATTTGTAATACCCGAAAACGCCTGTTTAAAAGGAGAGTTGTAGAACAGAAATTTTCCAAAGTCGAATCCTTTATCAAGAATTTTATTGTAGAAAAGTTCCTCAATGAGAGAACACCATTTATCAACAAGGGCAAAACTCTGTTCAAATTTTTCACTCTCATCATTCGACCAAAATAGAATCAGAGCATGAAAATGACAGTAAATCGTATTAAAAAGCAGACGATTTACAAAAAATGATGCAGAACCAGACAACTGGTCATCGGATTCGAATATTGATTTGAGCTCTCGTTTAAACTCTTTCTCAAACGCGGTATTAAAAGGACTTTTTACGATAAATTGTTTATACGTTTCCAAAACAAACTCCCTGTACTCTAAAAACTCATCCAGAAGTGTTAGAAAGAGATTGCTCATTTTTTCACTGAGGGAAAATTCTGCATAAGAATCAATCAATTTAGTTTGATCTTTGCAGATCAGTAATCTCGATTCATAAAAATAAAGCAGAATCGATTTTCTGTTCGGAAACAGTTCAAAAATTTCTGAAGATTTCATATCCAGCCTCTCTGCCAACGACTGGATGGTAAAGCGGTTATTTTCTATATATCTTTTTGCTGCTGTTTCGCTGATTTTTATTTTCTTTTTTGTCTGTTTATCCATAGTTCCAAATCTATTTTGAACGGCATTGAATCATCCTTAGTTCTGTTGCTTATAACCAATTTCTATTATTGAAAGGTTCATATGACGTTAGATTCTGTACGAAAATCGAATTCTCACAAACGCGATATTCTTTTTCTAAGTTTAACAGGTATTTTTTTAACGGCTTTGATTTTCGGGAATATTGTAGGAACAACAAAATTTGTAACAATATTTTCGTTTGAGATGTCTGGCTGGTTACAGTCAATTACTCCGTCACTTGTAAGGGATGGAAAAACATATACCATGAGTATACCTGTTGGGCTGCTGGCTTATCCATTCACTTTCCTTGTAACTGATTTAATTTCCGAACTTTACGGAAGAAAGAAAGCACAGACGGTGGTTTGGATCGGTTTTTTTATGAATATGTATATGCTTCTTTTGATGAGTATAGGCCACTGGTTTCCAAATACTTATGGAGTAAGCGGTGGATTGAACCTGTTTGAAGGTGTTTATGATTTTGTAGTAGCAAATACAATATCCAGTATGATTGCATATCTCATTGCGCAAACTGTAGATGTAAGATTATTTCATTTTTGGAAGAGGATAACAAAAGGAAACTATTTGTGGTTACGGAATAATGGTTCCACAATGTTTAGTCAGCTTGTAGATAGCACGGCCATTTTAAGTATTCTCTATTTTTCGGGAAATCTTGGTGACAATATTACGAATCTTTACCTATTGGGTATTCTTATCGTCAACTCTTATATCTTTAAGTTTTTATTCGCACTCTTCGACACCCCAATTGTGTATGCGGCCATCTGGTTTTTTAAGGATTATGATGAAGATCCGGAAGGTTATAAATTGTACAAATCATAGTCTAAATGGCTTATGTCACTGGGTATTCAGTACTTACTTTAGGGTGCGTTGGGTAGTAGAAATTTTTAGAAAAAAAACAGAGAAATTGATTGACATTTGGGACTGACTACCCCTATCTTAGTAATCCTTTGGCGGATATGATATGCCAACATTTGTTGGTTTAATTCATGTCCGTTTTTGTTCTTTAAAATATTGAAACACAAACAGACATAAACAGATTGTTGAGTGAGCTGGGGGATGTAATTTTCCAGAGTGTACTATTAAGTAGATATACAATGGAGAGTTTGATCCTGGCTCAGGACGAACGCTGGCGGCGGGCTTAACACATGCAAGTTGAAGGAGAAGCCCTGACTTCGGTTGGGGTGGAGACTGGCGCACGGGTGAGTAACGCGTAGACAACCTGCCTAAATCTGGGGGATAACCGCCCGAAAGGGTGGCTAATACCGCATAATGCAGCGGGGCCGCATGGCCACAGTTGTTAAAAGCTTCGGCTGGATTTAGATGGGTCTGCGTGCTATTAGTTAGTTGGTAAGGTAACGGCTTACCAAGGCGATGATAGCTAGGGGGTCTGAGAGGATGATCCCCCACACTGGGACTGAGACACGGCCCAGACTCCTACGGGAGGCAGCAGTGAGGAATCTTGCGCAATGGGGGAAACCCTGACGCAGCCACGCCGCGTGCCGGAAGACGGCCCTATGGGTTGTAAACGGCTTTTATTTGGGAAGAATCTGGGGGTTTCGATCCCCACTGACGGTACCAATTGAACAAGCACCGGCTAACTCCGTGCCAGCAGCCGCGGTAATACGGAGGGTGCAAGCGTTGTCCGGAATCATTGGGTGTAAAGGGTGCGCAGGCTGGCGCCTAAGTCGGAGGTGAAATCTTGCCGCTTAACGGTAAAATGGCCTCCGATACTGGGTGTCTTGAATCTGACAGAGGTCGGTGGAATTCGTGGTGTAGCGGTGAAATGCATAGATATCACGAAGAACATCAGTGGCGAAGGCGGCCGGCTGGGTCAGTATTGACGCTGAGGCACGAGAGCGTGGGGAGCGAACAGGATTAGATACCCTGGTAGTCCACGCTGTAAACGATGTATGCTAGTTGTAGGGCTTTCGGGTTCTGTGACGCAGTTAACGCAGTAAGCATACCACCTGGGGAGTACGTTCGCAAGAATGAAACTCAAAGGAATTGACGGGGGCCCGCACAAGCGGTGGAGCATGTGGCTTAATTCGATGCAACGCGAAGAACCTTACCCGGGCTAAATCTCAGGCGACCGCCCCCGAAACGGGGCTTCCCTTCGGGGCGACTGAGAAGGTGCTGCATGGCTGTCGTCAGCTCGTGCCGTGAGGTGTTGCCTTAAGTGGCGCAACGAGCGCAACCCCTGTGGTTAGTTACCAGCACGTCAAGGTGGGGACTCTAGCCAGACTGCCTACGCAAGTAGTGAGGAAGGTGGGGACGACGTCAAGTCATCATGGCCCTTATGTCCGGGGCTGCACACGTGCTACAATGGATGGTACAGAGGGAAGCCACCCCGCAAGGGGGTGCAGATCTCGAAAGCCATTCCCAGTTCGGATTGGAGTCTGCAACTCGACTCCATGAAGGTGGAATCGCTAGTAATCGCGTATCAGCAACGACGCGGTGAATACGTTCCCGGGCCTTGTACACACCGCCCGTCAAGCGATGGAAGTCAGGAGTACCTGATGTCGCCGTGCTAATCCCTTCGGGGAAGGCAGGTGCCTAGGGTAAGCCTGGTAACTGGCGCTAAGTCGTAACAAGGTAGCCGTACCGGAAGGTGCGGCTGGATCACCTCCTTTGCTAAGAGGAAATTGATCGCCCGGCCGCTCAGCAATCTGTTTATGTTTGTTTGTGTTTTGAAGTGGACAGGAGTCCTCCGCAGGAGCGCAGCAGGGCTTTGTAGCTCAGGTGGTTAGAGCGTCCCGACAGGGTTGGCGGGAAGGTCGCGTTTTTCGACCGGTCTGACTTACCGGGGAGCAAGCCACAAAATATGGGCTTGTAGCTCAGGTGGTTAGAGCGCACGCCTGATAAGCGTGAGGTCGCAGGTTCAACTCCTGCCAAGCCCACTTTGGATTTTCGATTGATGAATGTTGATTGCCGGTTTAATCAATCGGCAATAATAAATCAACAATCAAAGGGGCTATAGCTCAGCTGGTTAGAGCATCCCGGCACGGCCGGGAGGGTCCGGCGGGCAATAAACCTGGAAGAAATTTTGGGGCTATAGCTCAGCTGGCTAGAGCACCTGCTTTGCAAGCAGGGGGTCCGGGGTTCGAATCCCCGTAGCTCCACAAGCCGGGCGATGGCCGGCCGGGCCGGCAGGCTCAGTATTCAAATGACAGATGGTGCCGTTGAGGCATCATGTGTGATTTAAATATTGATTCATTCCGCCGTTGGCGGAAACGTTCTTTGACATAGTGGTAGTAAATGCTGTGTATGTGTGTGTTATTATTATTCCTCACACACGTACCAATTTTATGATTAGATCGAGGTAAAAAATCGAGCTCATTGCTTATGTGCGGGTTTGCTCAACCAGGTGTTGTGCAAACCATGCAAGTAAAAGCAGAAAAGGGCACACGGTGGATGCCTAGGCATACAGTGGCGATGAAGGACGTGCTAAGCTGCGAAAATCTGCGGGGAGCTGCAAAGAAGCGTTGATCCGCGGGTATCCGAATGGGGAAACCCATCCGTCGTTAGACGGATATTCCTTCGGGAAGGCAAACCCTCCGAACTGAAACATCTAAGTAGGAGGAGGAAAAGAAAACAATAGTGATGTCCCAAGTAGTGGCGAGCGAACGGGACGGAGCCCAAACCCTGTCGGGGCAACCTGGCGGGGGGTAGTAGGACCACAAGATCTGAACCAACGGCGAGTCGAAGCTGACTGGAAAGCAGCCCCATAGACGGTGAAAGGCCGGTAGGCGAAGCTGGAGGGGAGGTAGTGGTTATCCTGAGTAATGCGGGACCGGTGAAATCCTGCATGAATCTGGCGGCACCATCCGCCAAGGCTAAATACATCTGTATGACCGATAGTGGACAAGTACCGTGAGGGAAAGGTGAAAAGAACGCCGAGACGGCGAGTGAAATAGTACCTGAAACCGTGTGCTTACAAGCGGTCGGAGTCTCGATGCATGACTGAGTGTACAAGGCGAGCTTTACGTGAGCCGTCCCAACTGTGTTGGGAGCGAACGAAAAGCCCCAGCCATGGCAGTGAAATAGCTGGCAGGCGGGAGCGTTGTGGACTGAGTCATGTGTCGGGATGACGGCGTGCCTTTTGTATAATGAGCCTACGAGTTGCTCCTGTCGTGCGAGGTTAATCCGCTCAGCGGAGAAGCCGCAGCGAAAGCGAGTCTGAGAAGGGCGAGCAGTACGGCGGGGCAGACGCGAAACCGGGTGATCTATCCATGGTCAGGGTGAAGGTGCCGTAACAGGTGCTGGAGGCCCGAACCGCCTGGCGTTGAAAAGCCATCGGATGAACTGTGGATAGGGGTGAAAGGCCAATCAAACCCGGAAATAGCTCGTACTCCCCGAAATATATTTAGGTATAGCGTTTGCCATAGAGCCTGCCGGAGGTAGAGCACTGATTAGGCTAGGGGGCTTCACCGCCTACCAAACCTAGACAAACTCCGAATGCCGGCAGGTGTTGGCAGGCAGTCAGCGGCAGGGTGATAACGTCCTGTCGCGAGAGGGAAACAACCCAGACCATCGGTTAAGGTCCCAAAATACCAGCTCAGTTGAACAAAGAAAGTTGGATTGCCCAGACAACCAGGAGGTTGGCTTAGAAGCAGCCATTCCTTAAAAGAGTGCGTAATAGCTCACTGGTCGAGCGATCCGGCGTCGATAATTTGCGGGCATAAGCTGGTTACCGAAACCATGGATTCTATCACTTGATAGAGTGGTAGGGGAGCATACCGACTCCGCCGAAGGCGGCCTGTGAGGGCTGTTGGAGGGGTCGGCAGAGAAACTGTAGGCATGAGTAACGATAAGACGGGTGAGAAACCCGTCCACCGAAAACCCAAGGGTTCCTGATCAACGCTAATCGGATCAGGGTTAGTCGAGTCCT